>NZ_JBOHDN010000286.1:0-5613 GCF_050699375.1 Nocardioides sp. | reverse complement strand
CCTGTGCGGAGAGCGCTGCCTGGAAGGCGCCGGCCCTCTCGCGTACGGCCTCGTCCTGCTCCGAATCGCACCCGGTGAGGATCATCGGGAGGACCAGCGCGAGCGCCGCGACCCACCATCGCATGGCAGGCGTCCTCAGCCGCTGGCGGCGTGTGCCGCACCAGCCTCCGTGGCCGCGTCGCCGGTCTGCAGCTGCCCACCCTGATCCTCCAGGTGGGCGCGTACGAACCAATGGAAGAGCTCGAGCTGCTCGACCTGACCGATCAGGACGTCCTGGGTCACCAGGTCCAGATCGTCGAGGATCTTGATCGCCTCTCGGTAGGAGCCGATCACGCCCTGATAGGTGACGTCGAGCGCGGCGAGGTGCTCCTGCGTGGTGGCCCGTCCGATGCTGTAGTCGTTCCACTCGCGCTCCTGGACCAGAGCGCCGGGGGTCCCGCGCGGCGCACCACCCAAGGTGGCGATGCGCTCGGCGAGGGCGTCGGCCATCGCACGCACTGCGTCGACCTGGGGGTCGATCATCTGATGGACGGCGATGAAGTGCGGTCCCACGACGTTCCAGTGCACATGCTTGAGGGTGAGCTGGAGGTCGTTCGCGGCGTGAAGTCGTGACTGCAGCAGGTCGATGATCGTCCGGGCAGCACCCTCGTCAAGACCGGGAATCGTGTAGTGCGGCGTGTCGGTAGTCATGCCGAGATCGGTACCCAGCAGCGGACGGCTTCATACGGAGCCACCGCATCACCTACGAGTGCCGGGGTACCGGAGCCGGCATGCACCCCGCGCCCACAGCCGAGGACCCCGAGACGACACCGCGACAGGCCACCCGCAGCACAATCTTCGGCAGCCTGACGATCCAGTACGACGACCGTGTCCTCACCCCGCGACGGTGGACAACGGCCCAGTCGGCGTGGGCGGCGGAGATGGGTCACGACGGCCCGCCGGGCCGGCTACTCGAGCTCTGCACGGGCGCCGGCCACATCGGGCTGCTGGCGCTGGAGACAGGCTCTCGAGACGGCGTGCTCGTCGACATCGACCCGGTCGCGTGCCAGTTCGCACGCGCCAACGCGGAAGCCGCGGGCCTTGCCGAGCGCGTCGAGATCCGCCACTCCCCCATCGGCTCCTGTCTGAGCGACCGAGAGATGTTCGCGGTCGTCGTCGCCGATCCGCCGTGGGTGCCGGACACCCAGACCGACCGCTTTCCCGGGGATCCGCTGACCGCGATCGACGGGGGCACGGACGGACTCGACCTGGCTCGTGAGTGTCTCCGTACGATCGACGCGTGCCTGCATCCGAATGGGGCCGCCGTCCTGCAGCTCGGCTCGGTCGCCCAGGCAAGCCTTCTCGGCGAATGGATGGGCGAACAGCGGGACCCGCTCGACCTGATGGTCGACGAGGTGCGTGTGTTCGGCGACCGCGGGGTGCTGTTGTTGCTGCGCCGACCGGCGACCCGTTGAGCGTACGGCTGGTCTTCGCGCGGCCGGGAGTCTAGAAGCTGGGGAGTCTCGGATCAGCTCGATGCCGGGTATTGCGAGCCTGAGAGCAACCCGGCGAGGTGAGCGGCGTTCGCGGCGAGGGTGCGCGTAGTGCCCGCGGTCTTCTCCGGCGTGGGCGACTTGTCCTTGTAGTCAACACCCTGCATGGCCTCGCCGACCCAGTAAGTGACCGCGCTAGCGGGCAGGGTGAAGCCGACGTCGGTGAGCGCCTGCGCCAGCTCGGCGGATACGTGGTGGGCACCGTCCTCGTTGCCTACGACGGCGATGCCCGCGACCTTGCCGTAGGTCTGCAGGCGCCCCTCCTCGTCGGTCTCGCTCAGCTCGGCGTCGAGTCGCTCGAGCACCATCTTGCACACCGAAGAGGGCTGCCCGAGCCAGATCGGGGTGGCCAGGACGAGGATGTCGGCGGCGAGCACCCGCGCGCGCAGGTCCGGCCAGGCGTCGCCGTCACCCTCGTCGGTGCTGACCCCGAAACGTACGTCGTAGTCGACCACGCGCTCCATCGTTCCTTCGACGCCCTGCTCGGTGAGAGCCGCGAGGACCTGCGAGCCGAGGAGCTCGGTGCTCGACTCGGCCGGGGTCTTCTTGAGAGTGCAGTTGAGGACGAGGCAGGTCAGTTCGGTCATGCGGAGCGGGTACCCATGACCGATCAGCGTCATACCAGCCCACGACCTCGTGAAGCGCCCAAGCGGCGCGCCTCCAGAACAATGCGTAGATCGGCTGCTGCTTGACCGTGTTCACAGTGATCTCTCCAGTTTCTGCGACCGGGTCCGCCATCGAACCGCGCCGGACGCCGAGCGTCAGAGGCCCGGTACCCCATATCGCCCGACGTACGCGGTCTGATCGGAACTCGAGGTGTCTCACCGGCTTTGCCGGGTACCGAGCCACGAAGTCGTCGCCTCGGCGCACAGGCTTCGATCTCCGTCCGCGCGTTCTCTTTGCAGAGGTGGCACTCCATGACAGCTGTCTTCGTCGTCACGATCCGGCAGGTCGCCGGCCTCGTTGAACGCAGCACCTTCAGATGACGCCCCGTTCATCCCTGGCCTCGCGCCCATCGAGACGAGCCGCCGTTCCCGACCCGGGATGGGTGGCTCGCCTCAGGGCACGAGTACGCGAGCTCCCCTGGGGAATGGCCCTCACGGCGGCAGCCGCGGGAGCGATCGCCTTCTGGGTTGGTGTCACCTTTCCGGGACCGGCTGGCGAGTTCCCCTACTACGCGCCGTTGGGCGCCGTGGTGGCGATGTCGTCGACCGTGATGGGTTCTGTTCGCAGGTCCGTCCAGAGCATCCTCAGCATCTGGCTCGGCTCGGCGATCGCGCTGGCCACAGCCGCCGTTCTCGGGCCCAGCCCCGCGGCCGTGGCTCTTGTGATCGGCGTGGGAATGTTGGCGGCGAACGCGCGGTGGCTCGACGACATGGGGCACTGGGTCCCGACGGCGGCCGTGTTCGTCCTGATCATCGGAACCGCGGATCCCGTCGCGTTCGTGAGCGCCTTCGGCGGACTCACGTTGATCGGGGCCTCGATCGGTGTCGTCACGACCGTGCTCTTTCCACAGCTTCCTCTCGCGCCCGCGGAACGGGCGATGGGTGACCTCCGTGAAGAGGTGGTCACCCAGCTCCGCGGGCTAGCCCATGCCCTGCAGGGCGAAACCCCACCGACAAAGACGCAATGGAGCGAATATCGGGCACAGATGGACCCGATGCTGCACCGCATGCGTGCCGATAGGCAGCTTGTTCTCGAGGCAGCCCGCGCCAACAGACGTCAGGCTCACCACCGAAGTCGCCTGACGAGACAGCTCGAGCAGGAACGAAGCCTCGAGAAGGTGTGCTTCCTGGTCGAGGAACTCACTCAGCTCCTCGAGGACGAGGAGCGCGCAGGGAACGATCTCGTCGCGCTGGGCCCACAGCTGCGGCCTCACGCGGCCCAGGCACTGCTCGCTCTCGCGGACCTCGTGCGATCGGGAGATGGCCGCGTCGCGGACGCCGCGGTCAAGGCGGATGCGCAAGAGGCTCTGTCCGAACTGGTCGACCAGATCCATGAGATGCACGTGCGCGACTCGGAGGACGGGTTCTTCACCGCCGGCAGCATCGTCACCAACATTCGGCGGTGCCTGGAGACCCCGCGCCCCGTCAGTGAGGACGAGGTGTATGGATGAGCTACCGGCAGCGGGACAGCCTGCCAGACCCGTACTGGTCGCGGATCCCTTATCGAGATGTCCCAGGCCGAGCTCGAAGGGCGCCTGGACTTCCACTGCCAACATCCGGCGGTGCCTGGAGACTCCAGGCCCAGTCAGTGATGACGACGTGCGTGGAGTTGGCCAGAGCTCAACGTTGACTCCCGAATCTGAGCCGATCACGACTCGTGCGACACATCCCGCTGCACAAGGGCTCTCGTGGCGGGGCCTTCCAGGACCTTCCCGCTCGCGGAGAACCGGGATCCGTGCAGTGGACAGTCCCAACTCTTCTCGGCGTCGTTCCAGCGCAGGGCGCCACCCAGGTGGGTGCAGAGTGCAACCACGCGACAAGTCCGGTCGTTCAGTGTGGATGCGCCGACCGGCAGAAGTCCGTCACGCCCCACGACCCCGGCGCCTTCAGGAACAGGGATGGGTACCTTCGCAGTCTCGGCCCTCCCCAGGGATCGGGACGCCGCCAGGGTGATGCCGGCGTTGACGGCCGCGAGGCGGGCCACGCCGCGCGGACGCGTGATTCGCCTGCCGAGCACCTTCGCCCAGCCGGGTCTCGATCCCAGGATCTGACCAGCGATGGTTCGTGCCGCGGCCACACCGTTGGCCAGTCCCCACTTGTCGTAACCGGTGGCCAGGTAGATGCGACCACCCCCGAGGGGCAGCTTGCCGACGTACGGGATCCCGTCGTGCGAGGCATAGTCCTGTGCGGACCAGGCGTGTGTCTCGGTCGCCCCCTCGAAGTGTCGTGCCGTCCACTCTCTCAGCTCGTCGAGCTTCGCCAGCTCGGACTGCGTGCGACCTACGATGTGCCCGGCACCGCCGACAAGGAGCAGTGGCGGAGTGGTGGGGTCCCTTGGCACGCCGCGGATCGATCGGCTCGATGTGGACACCGAGAGGTACATCGCGGGTGGCGCCTCCACTCCGCCATAGGCAAGAAGATAGGAGCGCTTCGCCTCCAGCTTGGCGAAGTAGAGACCTCGGTCCAGGGTCGGCACCCCTGTCGCGAGAACGACGTTGTCAGCGCGGAGCACACGTCCGTCGTCGAGGGCGATCTCCGGCGTCCCTCGCCGGGACACCCCCAGTACGCGCCGGCCCTCGTGCACTGTCCCGCCGTGGCTTCGGAGCCGGGCGGCGAGGGTAACGAGCACGTCCATCGGGTCGAACTGGGCCTGACCTGCCAGCAAAGTGGCGCCCTCCAGCGGGAACGGCACATCGAGACGGTCAGCCCAGCGCACCCCCAGCCCGAGCGAACGAGCCGCCTCATGTTCTTCTCGCACCGTGGCCGTCTCATTGGCACTACTCGCATAGGTCACTGCATCGCGGATCTGAACGGGAACATCATGGTCAGCACAGAACCGCAACAGCCACTGCTGACCTTCCCGGTTCGCGTCCACGTACGCCTGAGCGACATCGTGTGACTGAGCGGCCAGGATCCGCGAGAGCCGGGTCCCCTGCAGCAGCGAGACCTTGCCCGTCGTACGGCCGGTGGTGCCCGAGCCCACCTGGAGCGCATCGATGACACCGACCCTGCGACCAGCACGCGCCAGAAGCAGGCCAACCGTCAGTCCGGTGATGCCTGCCCCCACGACGACGTCTTCGAAACGGTCATCGACGGGGAAGACGTCCTGACTCGGTGGGTGGGGACGCTCCAGCCACATCGAACGCATGATGCTCAGGTACCCATCTTGGCTCGCGACCAGACTGAAGGTCGTCGGGGTGACTCGGACGCATTTTGGTGCCGATGTCATGTGATGGCCGTAGATGGGTACGGGTTAGTACGACGCCGTCGTACTAACGGCGGCCGTGACGCCCATTCAATCGAGAACGGAGCTGGACATGTTGGGTAAGACGACAACCTTGGTCCTCGGGCTGGGAGCCGGATACGTGCTCGGCACGAAGGCCGTACGGGCGCGGCACGAACAGACCAAGCCCCGG
>NZ_JBOHDN010000285.1:0-1690 GCF_050699375.1 Nocardioides sp. | reverse complement strand
CGTCGAGGTCCTCGCGCCTGGCGTCGTACGTCCAGAACCTGGCCTTGCTGGTGGGCTGCTCCTGTCCGCTCGGCAGGAGGAGATGGGGCACGTTCGGGGAGGTGCGGACCTCCCAGCCATGATGGAGAGCGGCGCTGAGATGGGTGAGATGGAGGTTGTGCTTCACCGCGAGGCGCCTGCCCAGGTCGGTCACGGGGAGGGCGTAGCGGTCGCGGTCGACGTGGATGATCGCCCTGTTCGACACCGCTGTGCGAAGGCGTCGGCGGCTGGAGAGCGAGACGATGTCGGCAGCGCGGGCGATCCCACCCAGCTGCTCCAGCGCCTCGACTGCGTCCATGTCGGCCCAGTATGAGCGCGACCACCGACAACATTGATGGGAGACGCCTGCGGCGGCGGTGGCTCCGGTACTCCGGCACCTCACGACGCCTTCGCCTTCCCGCGAGTCGATGATCTGCGGACATCGCGCCTCGGCAAACATCGCCCGCACCGCCGCCGCGAATCAGTTCTGCGGCCGACAACCGCGCCAAGATCTACCGCGACTGGCTCCCCGCGGCCTGGCGGCACCTGGGGAATGATGGTTGGCATGGACGCTCTGACCGCAAGCTCCGGCAACTCCCGGGTCTACGTCGACATGGTCGGCGACCTGTTCCACGCAGGCCACGTCGAACTACTACGCGCAGCCCGTGCTCACGGCGACTACCTGATCGTCGGAGTCCTGTCGGACGAGACTGCAGCCGCCTACAAACGCACTCCGATCATGACCCTGGCTGAGCGAGTCGCGGTGATCGAGGCATGCAAGTACATCGATGAAGTCATTGCCGACGCACCTTTTCGGATCGACGAGGTCTTCCTGGCCGAGCACGACATCGCGACCGTCGTCCACGGCGACGACCTCTCACCCGCGGGCGCCGAAGCCGTCTACGGCGCAGCGCTCGCGGCCGGCAAGCTCGAGTACGTCCCGCGAACAACGGAGATCTCGACCACCGATCTCATCCAGCGAGTGGTCGACGCGAAGGCGGCTGGTGCCCTCGGCTGACGAGCACGCCGACCTTGACGGCCAGTAGGAGCATCTGTGTCGTTGGACCGAAAATCTGGTGCCGCCAACGACCACGGACTGACAACATGACGCCATGTCGCTGGCCACACCAACGCTCGTCACGGCGCGGTTGCGGCTGCGTCCTTTCGCCGACTCCGACGCGGACGAGCTGTTCGCGTTGCAGAGCGATGCCGACGTACTGCGTTATTGGGACTCTCCGCCGTGGACAGAGCGATCACAGGCGGACCGATTCATCGCGAGGTGTCACGAGATGGCGCACGAGGGCAGCGGGGCTCGGGTCGTGATCGAGAGGGCTGGCGATGGTGCGTTCCTCGGCTGGTGCACGTTGAACTCGTGGAACCCTGACTTTCGCAGCGCGTCGCTGGGCTACTGCCTCGGCAAGCCTGCGTGGGGGCAGGGCGTTGCGACCGAGGCCGCCGGTGCCTTGCTGGCCTGGGCTTTCGATACCCTGGACCTCAACCGGGTGCAGGCCGAGGCGGACACCCGCAACGTTGCTTCAGGTCGGGTTCTGGAGAAGCTCGGCTTCAGGCTGGAGGGGACGCTTCGCGAGGACTGCGTCGTCAACGGCGACGTCTCGGATTCGTGGGTCTTCGGTCTGCTCCGACGTGAGCGGCGGCCATAAGGCCTGCGGGC
>NZ_JBOHDN010000284.1:0-9118 GCF_050699375.1 Nocardioides sp. | reverse complement strand
TGCTCGTCCCGGGACCGGACTCCTCGATCTCGTTCTGCTACTCCTCCCGGATCGCTCCCGACGCTCCTGCGGTGAGCAAGTTCGGCAGCGTCAACCCGTCGAACGCCTCCCGCGGTCTCGGCGCGGTCCACTCGGTCATCACGGTGCTCGACCCCGAGACCGGCGCGCCGCGGGCGATCATCAACGGCGACAGCGTCACCGGGCTGCGTACCTCGGCGGCCACGACCCTCGCGATGCAGCAGGTCGCGCCGGACGCCGCCCAGATCCTCGTCGTCGGCACCGGCGCCCAGGCGCGCGCCCATCTCGACGCCTTCGCGGTGTCGCACCCGGCTGCCGCATGCTCGGTCTGGGGTAGGCGTACGTCCGCGGCTTCCACGGTCGCCGAGGAGCATGACGCTTCCGTGGCCGACGACCTCGAGGCCGCCGTCCGAGCGGCCGACATCGTGGTGCTCTGCACGTCGTCGCTCACGCCCGTGGTCGAGGACGACTGGGTCATCGACGGGACCACGGTGGCCAGCGTCGGCTCCTTCGCCCCCGACCGTGTCGAGCTACCGCCGTCGCTGCTGGGCCGCTCCACGGTGGTGGTCGACCACCGCCCCTCGGCTCTGACCGACTCCGGGCCCGTCGTCGAGGCCCTGGCCGCCGGCACCATCTATCCCGATCGGATCACCGACCTGGGCTCGCTCCTCCGGCCGTCGGTGGCTCCCCACGAACTCACTGATGCATCAGTGAGTTCACCCAGCCCATCCCTCACCCCGCATCCGACCGGGATCGTCACCTACCTCTCCGTCGGCGTAGGCGTACAGGACGCCGCGGCAGCGGCCGCGATACTCGCAGTGGCCGAGGAGATGGAGATCGGCGCCCAAGCCGACCTCGGCTAAGAAGCCGCCTTCTCGGCCTCGAGGGCGGCAGTGACCACGTCCAGGAGCGGGAGGCTCGTCAGCTCGTCACGGGACACCCATCGCGCATCGTCGGTGGTGCCGTCCTGCTCGACCACCCGCGGCTCCGCGCCGTCGGGGACGGTCGCGGTGAAGATCAGGTGGACGCCGTGGAACTCCTCGTGACGCCCGCTGGGCGCGGTGCCGACCACGTTCACGTCGTGCACGTCGAGCAACGGCCCGGTCTCGCAGGTGAGGCCGCACTCCTCGGCCACCTCGCGCACCAGCGCCTCGCGCGGATGCTCACCGAAGTCGAGGCCACCGCCCGGGAGCGTCCACGAGCCCGAGTGATACCCGCGCGGCGAGATCCGGGTGAGCAGGATCGCGCCGTCGGAGGCACGAGTGATGAAGGCGTACGCAGCCAGCCGCTGCATCCGCGTCGGCCTGTGCATGTCCAGGGCGTCGGTGACCAGCGGAGATGTCGGGATCTCGCCGCTCGTGACGGCGGCCAGCGACAGCCAGGCCGCCTCCGCGGTGGACCCGTCGACCTCCATCGTCTGCGGCTCGGGGGCATCGTGGGGCACCCAGCCGTCATAGACGATCCGGATCGCGTGGGAGTTGACCCGCCGACCCAACCGCCAGGCCTTCGCCTGGTGGACCGACTGGACCCGCGCCTCGGTGCCGACCTCGACCGGTACCCCGGCCTCCTCGTAGACCTCACGCACCACCGCGTCGCGCGGATCCTCGCCGTGGTCGATGCCGCCACCGGGCAGCGTCCACCGCTCCTCGGGCGTGACCTTCTCCGAGAGCCGGCTGAGCAGGATCTCGGGCTCCTCGGCCGCGCCGGCGCGGATGATGACGGCGTACGCCCCGACCCGCTGCACCTGCGGGAGCTTGCGTCGCCGCCCGCCGCGGCCCCGATTCCGCGTCGCCATCAGCTGAACGGAGGTCGGGAGTCGATGGCCAACGAGCGGCGGCCGGCCCAGCGCCAGACCTTCGCGGCCCGGTCGCGGTCGTCGTCGGTGACCAGGTTGCCCATCCACCGCAGAGCCAGCGTCATCAGCCAGTCGGAGCGCATTCCCGCAGGTCCGAGGGTGGATACCAACTTGGGGCGGGTCGCGATCCCGGCCAGGCGGCGCGCCACCGAGAAGGCCTCGCCATAGTGCTCACGCAGCGTCGCCGGCCACGCGGTGGCGAGATCCTCGCCGGCGACGATGGCGTCGGCGACGAGCCGGCCGGTCTCCAGGCCGTAGTCGATGCCCTCGCCGTTGAGCGGGTTCACGCACGCGGCGGCGTCCCCGATCAGCGCCCAGTTGGCACCGGCGACGCCCGAGACCGCGCCGCCCATCGGCAGCAGCGCGGACTTCTCCGCGCGCAGCTCGCCCTCGAGCCCGAAGCCAGGTCGACACTGCTCGGTGTAGAACCTCATCAACGGTTTGATCGCGACGTCCGCGGGCCGCTTCGAGGTGGCCAGCGCGCCCGCGCCGATGTTCACCTCGCCCGAACCCAGCGGGAAGATCCAGCCATAGCCCGGCAGTGCCTCACCGGACTCGTCGCGCAGCTCGAGATGGGAGGAGATCCACTCGTCATCGGCCTGCGAGGAGTCGATGTAGGCCCGCCCGGCCACGCCGTAGACGGTGTCGCGGTGCCACTCGCGGCCGAGCACCTTCCCGAGCGGCGAACGCACCCCGTCGGCCACCACGACCGACCGGCACGAGACCTCGACCCGCTCGGCGCCCGAGCCGGTCGAGAACACCACGGCGGCGATCCTGTCCCCGTCCCGGCGGACATCGACAGCACGCACCCCGTCCACGGCCGTCGCTCCGGACTTGATCGCCACGGTGCGCAGATGGTCGTCGAGCTCCGTACGCGGCACCGCGGAGCCCCAGTCGGGCAGGCTCCCGCCGGGCCAGGGCAGGTGCAGCGTCTGTCCGAACCCGTGGGCTCGCAGGCCCCGCGAGATGGGATGGGCGCGCAGCCAGTCCTCTAGGCCGAGACGGACGAGCTCATGGACTGCGCGCGGGGTCAGCCCGTCACCGCAGGTCTTGTCCCGCGGGAAGACGGCCGCGTCCGTCAACAGGACATCGACCCCGGCGCGCGCCAGCCACGCCGCCGCCGCCGAGCCGGCGGGCCCGGCGCCCACGACGATCACGTCGGCTGACTGCGGCACCGACGAGGCGGTGTCCTGAGCCTGTCGAAGGGTCATGCCTCATATCTTCCCAGAACCCGCCAACGGCCCGTCAGTGAACCCTCACCTCGACCCGGCGAGCGCACTGCTAGGTTATTGCAAGTTATTCGCAGTAGTAGTCGCAGTAGCTGTCGGAAGGCCCCCACGTGCACGACCCTCTCGGCGTACGTCGCCGCCGTCGGCGCGCCACGATCTGGCTCGTCGGACTCGTCGCGGCCACCGTGGCGACCTTTGTGGTGGCAGTCGGACTGGGCGCTGCATACATCTCTCCGAGCACGGTCGCCCAGATTCTCGGCCACCACCTCCTCGGCCTCCCCGAAGCCGCCTGGGAGGCGACCGAGGAGGCGATCGTGTGGAAGGTACGCCTCCCCCGGGTGCTCCTGGGCTCCTTGGTCGGTGCCGGCCTGGCCGTCACCGGGATGGCGCTCCAGGCGATGGTCCGCAACATGCTCGCCGACCCCTACCTGCTCGGGATCAACTCCGGCGCCTCCAGCGGCGCCGCGGCGGCGATCCTCTTCGGCGCGGGCACCGGCCTGGGGGCGTACGCCCTGCCCGGCTCCGCCTTCCTCGGTGCCCTCGCGGCGTCGTTCCTGGTGTTCGCCCTCGCGCGCAGCGGCGGCAGGGTCACCTCGCTGCGACTGCTGCTCTCCGGCGTCGCGGTCGGCTACCTGCTCTACGGCCTGACCAGCTTCCTGATCTTCGCCTCCGGCTCGGCCGAAGGAGCGCGGTCGGTGATGTTCTGGCTGCTCGGCTCGCTCGGGCTGGCGCAATGGGACGGCCTGCTCGCCGTGGTCGCCATCGGCGTGCTCACCACCGTGGTCCTGCTGACGCTGTGCGGCCGCGGCCTGGACGCACTCGCGATCGGCGACGAGACCGCCCACACCCTCGGCATCTCCCCCGACAGGTTCCGGACCCTGCTGCTGATCGTGGTGGCGCTGAGCGTCGGCGTGGTCGTCTCGGCCGCGGGGAGCATCGGCTTCGTCGGTCTGGTCGTGCCCCACCTGGCTCGGCGGGCGGTCGGTTCGGCCCACGCGGCCGCCATCCCGGCGGCGGCGCTCATGGGCGCGATCCTGCTGGTCTGGGCCGACGTGCTCGCACGGATCCTGCTCCAGCCGCAGGAGATCCCGATCGGCATCGTCACCGCACTGCTCGGTGCCCCCTTCCTCATCGTCCTCATCCGGCGCTTCTCGGCGCGCGACGTCTGACCCGACCCAAGGAGCACACTCCATGGCCAGCCCCACGACGCACCCGATGACCCGCCCCGTGACCCGCCCCGTGATCCGGCCCGTGATCCGCAGAGTCATCGCCCCGGCCGCCCTGCTGCTGGCCACGACCACCGCCTGCGGCTCCGGCGCCGGCGCCGCCGGCGAGGACGCCGGCGCGGAGGGCTTCCCGCTGACCATGAGCAACTGCGCCACGGAGGTCACCATCGACGGGCCCCCGGAGCGGATCGTGATGCTGAAGAGCTCGGCGGTGCCCTACCTGCACACCCTCGGCGTGATGGACCGAGTCGTGGCGCGGGCCGGCGACTACCCCGCCGACTACTACGACACCGAGACCCGCGCCGAGCTCGACAATATCCCGCTCCTGACCGACGAGATGGACACCAGCGGCCACCTGCAGATCTCCAAGGAGGTCGTCATCGGCGAGGAGCCCGACCTGGTCCTCGGCGAGGTCGACAACCTCTCCCGCGACACCCTCGACGCCGTCGACATCGACCTCCTCGAGGAGCCGGCGATGTGCCCCGAGGGCGTCAAGGACCCCGGGTTCGACGACATCTACAGCCAGCTGGAGACGTACGGAAGGGTCTTCGACCGGTCCGACGAAGCCACCAAGGCTATCGCTGACCTGCGCAGACGCGTCACGACCCTGGAGGCGGAGAAGGTCGGCGAGGGACGTACGGCCGCGGTTCTCTACCCGACGGTCGGCGGCGGCGTCACCTATGCGTACGGCACCCGTTCGATGGCCCATCCGCAGCTCGAGGCCGCCGGGTTCGAGGACTCCTTCGCCGATGTCGACGAGCGGGTCTTCGAGGTCTCGACCGAGGACCTGCTCGCGCGCGACCCCGACGTACTCATCCTGCTCCACAACTCCGGCGACCCGAAGGACGTCGAGAAGGCGATCACTCAGCTGCCCGGCGCCGAGGACCTCACCGCGGTCAGGAACGGCGACGTGATGGCGCAGCTGTTCAACTTCACCGAGCCTCCCTCGGCGCTCTCGGTCGACGGCCTGGAGCGCATCAACGACAGGTTCGGCCAATGATCGAGGCGGAGGGACTCAGCTGGTCGTACGCCGCGACCCCGATCCTCGAGGACATCGCCGTCGACTCCCACGAGGGCCGGGTCCTTGGCCTGATCGGCCCGAACGGGAGCGGCAAGACGACGCTGCTGCGGCTGCTCTACGGCGCCCTGCGCGGCAGCGGCACCGTCCGGGTCGACGGCGACGACCTCGGCCGGCTGCACGCCCGGGAGGTCGCGCGGCGCATGGCCGTCGTCGTCCAGGAATCGGGTACCGACACTACGCTGACCGCCGGCGAGATGGTCCTGCTGGGACGTACGCCGCACCTGTCCCCCTTCGCGAGAGCCGGCGAGCACGACCTGGAGGTCGCCGCCGACTGCCTGGCGCGGGTCGGCGGCAGCCACCTGGGCCCGCGCTCCTTCGGCGCGCTCTCCGGCGGCGAGCGGCAGCGGGTGCTCATCGCCCGGGCCCTCGCCCAGGAGGCGACCCATCTGCTCCTCGACGAGCCCACCAACCACCTCGACATCCGCTTCCAGCACGAGATCCTCGCGCTGGTCAGGAAACTCCGCACTCCGCGCGGTTACTCCCTCGCTCGGCACGAGCGGACGAGCAAGCTCGCCGCTCGACCTCGCTCCGGTCGTCTTGGAACGACCGCGATCGTGGTGCTCCACGATCTCAACCTGGCGGCCCGCTACTGCGACGACCTGGTCCTGCTCGACGAGCGGCGCGTGGCTGCGCGGGGCACCGTCGACGAGGTGCTCCGTCCCGAGATCCTCGAGCCGGTCTACCGCATCGGCGTCGAGCGCCTCGAGCTGCGCGGGGAGATCCACCTCCTCTTCCGCCCGGCTGCCTGATCCGCCTGATCCGCCTGAACCGCCTGAATCCGCGTGATCAGGTCTCGGGCTCGGCCTCGACCCTGGTCTCCGGAGCGCCCTCGTCCTCCGGGTCGACACCGGGAAGGTGCGCCTCCCAGACCTCGACGTCCATCACATAGAGCCGCAGCGTCGCCTCCCCACGCAGCTCTTCGGGTCCGAACGCCCGGGCGGTCCCGATCAGCCGACGAAACGCCAGCGGACAGCGCTTCTCGAGCTCGAAGTCGGGCACCTGGCGGGCCATCCCGGTCACGTACGCCGCGCTCGCCCCTGATCCGGGCGGCACCGAGGAGTCGAAGATGACCCCGGCCACGCGCGGGTCGCGCACGATGTTGCGGGAGTGCTGGGAGTCGGGCGCCGAGACCCAGTAGAGGTCGCGATATCCGTCGTGGGAGAAGTAGACCGGCGACGTACGCGCACGTCCGTCCGGGTCGGAGGTCGCCAGCACCAGGTAGGCGACCCTGTCGACGATCCCACGGACATGCCTGTCCAGATCAGCTGCCATACCTCGGAGGGTAAGCCATCTCCGAGGCGTAGGACCCTAGTAGCTCCTAGTGAAACGCCTTGTGCGACAGCAACGCCACACTCTTGTTCGCACAGCCGGTCGTCCTGTGCGGCACGAACTGCGAGTCGTACGAGTCCGGCACGTAGACCCGGAACCCGTCCACCTTGGTGGGCTTGCAGGTCGAGGCGGCGTACTTCTGGGCGGTCGACTCTGCGATCGCACTCACCGCCACCTGACCCGGCTTCATGATGACCTTGCGCGAGGAACCCTCACGCACCGCCGGCTTCCCGACCTGGTCGCCGTCGCCGCCCCCGACGTACGACAGCCCACCGAACCCGGTCAGGCCGCACGCGTGGTCGGAGACGTTGGTCAGCGTGATCTCACCGAACCGCGAGCCCGCGCCCGCATCGGTCGCGCGATAGCCCGCCTTCAGGTCGGTGTTGGTGCACTTCGGCGTCACCGGATCCGCGCCCCCGGGATCGGACGAAGAAGCAGACGAAGCAGAAGAAGCTGCAGAAGCTGCAGAAGCTGCAGAAGACTCAGTCCTCACCGGTGATCCCCCCGTGGCCGCCGGTGAGGACTGAGTCGGGGACGGTGACGCGCTGCCAGCGTCGGTGGACTCCGCGCTCTCCGAGGCAGGTTGTGGCGCGTCGACAGCCCCGTCCGTCGTCGACCCGCAACCTCCCATCGCGAGAGCGCAGAGGGTCCCGACTCCGACCACTGTCAGCCGTACGTGCCGCATCTTCGCTCCTCCGAGTAGCAGATGAAGTTGCCGACAACCATCGTCCCACCCGTCAGACGCGTGGCGAGATCGGTTCGTTGCAGCGGGTTCCAGGAAATCTTCTACGCCCCGGCTGCCCTGCGTCTCCCGCTCCGATGACGTGCGTCCTCAGGAGTAGGTCGGCGCCGCGCCCCGGCCCATAAATGGGCGAAGGCCCCGTCTCCCTGGGGAGACGGGGCCTTCGCATGACTGCTCGATCAGGCTCGGCCGACTAGGACTGGTACGAACCGAAGTCGAAGTCGTCCAGCGCGACGGCCTGGCCGCCGGTGTTGCCGAACTCGTAGTCGTAGTTGTCGTAGCCGGTCACGGAGTACGCCGCGGCACGAGCCTCATCGGTCGGCTCGACCTTGATGTTCCGGTAGCGCTCCAGTCCGGTGCCGGCCGGGATGAGCTTACCGATGATGACGTTCTCCTTCAGACCGCGCAGCGAGTCCGAGCGGCCGTTGATGGCAGCGTCGGTGAGGACGCGGGTGGTCTCCTGGAAGGATGCCGCCGACAGCCACGACTCGGTGGCCAGCGAGGCCTTGGTGATGCCCATCAGCTCCGGACGACCCGAGGCCGGCTTGCCGCCCTCGGAGACCACGCGCCGGTTCTCCGACTCGAAGTCGATGCGGTCGGCCAGGTCGGACGGAAGCAGGTTGGTGTCACCCGACTCGAGCACCGTGATCCGGCGCAGCATCTGCCGCACGATGATCTCGATGTGCTTGTCGTGGATGGACACACCCTGGCTCCGGTAGACCTGCTGGACCTCGTCCACGAGGTGCTGCTGGGTCTTGCGGACACCGAGGATACGGAGGACCTCCTTGGGGTCCGGCGTACCGATGGTCAGCGGCGCGCCGACCTCGATGTGGTCGCCGTCGCCGACCCGCAGCCGCGAGCGGCGCGAGACGACGTACTCGATGACCTCGGAACCGTCGTCCGGGGTGACCAGGACCTTGCGGGCCTTGTCGGTCTCCTCGATCTCGATGCGGCCGGCGACCTCCGAGATCGGCGTGACGCCCTTGGGCGTACGTGCCTCGAAGAGCTCGACGACACGCGGCAGACCCTGCGTGATGTCGTCGGCCGACGCCACACCACCGGTGTGGAAGGTACGCATCGTCAGCTGGGTGCCGGGCTCACCGATGGACTGGGCGGCGATGATGCCGACCGCCTCACCGATGTCGACGAGCTTGCCGGTGGCCAGCGAGCGGCCGTAGCACTTGGCGCAGGTGCCGGTGCGGGCCTCACAGGTGAGGACCGAACGGACCTTGACCTCGACGATGCCGGCGCGAACCAGCTCCTCGATCTTGACGTCACCGAGGTCCTCACCGGCGACCGCGAGAACCTCACCGGTGGAGGGGTGCTCGATGTCGACAGCGGCCGTACGGGCGTACGCAGCGGTCTCGGCGTTGTCGTCCTTGACGACGACGCCGCCCGTGTCGACACCGATGACCTTCGGCAGACCACGCTCGGTGCCGCAGTCGTCCTCACGGATGATGACGTCCTGCGACACGTCGACCAGACGGCGGGTGAGGTAACCGGAGTCCGCCGTACGCAGCGCGGTGTCGGCCAGACCCTTACGAGCACCGTGGGTGGAGATGAAGTACTCCAGCACGGACAGACCCTCGCGGAAGTTCGACTTGATCGGCCGCGGGATGATCTCGCCCTTCGGGTTCG
>NZ_JBOHDN010000283.1:0-30295 GCF_050699375.1 Nocardioides sp. | reverse complement strand
GTACGCAGCGCGGTGTCGGCCAGACCCTTACGAGCACCGTGGGTGGAGATGAAGTACTCCAGCACGGACAGACCCTCGCGGAAGTTCGACTTGATCGGCCGCGGGATGATCTCGCCCTTCGGGTTCGCCACCAGACCTCGCATGGCGCCGACCTGGCGGATCTGGTTGAAGTTACCCGAAGCACCCGAGGTGACCTGCATGAAGATCGGGTTCTTGCGGTCGAACGCGGCCTCCATCGCTGCACCGACGACCTTGGCGGCCTCGGTCCAGATCTCGACGAGCTCCTGACGGCGCTCCTCGTCGGTGACCAGACCACGCTCGAACTGCTTCTGGACCTTGGCGGCCTGCGTCTCGAAGGACTCCAGGATCTCGGCCTTGTTCGGCGGCGTGGTGACGTCGTCGATGGAGACCGTGACACCCGAACGGGTGGCCCAGTGGAAGCCGTTGTCCTTGAGCGCGTCCAGCGACGCGGCGACCTCGACCTTGGTGTAGCGCTCGGCCAGGTCGTTGATGATCGCCCCGAGCTGCTTCTTACCGACCTCGTAGTTCACGAAGGGGTAGTCGGCCGGCAGGGTGTCGTTGAAGATGACCCGACCCAGGGTGGTCTCGAGCACGAGCGGCTCGCCCTCGGTCCAGCCCTCCGGCACGTCGTAGCCGAGCGGCGGCACGATGTCGTCGAGGCGGATCTTGATCCTCGACTGCAGCGTGATCTCGAGGTGGTCGAAGGCCATGATGGCCTCGGCCGGGGACGAGAAGGCACGACCCTCGCCGACCTCACCCTCACGGTCGGAGGTGATGAAGAACAGACCGATGATCATGTCCTGGGTCGGCATGGTGACCGGACGACCGTCGGACGGCTTGAGGATGTTGTTGGTCGAGAGCATCAGGATGCGAGCCTCGGCCTGAGCCTCCGCCGACAGCGGCAGGTGGACAGCCATCTGGTCGCCGTCGAAGTCCGCGTTGAACGCGGTGCAGACCAGCGGGTGCAGCTGGATCGCCTTACCCTCGATCAGCTGCGGCTCGAAGGCCTGGATGCCGAGTCGGTGCAGGGTCGGCGCACGGTTCAGCAGAACCGGGTGCTCGGTGATGACCTCTTCGAGGACGTCCCACACGACCGGGCGAGCGCGCTCGACCATCCGCTTGGCGGACTTGATGTTCTGAGCGTGGCTCAGGTCCACCAGACGCTTCATCACGAACGGCTTGAACAGCTCCAGGGCCATCTGCTTCGGCAGACCGCACTGGTGCAGCTTGAGCTGCGGGCCCGACACGATGACCGAACGGCCTGAGTAGTCGACGCGCTTACCGAGCAGGTTCTGACGGAAGCGGCCCTGCTTGCCCTTGAGCATGTCGGAGAGCGACTTCAGCGGGCGGTTGCCCGGCCCGGTGACCGGACGACCACGACGGCCGTTGTCGAACAGCGAGTCGACGGCCTCCTGCAGCATCCGCTTCTCGTTGTTCACGATGATCTCGGGGGCACCGAGGTCAAGGAGACGCTTGAGGCGGTTGTTGCGGTTGATCACACGACGGTAGAGGTCGTTGAGGTCGGAGGTCGCGAAGCGGCCACCGTCGAGCTGCACCATCGGGCGCAGGTCCGGCGGGATGACCGGGACGGCGTCGAGCACCATGCCGGTCGGCTGGTTGCCGGTCTTGCGGAAGGCATCGACGACCTTGAGGCGCTTGAGGGCGCGGACCTTGCGCTGACCCTTGCCGGTGGCAATGGTCTCACGCAGGTTCTCGACCTCCTCGGCGATGTCGAAGCTCTCGAGGCGCTTCTGGATCGCCGTGGCGCCCATGTGGCCCTCGAAGTACTTCCCGAACCAGGTCTTCATCTCGCGGTAGAGCAGCTCGTCGCCCATGAGGTCCTGGATCTTCAGGTTCTTGAAGGTGTCCCAGACCTCGTCGAGGCGGTTGACCTCACGCTCGGTGCGGTCGCGCAGCTGCTTCATCTCGCGCTCGGCGCCGTCCTTGACCTTGCGCTTGGCGTCGGACTTGGCGCCCTCGGCCTCGAGCGCGGCCAGGTCGGTCTCGAGCTTCTTGGCGCGGTCGTTGATCGCCACGTCGAGCCGGCCGGTCAGCATCTTGCGCTGCTGGTCGACCTTGGCCTCCAGCGAGGACAGGTCGCGGTGACGCGCGTCCTCGTCGACCGAGGTGATCATGTACGCCGCGAAGTAGATGACCTTCTCCAGGTCCTTCGGGGCGAGGTCGAGCAGGTAGCCCAGCCGCGACGGAACACCCTTGAAGTACCAGATGTGGGTCACGGGAGCGGCGAGCTCGATGTGGCCCATCCGCTCACGACGTACCTTGGAGCGGGTCACCTCGACGCCGCAGCGCTCGCAGATGATGCCCTTGAAGCGGACGCGCTTGTACTTGCCGCAGTAGCACTCCCAGTCCCGGGTGGGACCGAAGATCTTCTCGCAGAAGAGGCCGTCACGCTCGGGCTTGAGCGTGCGGTAGTTGATGGTCTCCGGCTTCTTGACCTCGCCGTGGCTCCACGCGCGGATCTCGTCCGCGGTGGCCAGGCCGATCTTGAGCTGATCGAAGAAGTTTACGTCGAGCACGATGGCTTCGTTTCCTTCGTTAGTTCTGTACGTCTCGTGGCTAATGACTGATTCTTGGGGCGGCCCGACTCGACTCGAACCGAGCCGCCCGTTGGGTCCCGAGCGAAGCGAGGGACCTCTCTATGAATCAGACTTCTTCGACAGAGCTGGGCTCGCGACGGGACAGGTCGATACCGAGCTCCTCGGCGGCGCGGAAGACGTCTTCCTCCGCGTCACGAAGCTCGATCGCCGAACCGTCCTGGCTCAGGACCTCGACGTTCAGGCACAGCGACTGCATCTCCTTGACCAGAACCTTGAACGACTCCGGGATACCCGAGTCGGGGATGTTCTCGCCCTTGACGATCGCCTCGTACACCTTCACACGGCCGGGCACGTCGTCCGACTTGATGGTCAGGAGCTCCTGCAGGGCGTAGGCGGCGCCGTACGCCTCCATCGCCCAGACCTCCATCTCACCGAAGCGCTGGCCACCGAACTGGGCCTTACCGCCGAGCGGCTGCTGGGTGATCATCGAGTACGGACCGGTCGAACGCGCGTGGATCTTGTCGTCGACCAGGTGGTGCAGCTTGAGGATGTACATGTAACCCACGGCGACCGGCTCCGGGAACGGCTCGCCGGAGCGACCGTCGAAGAGGCGGGCCTTGCCGTCGGTGCCGACGACCCGGCGACCATCCCGGTTGGGGAGGGTCGCGCTGAGCAGACCGGTGATCTCGTCCTCACGCGCACCGTCGAAGACCGGAGTGGCCACCTTGGTGCCCGGCTCCGCCTTGTCGGCCTGGATCTTGATCAGGCGCTGCTTCCAGTCGCTGTTCTCCGGGTCGTCGGAGAGGTTGAGGTCCCAACCCTGCTGGGCGAGCCAGCCGAGGTGGAGCTCCAGGACCTGTCCGATGTTCATCCGACGCGGGACACCGAGCGGGTTCAGCAGAACGTCGACCGGGGTGCCGTCCTCCATGAACGGCATGTCCTCGACCGGCAGGATCTTCGCGATGACGCCCTTGTTGCCGTGACGGCCGGCGAGCTTGTCACCCACGGAGATCTTGCGCTTCTGCGCCACGTAGACCCGAACCAGCTGGTTCACGCCCGGCGGCAGCTCGTCGCCCTCCTCACGGTCGAAGACGCGGACACCGATGACGGTGCCCTCCTCGCCGTGCGGCACCTTCATCGAGGTGTCGCGGACCTCGCGCGCCTTCTCACCGAAGATCGCACGGAGCAGACGCTCCTCCGGGGTCAGCTCGGTCTCACCCTTCGGGGTCACCTTGCCGACCAGGATGTCACCGGTGGTGACCTCGGCGCCGATGCGGATGATGCCGCGCTCGTCGAGGTCGGCCAGCATCTCCTCGGAGACGTTGGGGATGTCCCGGGTGATCTCCTCCGGACCCAGCTTGGTGTCGCGGGCGTCGACCTCGTGCTCCTCGATGTGGATCGAGGTGAGGTAGTCCTGCTGCACCAGACGCTGGGAGAGGATGATCGCGTCTTCGTAGTTGTGGCCCTGCCACGACTGGAAGGCCACCAGGAGGTTGGCACCCAGCGCCATCTCGGCACCCTGGGTCGCCGGACCGTCGGCCAGCGGCGTGCCGACCTCGACCCGGGCGCCCTCGTCGACCAGCGGCTGCTGGTTGACGCAGTTGCCCTGGTTGGAGCGCTCGAACTTCGCCAGCTTGTAGCTGGTGTAGGTGCCGTCGTCGTTGAGGGTCTCGATCAGGTCGGAGGCGACCTCCTTGACCACACCGGCCTTCTTCGCGACGAGCACGTCACCGGCGTCGACGGCCGCACGGTATTCGACACCCGTGCCGACCAGCGGCGAGTCGCTGCGGACCAGCGGAACCGCCTGACGCTGCATGTTGGCGCCCATGAGCGCGCGGTTGGCGTCGTCGTGCTCGAGGAACGGGATCAGCGCGGTCGCGACCGAGACCATCTGGCGCGGCGAGACGTCGATGTAGTCGACCTCGTCGGCCAGGAGCTCGGAGACCTCACCGTCGCGCTGGCGGACCAGCACACGCTCGGTGGCGAACTTCATGTTGTCGTCCACGGCCGCGTTGGCCTGCGCGATGACGTACCTGTCCTCGTCGTCCGCGGTCAGGTAGTCGATCTTGTCGGTGACGACACCGTTCACGACCTTGCGGTAGGGCGTCTCGACGAAACCGAACGGGTTGATCCGGCCGAAGGAGGCCAGCGAGCCGATCAGACCGATGTTGGGACCCTCAGGCGTCTCGATCGGGCACATCCGGCCGTAGTGCGACGGGTGGACGTCGCGGACCTCCATGCCGGCACGGTCACGGGAGAGACCACCCGGGCCGAGAGCCGACAGACGCCGCTTGTGCGTCAGGCCCGCGAGCGGGTTGTTCTGGTCCATGAACTGCGAGAGCTGCGAGGTGCCGAAGAACTCCTTCAGCGCAGCGACCACGGGACGGATGTTGATCAGGGACTGCGGCGTGATCGCCTCGACGTCCTGGGTCGTCATCCGCTCGCGCACGACGCGCTCCATACGAGCCAGGCCGGTACGCAGCTGGTTCTGGATCAGCTCGCCGACCGTACGCATCCGGCGGTTGCCGAAGTGGTCGATGTCGTCGGCGGAGACGTCGGTGGCGCCGGCCGGCATGTCGAGCTGCTCACGCCCGTCGTGCAGCGCGACGATGTACTTGATCGTCGCGACGATGTCGTCGACGGTCAGCGTCTGCTGGTCGAAGGCCTCGGTCAGACCGAGCTTCTTGTTGACCTTGTAGCGGCCGACCTTGGCGGTGTCGTAGCGCTTCGGGTTGAAGTAGTAGTTGTTCAGCAGCGTCTGCGCGGCCTCACGCGTGGGCGGCTCGCCCGGGCGGAGCTTGCGGTAGATGTCGAGCAGCGCGTCGTCCTGAGCGGTGGTGCTGTCCTTCTCCAGGGTCAGCATCATCGACTCGTACTCGCCGAACTCCTCGCGGATCTGCTCGTTGGTCCAGCCGAGGGCCTTGAGCAGCACCGTGACGTTCTGCTTGCGCTTGCGGTCGAGGCGGACGCCGACCAGGTCGCGCTTGTCGATCTCGAACTCGAGCCAGGCACCGCGGCTGGGGATCAGCTTGGCGGTGTAGATGTCCTTGTCGGACGTCTTGTCGGCGGTGCGCTCGAAGTAGACGCCCGGGGACCGGACGAGCTGCGAGACGACGACGCGCTCGGTGCCGTTGATGACGAAGGTGCCCTGTTCGGTCATGAGCGGGAAGTCGCCCATGAAGACCGTCTGGCCCTTGATCTCACCGGTGTCGTTGTTGGTGAACTCCGCCGAGACATAGAGAGGAGCGGAGTAGGTGAAGTCCTTCTCCTTGCACTCCTCGACGGTGTACTTGGGGTCATAGAAGACAGGGCTCTCGAACGAGAGGGACATCGTCTCCGAGAAGTCCTCGATCGGGGAGATCTCCTCGAAGATCTCCTGCAGACCGGACTTGTGAGACACGTCCTCACCCGCTGCTTCGCGGGTGGCGACCTGCTCCTGCCAGCGCTCGTTACCGATCAGCCAGTCGAAACTGTCGGTCTGGAGGGCGAGGAGCTTGGGAAGCTCGAGAGGCTCTGAGATCTTAGCGAAAGAGATGCGGCGAGGGGTGTTAACACCCGACGAGGTGCGCGCGGCCAAGAGGAATCCTTCGACAAGGTTCGCAGGTGGATTCGCGCTGCCGACCACCGAACAGCCACCGGGCAGGCTGAGGGGCATATGAAGGCATGCGCAAAGCGCCATCGTACGGCACAAAAGCGCGCTTCACAACACCGGGACCAATTAAAAGTCCGGCGGCACTGGTTTCCTACCAGTCGAGGTCACAGATTCGGCTTGTCGTACATCGCGGATGATCATGCGCCCATCGCGCCTCTGGGTCAAGCATCCTCGCCAATCGGTCCGCCGTCCGGGAATGTTGTTCCGATCACTTGACAGGTAGCGCAAAGCGCTTTTCGCCCCGTTGCTACTTCTGGCTGGGCTGCGTCTCGACCTTGTCCACCAGCCACTTGTCGCCCACCTTGGCCATGGTGAGCATCGCGTACTCCTGGTAGCCGATGGGCGTGCTCCGCTGGGCGTTGGTGACCTGACGGTCGACCAGGACCAGCACCTGCACGGTGTCCTCGGAGACCCGGATGACGCCGGCGTCGACCGGTGCGAGCGTCTTCACGACGGTCTTCGTCTCGGGGACGTTGTCGACGAGAACGGCGAAGAGACGGTCGTAGTCCTCGCGGTAGTCCTTCGTCATCACCGCGTGAGCCTTGCTCTTCGACTCATCCATCTTGCTGTAGTCGTAGGAGAGCAGCGGGACCACGGACTTCTTGGCCGCCGCGAGAGCCTCACCGCCCTGCTCCTCGACGAGGAGCTTGTGGTTGCGGGTGATCCGCTTGCCCACCGCGCCCTCGGCCGTGCTGGTCGTGACGTTGTTGTTGGAGACGGTGGAGACCTTCTCCTGCCCGAAGAACACCACGCCGGCGGCGACGACCGCGGCCAGGGCGAGCGCCCCCGCGGCGGCGAGGCTCCACACCGGGAGCACCGGCAGCGTACGTCCGGCCGGTTCCTCGTCGTCTTCGTCGCTGTCTTCGTCGCTGTCTTCGTCGGTGGGCTCGGCGGCGGGCTCGGCGTCGGTCTCGGAACCGTCGGGCTCGTCGTCCGCCGCCTCGTTCTCGACAGCCGCCGTCTCTACGGCCGCTGCGCTCGCGGCGTCATCGCCGGCGTCCTCGGAGCCTTCCTCGGCCTCGACGTCGTCCTCGTCGGCGGCCGCCTCCTCGAGCGCAGCCAGCTCGGCGTCGTACGCAGCCCGCAACTTGTCGTCGAGAAGAACGGCAGCGGCGTCGTTGAGCGTGCGGAAGCGGCGGTCGGTCGGGTCCAGGTCCGCGATGGCGGACTTCCACGCCGCCCGGATGTCGTCGGTGGCGGCGTCCTGCTCGACGTCGAGCAGGTCGTACCAGGTCGGGCTGGTCATCGCGGCACTCATGGTGTCACCCCTTCGCTGCTCTCCGAGGTGGGAGCCTCCTCGGCGGGATACCAGTCGTCGACCAGCCACTTCCCGTTCTGCTTGACGAGCTCGACCTCCGTACGAGCCAGCTGGCGCGCCGCCTCGACGCGCTCCTCGGAGCCCTCGGACTTCGGGTAGCTGATCGCGAGCTCGGCCACGACCAGCACGGTGGCGCTGTCCTCGTCGAGACCGGCGACCGCAGTGCTGTGCACGCTCGTCGAACGGCCGACGCCTTGCTGCGCCACCGTCGCCTCGGCGAAGGACACGTTGCTCAGGAAGCTCTTCTCGAACTTCGGGGTGAGCAGCGCGCCGACCTTCTTGCGGTACTCCGGCATCGTCTTCTTGTCGCTGCCGATGTCCTCGGGACCGTAGGTGTTGACCTGCCGGACGAACTCGTCGCCCGCCGACATCACCTGCTCGCGCTGGCTCACCACCGACTCGTCGGCTCCGCGTGTCAGCTGCCAGCCGACGTAGCCGGCCGCGGAGAGGATCACGGCGATCAGCAGGGCCAGGATGCCCCAGCGGAGCAGGCTGCTCCTGCGCTGACTCGTCCCGTCGGTGGTTGCACCGGTCTCCGTGTCGGGACCGGGATCGGTCGTGGTGCTCAAAGGATCACTTTTCCTTCCGCCGAAGCGGAGCTAGAGGCAATGTTGTGTGTGGCTCGGTGAGGACCCAGGTCCAAGCGTCATCACCGTACGCTCCAGGCGAAACGGTCGGCTTGGCGGCGTTCCGGGGTCCCGAACCCGGTCGGCCACGTCAGGGTGGCTCGGCTACTCGGTCTCCATCGGCTGGAGGTAGAGCCACTTCCAGGCGTCGTCGCCGTAGGAGGACGGGGCCGCGGTCGAGACCGAGCTGTCCTCGGGCTCGCCCCAGGTGAGCTTGCCGGTCTTCGGGTCGAAGCTCGCCACCGAGTCCGGGCCGCCCACAGCCGCGCGCGGCGTCTGGCTGGAACCGCGCGCGTTGGACTTGGTCGGGTCCTCGGTGCAGGAGACCTCGGTGTTGAACGGACGGCTCTGCAGGTCGAGCGGGCTGCGCTTCTTCGTGCTCTCGTAGCCCTGCTTGCACGGCGTCTGCGTAGTCAGCGCCATTCCGAAGTGCGCCTGCGCCAGGCCCGGGTGGCCGACGTCGACAACCGCGAAGCTGCCCTCGACCACGACCGGGAAGATCGAGAGCAGGTGCTTGACGCCCGGAAGGTTCTTCCGGACGACCTTGCCGGTCACCAGCACCTCGTTGAGGAGCTCGCCGATCTCCACTTCGTTCTGCTCCAGGAACAGCCGAAGCTCGGTGGCGCCCGCCGAGCCGCTCTCGATCAGCTTGATCAGGTCCTTGTTGGACCCGGCCAGCGTGCCGGTGAACAGCTCCAGGTCGGTCGCGAACGACTTGATCGCCGAGGTGCTGTCGAGCTGCCCCTGAAGGACCGTGTTGCTGTCCCGGATCAGCTGGGTGGTGAGGCCGAAGTTCTGGTCGGCGGTCTCCACGAATGCGGTGCCGGTGTCGATGATGGTCTGCAGGTCTTGACCGGTGCCGGCAAAGCCCTTGCCGAGCTCGTCGACGGTCGTGGTGAGCGCCTTCTGATCGACCGAGCTCACCGTCCTGCTGACGTCCTCCAGCAGCTTCTCGGTCGGGAGCGGCGTGGTCGTGGCGGCGCGGGCGATCTCCGAGCCGTCCTCGAGGAAGGGCTCACCCTTCGACTGCGGCTGCAGCTCGACGTACTGCTCACCGACGGCGGAGCGGTTGCCGACCACAGCGAGGCTGTCGGCCGGGATCTTGCCCTTCCAGTCGTTGTCGATCTTCAGCGTCACGTCGACACCGCTGCGATTGAGCACCAGCTCGCCGACCTGGCCGATCTTGACGCCGCGGTAGTCGACCTCGGCGTCCTTGTAGATGCCTCCGGACTGCGCGAAATGAGCCATCACGACGTAATGGTCCTTGACGAACAGGGACCCCAGACGCGCATAGCGCGCACCGACGAAGCTGACCCCGACGAGGGTGATCAGCACGAAGACCATCAGCTGCAGCTTGGTACGGCGGGTGATCATGAGACGCCCTCCTGGTGGGTGTTGCCCGAGGTGCTCAGCGCAGGGATCATCAGCGAAGTCAGGCCTGGGTCGAGCTCCTTGCTCAGCTCGTCGTAGGTCACCGCATGCGTCCCTGGCGTCGCACCGGCGCGACAGAAGAGGAGCAGTACGCAGCCCGAACCGTCACCGCCGGAGGTTCCGCCGCTCGTGCTGGGGGCCAGGTCGAGTCCGAGGAGGTCCGTCAGTGTGCTGGTCAGTCCGGACGGCAGCGCATCGCAGGCCCCACTTACGTCGCTCCTGGAGCCACGTCCCGAGAGCGCCCCGGTCAGCACCTCTTGGCACGCCGACAGAGACTTCGCGAAGTCGCCGTTACAGACCTTGTCCAACGCCGTGTTCAGCTGTTTCAGGAGATCCTCGCCCTCGTTCCCCTGAAGATGCCTGATGACCTCGTTCTTCCCCCAGCACACGGTGGCGGGGAGGTCTGGCGCGTTGTCGAGCAACGTGTCGAGGTTGAGATCGACGGTGACATCGAGGTTGACGAAGTCACCCATGTGCAGGTTGCGCGCGGTCTGCGGTGAACCACCGACGGCCGCGTCCACGAACGGGTAGGTGAGGATCGTGTTCATCGCCCGGACGAACTTGTCGCCGGAGTCGGCCAGGTTCGACAGGATCGGCTGGAGGTCCTTCACGATGCCGATGGTGTTGTCCTTGGACGCCCGGATGACACGTACGCCGGTATCACCGAGACGCTCCAGTGCCTTGAGCATCTTGACCAGGTCGCCGCGCTGCTTGTCGATGCTCGAGATCGCTGAGGGAAGCTCTTCGAGAGCGGCGTCGATGGAACCCATCTGCGCGTTGGTGGCCTTCGCCAGCGCATCGAGTGCCTCGATCGCCGCGACGATCTTCTCCTTGTTGTTGTCGAGCTCGCGCGAGAGAGCCTCGATCTGATGGAGCACCGAGCGCGCGGCGTCCTCGCGACCGGCGAGCGCCTTGTTGAGCTCGGTCGAGATCGTCTTCAGCTGGGCGACGCCACCACCGTTGAGCAGCAGGCTCAGCGCGCTGAAGACCTCTTCGATCTCCGGGTTGCGGCCGGTCTGCGAGAGCGGGATGGTCGCGCCGTCGGTCAGCTTGGTCGGGTCGGCCTCGGCCGGGCGCTCGAGTGCGACGAACTTCTCGCCGAGGAGCGAGGTCTGCTGGATCGAGGCCCGCGCGTTGGTCGGCAGGCTGACGTCCTTCTTCAGCAGCATCCGGACAGTGGCGACGCCGTCGTCGAGCCAGATCTTGTCGATCTTGCCGACATCGATGTCCTGGAGCTTGACCGTCGACTGCGGCACCAGGTCGAGCGTGTCCTGGAACTGCACGGTGATCGCCATCGCGTCGTCGCCGGCGTCCACGCCACCGGGGAGCGGAAGGTCATAGACGGAGAAGGTGCCACAGCCGGTCAGCATCAGGGCACCGGCGACAACACCGACGAACGCCTGGAGGGCGCGCTTCATGGTCGTCATCACTTCTTCACCTCCACCAGTCCACCGAGTGACATGTCGTAGGGCACCCCGTAGGAGGAACCCGTGCCGAGACCGATCGCCGCGGAACGGTTCAGCCCCGGCATCTGTCGGATCTCCGAGCAGGTCTTGGCGCTGCTTCCGTCCGTCGCCTGGTCGACGAGGCTGCACAGGAACGATGCGGGGTTCTGGAGGATCTCATCGAGGACCATGGTGATGTTGGCGTTGGTGTCGAGCGTGCCGGTCTCCGGGTTGTAGGCGAGACCCAGGTTGTTCAGCGCCAACGGCGCGGTCCGAAGGCTCTCGTCCAACGCCTTGCGCTGCCGCACGAGCACCTTGGCGATCCGGTTGAGGCTCTGGATGTCCTCGCGCAGGATCGACTTGTTGTCCCGCACGAACTTGGTGACCTTGGTCAGCGCCACCGAGAGGTTCTTCATGGAGGCGGCGAGCTCCTCGCGCTCACCCTCGAGCATCGAGGAGACCTCGGCGAGGGCCTGGGCGAAGTCGCGTACGGTCTGGTCGTTCTCCGCGAGCGTGCCGATGAAGCCTTCGAGCTGCTCGGCCGAGTTGAAGAACTGCTCGTCACGGTTGTCGAGGGTCTTGGTCAGCTTGCCGAGGTCACCGACGGTCGAGTTGATCTTTTCGCCCTGACCACCGAGGTTCTTCGCCGTCTGCTGAAGCAGGTCGGTGAGAGCACCGTTCTTGTTGGCGCCATCCGGGCCGATCGCGACCACCAGGTCGTCGACGCTGGAGTAGATCTGGTCGAGCTCGACCGGGACCGAGGTCTTGTCGGTGCTCAGCACCGCGCCATCGGCCATCTTCTTGCCGCCGTCGAAGGCGGGCGTGACCTGGACGTAGCGGTCGCCGACGATCGAGGGAGAGATGATCACGGCCTTCCCGTCTGCGGGAAGGTCGACGTCGCTCGCGTACTCCATGGTGACCTTGACGTCGGTGCCGTTCGGCTTCACCTCGGTCACCTCACCGACCGCGACACCGAGCACGCGCAGGTCACTGCCCTCGTAGACCGAGACGGTCCGCGGGAAGTGCGCCACCAGCGTCTTCTCGCCGGTGTCGCGGACCAGGGCCCAGGCACCGACGCCGAGGATGAGCGCGCCGATGATGATCGGAACGATGAACTTGTTCACGCCGCCACCCCCGTAACGCAGGCGCCAGAATACGGCCGCGGCGGCGTGAAGTCCCTTTGGTTCACTCGCTGACGCTCGCTCACTGCCGCCACCCCCGTAACGCAGGCGCCAGAATACGGCCGCGGCGGCGTGAAGGTCATCAGGTTCACTCGCTGACGCTCGTTCATGGGGTCCCCCCTGTAAGAGCCGGGACAGGAGGCATGTTCTGGATGTAGGTGTCCCACCACGGACCGTTGCCCAAGGCGTTGTTGAAGACCTTGTAGAAGGGCGCCATCAGCCGCAGCGACTTCTCGAGGTTCTCCTCGTTCTTCGTGAACACGTCGAGGATCACGTCGAGGCTCTCGAGCGCCGGCTTGAGGTCGGCGCGACTGTCGTCGACGAGCTGCGTCAGCTCCTTGGCGAGCTGTTGCGTGGAGATCAGCAGGTTGTGGACCGCCTCGCGCCGCTGGACCAGGGCAGTGAAGAGCTGGTTGGCGTCGTTCATCAGGGCGATCAGGTCGCCGTCGCGCTCGTCGAGCACCTTGGTCACCCGGTCGAGCTGGGTGAGCAGCGACTCGATGCGTTCGTCCTTGGCGGCCAGGTTGCGAGAGAGGTCCGAGACGCCGGTGAGGGCGGCCTGGAACTCCTCCGGCGTCGACCGGGTCAGGTCGGCGAGCGTGGTGAGCGCCGCGGCGAGCTGGTCCTTGTCGATGTTGGCGGAGGTGTCGGCCAGACCTTCGAACGCCTCGACGACGTCGTAGGGAGACTCGGTACGGTCCACCGGGATGGTGGAGCCCGCGTTCAGCTGGCCTTCGCCGGCCGGCTCAAGCTCGAGGTACATGTCGCCGAGCAGCGTCTTGACGCGGACGCTGGCACCCGAGTTCTCACCGAAGTTGACCTTCTCGCGGATCTTGAAGCCGACCTTGACCTGGTTGCCGTCGAGCTCGATCGTGTCGACCTTGCCGACTCGGACACCGGCCACACGGACCTCGGAGCTGGTCTTCAGGCCACCCGCCTCGGTGAAGTTGGCGTAGTAGGTGGTGCCACCACCGATCAGCGGCAGGCTGTCGGCCTTGAACGCCATCGCCAGCATCATGACGAGGACGGCGATCGAGACGGCGCCGATCTTGACAGGGTTGCGTTCGCGGAACGGAATCATCCGAGGTTGCACCTCGCTTGACCGGGCTCGTAGATCGGGATTTCGAGGTCCTTGCCTTCGGAGTCTCTGATCGTGCCCCGCAGGCCACACAGGTAGAAGTTGAACCAACCACCGTAGCTGGCCGCCGCGCCGATCTTGTCCAGCTTGATCGGCTGGAGCTGGAGGGCCTTGTCGAGCTGTCGCTTGTCCTTGGCGACCTTGTCGGAGAACGTCTTGGCCTCGCGCAGGTCCGCCAGCAGCGGGTCCTTCGCCTCGTGCACCAGGTCGGCGGTCTCCACGGAGAGAGCCGAGATCTGGTCGAGGGAGCCAAGGATCGCCTCGCGGTCGTTGTTGAGACCGCCGATGAAGTCGCGGAAGGTCACGATCAGGCTCGAGAGCTCCTTCTCGCGGTCACCCACGTGCTCGAGCACCTCGGTGAGGTTGTCGATCAGGGCGTTGATGACCTGGTCCTTCTCGGCGAGCGTCGAGGTCAACGAAGCCGTGTGCGAGAGCAGGCTCTCCAGCGTGCCGCCCTCGCCCTGGAAGACCTGGACGATCTCGTACGAAAGCGTGTTGACGTCGCTGGGAGACAGCGCCTGGAACAGCGGCTTGAACCCGTTGAAGAGCACGGTCAGGTCGAGCGCCGGGTGGGTCTGCCCGACGGGGATCGTCTGACCCTCCTGCATCGCGGAGGCGTCGCCCACCAGCTGCTTGGTCAGCGCGAGGTAGCGCTGGCCGATCAGGTTGCGGTACTTGATCGTCGCCTCGGTCGTGGTCGCGATCTGCTGCGCGCTGTCGACCGTGAAGGTGACCTCCGCGCTGCGGGCGTCGTCGGAGATCTCGATCTCCTTGACCGAGCCGACCTTCACCCCGGAGATGCGTACGTCGTCGCCCTTGTTCACACCGGTGACGTCGGTGAAGACCGCTTTGTACTCATCGGACTGGCCGAAGGTGACGTTGCCGATCGTGATCGCGAGCAGGCCGGTCGCCAGCGTCGTGACGATCACGAAGATGATCAGCTTCCAGAAGTCCTGGAAGGTCTTCGCGTCGAAGAGCTTGACTGCGCTCACTGGTAGCTCACCTCCGCTCCACGTGCGGCCGGACCGAGCATCAGCGCGCCGAGGTCGGGGACCTCGTCGGCGCTCATGCCCATGCCAGGCGCGAACAGCTCATTGATCACGTCAGCCTCGGCGGACGTACCGACGTAGGACAGGGCCGAGAACTCGTTCGACCCGGTGGCGGAGCGCATGACGCCCTTTCCGGTGGGCTCGTCGACGCCGTCGTCCTTGTTGGGGAAGGGCGCGAACGGCTTCTTCTGGTTCCAGGACGCGTTCGGGAGCTCGCCGCAGTTGGGACCGCTGTCCTCGCCGAAGCGCGGCTTGTCCTTGGTCGAGTAGGGGCGAGACTGATGCGGCAGCGTCTCCAGCGTGATGTGGACCGTGTAGTTGCGGAACACCTCGGTGAACTCGTCGGTCAGGGTGTCCATGCCCCCGATGAGGCACGGAAACAGCGGCGCGTAGCGCGCCAGCGCCTTGGTGACCGGCCGGCCGACCTCACCGAGCTGGATCAGCGTGTCCCCGTTGTCGTCGAGGAAACGGTCGGCGGTGTTCGAGAACGCGGTCACGTCGGTCAGCATCTTGTTGAGCTGCGCGTCGCGGTCCTCGAGGGTGGTCGCGGTGACGATGGTGTTGCGGAGGATCTGGCCCAGCTCCGGCAGCACGGCCTGGTAGGTGCCGGAGACCTCGGTCGCGAGCTCGAGATCCTCGATCAGCGCCGGGATCTCGGGGTTCAGCCGCTTCAGGTAGGAGTCGAGGGTGTCCAGGGACTCGCCGAGCTTGTCGCCGCGGCCTTCGAGCGCGGTGGCGAGCGCGTTGAGCGTGTTGTTGAGGTCGGCCGGCTGGATGGTCCGCAGCAGCGGGTAGAGGTCGCGCAGCACCTCTTGAACCTCGGTAGCCATCTTGGTCTTCTCGATGACGGCACCCGGCTGGATCGGCTCGCTGAAGTCGGTGTCGGGCGGGACCAGCGAGACGTACTTCTGTCCGAAGAGGGTCTTGGGGAGGATCGCTCCGGTCACGTCCGGGTGGACCTGGCTGACCTCCTCGGGGAACAGACCCAGGGTCAGCTCGGCACCTTCGTCGGTGGGCTTCATGTCGAGGACCTCGCCGACGATCAGGCCGCGGACCTTGACGTCGGCGCGATCGGGAAGCTGAAGGCCGATCCGGTCGGCCTTGAGGGTGATCTCCTCGAACTCGGCGAACCTGTTGGTGAACTGCGCCCAGGTCAGGGTGAGCGCGCCGAGGACCAGCGCGATGAAGACGATCCCGAGGACCTTCCCCTTCTGCCGGGCCCAGGCGAGCGAGGCCGCGCTCCTCTTGTGCGGAGCCGGCACGTGGTGCTCGGTGCCGTCGCGAGTGATTGTCTGAGTCATCCCGCCAACCTCACTGTCGTCGTGGAGCCCCAGATCGCCATGGAGAGCATCAGGTCGATCACGGAGACGGCGACGATGCTGGTCCGCACGGCCTTACCGACCGCGACGCCGACGCCGGCGGGGCCGCCGGAGGCGTGGTAGCCGTGGTAGCAGTGGATCAGGATCACCACGACCGCGAAGATCAGCACCTTGCCGAAGGACCACAGCACGTCGACGGGCGGCAGGAACGTGTTGAAGTAGTGGTCGTACGTACCCGCGCTCTGGCCGTAGAAGAGGATCACGGTGAACCGGGTGGCGACGTAGGAGGACAGCAGACCGACCACATAGAGCGGCACGATCGCGATCAGGCCGCCGATCATCCGGGTGGTCACCAGGAACGGCAGCGACGGGATCGCCATCACCTCGAGGGCATCGACCTCTTCGGAGATGCGCATCGCGCCGAGCTGGGCCGTGAAGCCGCAGCCGACCGTCGCGGCGAGCGCGATGCCAGCGACCAGCGGCGCGATCTCACGGGTGTTGAAGTAGGCCGAGACGAAGCCGGAGAACGACGCCGTGCCCAGTTGGTCGAGCGCGGTGTAGCCGGAGAGCCCGACCTGGGCTCCGGTGAAGAAGGTCATCGCCAGGATCACGCCGACGGTGCCGCCGATGACGGCCAGCGCACCCGAGCCGAGGGTGACCTCGGCGAGGATCCGGAGGATCTCCTTCTTGTAGCGCCTCAGTGTGCGCGGGAACCACGAGACCGCGCGCAGGTAGAAGCCGAGCTCGTCACCGAGGTGGTCGAGGCTCTTGGCCGGCTTCTGGTAGATCGACTTGATGTTCGCCATTCGTCTCGCCCTCCTATCCGGCCTTGCTCGGGATGATCTGCAGGAAGATCGCGCTCATCACGAAGTTCACGATGAACAGCAACAGGAACGTGATGACGACCGACTCGTTCACGGCGTCACCGACACCCTTCGGGCCACCGCCCGCGTTCATGCCCTTGTACGAAGCCACGATCGCCGCGATCAGACCGAACACGAGCGCCTTTGCCAGGCCCTGCCACAGGTCGGCCATCTGCGCCAGCGCGGTGAAGCTCGCCAGGTAGGCACCCGGGGTGCCGCCCTGGATGATGACGTTGAAGACGTACCCGCCCATCACACCGACGATCGAGACCAGGCCGTTGAGGAAGACCGCGATCATCATCGCGGCGAGCACGCGGGGTACCACCAGACGCTGGATCGGGTCGATCCCGAGAACCATCATGGCGTCGAGCTCTTCGCGGATCTTCCGGGCACCGAGGTCAGCGGCGATCGCCGAGCCACCGGCGCCGGCGACCAGCAGCGCGGTCGCGATCGGCGCGGCCTGCTGGACGACCGCCAGGACCGCAGCCGATCCGACGAAGGACTGCGCCCCGAACTGCGCGACGAGTCCACCGACCTGCAGAGCGATGACCGCACCGAAGGGGATCGCGACCAGCGCCGTCGGGACGATCGTCACCGACGCGATGAACCAGGCCTGCTGGATGAACTCGCGAAACTGGAAGGGGCGCCGGAAGACGGCTCGCCCCACGTCCAGCCCGAAAGCGAAGAGCGAGCCAGCCGTCCCGATTGGCTTCAGGACCCTGGCGGCGGTCAGAGATGACATCAGCGAGGGGCCTCAGTCGGGTCGGCCTTGGTCGTGGCAGCCGGCGTGCCCGGGTCCCTCTGGAAGGAGGCCGGGGGCGGCGTGACGCCGTTCTCCCGGCACCAGGCGCCCGGGGGACGCTGGTACTTGCGCGGAATGCCGTTGGACGGCTCGAGCTGCATCGGGATCGGCGGCAGCGGCGGCAGACCCATGTCCTTCTCGGCGGCCAGCTCGTCGGCGTCCTTCTCCTCCGACATCCCGATCGGGCCGATCGTCTGGGCGTTGAGGAACTGCCGAACCACCGGCTCCTCCGAGCTCAGCAGCATCTCGCGCGGCCCGAACATGGCCAGGTGCTTGTGGTAGAGCAGGCCGATGTTGTCCGGCACCGTACGCGTCGAGTTGATGTCGTGGGTCACGATCAGGAACGTCGCGTCGATCTGCGCGTTCAGGTCGATGAAGAGCTGGTTGATGAACGCCGTACGCACCGGGTCAAGACCCGAGTCCGGCTCGTCGATCAGCAGGATCTCGGGGTCGAGGACCAGCGCACGTGCCAGACCGGCACGCTTACGCATACCACCAGAGATCTCGCCGGGAAGCTTGTTCTCGGCGCCGATGAGACCGACGAGATCCATCTTCTCCATCACGATGTCACGGATCTCGGACTCGCTCTTCCTGGTGTGCTCGCGCAGCGGGAAGGCGACGTTGTCGAAGAGGTCCATCGACCCGAACATGGCGCCGTCCTGGAACAGCACGCCGAAGAGCTTGCGGATCTCGTAGAGGTCCTTCTCCGAGCAGGTGGCGATGTCGACACCCTCGATGACCACAGACCCCTCGTCGGGCTTGATCAGCCCGATCAGGGTCTTGAGGAGCACCGACTTACCCGTACCAGACGGCCCCAGCATCACGCTGATCTCGCCGGCAGGCAGCGTCAACGTGACGTCTTTCCAGATGAGCTGCTTACCAAAGCTCTTGGTCAGCCCTTCGATCTTTACGTCTACACCCATCCGGGCCGGCTCCCTTCCAGTTCGCGAGGGTCTCCCTCAAGTCCCCCACTGCCCGACTAACGGCAGAGTGTGACGGGGGTTACGGCCTTCCTGCGACACGTGTCACACTTTTGTAAACCATATTCGCCCTCGAACGGTGACGGTGATCACCACCCGAGACGAATCCCCCAGCGAACACTTCGGCGATCGGATTACGACCCTTCGCGCCCGGTATGTGTTCAAGATAACCAAAACATCCTGCGGGAGGCTACTCCTGAGTAGCCTCCCGCAGACGATTGGTCCCGAGCCGGCGCTGGGGCCTGGCCCATCTGTGGTGGAACTGTTTCCACGATGTATCAAGCCCGGGCCCGGCGGAATCCGCCGAGCCCGGGCTCAGATGAAGCTAGGGCCGCATGGCCCTCAGATCACTTGACAGTGACGGTGGCGCCGGCGGCCTCGAGGGCCTCCTTCGCCTTGTCAGCGGTCTCCTTGTTGGCGGCCTCGAGGACAGCCTTGGGGGCACCCTCGACGAGCTCCTTGGCCTCCTTCAGGCCGAGGGAGGTCAGGGCGCGCACCTCCTTGATGACGTTGATCTTCTTGTCGCCAGCGGCCTCGAGGATGACGTCGAACTCGTCCTTGGCCTCCTCGGCCTCGGCGGCCGGGGCGCCCGGGGCGCCAGCGGCGGCGACGGCAACCGGAGCAGCGGCGGTGACGCCGAAGGTCTCCTCGAACTCCTTCACGAACTCGGAGAGCTCGATGAGGGTGAGCTCCTTGAACGCGTCGAGCAGCTCTGCGGTGGTGAGCTTCGCCATGATGGCATTTCCTTTCTTGGTGGCCCTCTGCGCTTTGGTTTGTGTACGCAGCGAGCCGGGTGACAGGTGGTGGTTAGTTACGACCGAGACTCACGCCTCGGCCGGAGCCTCCTCGGCGGCGGCCGGCTCAGCGGCACCACCTGCGAGGATCGAGGGGTCCTCCGCGGCCTTGGCCTCGAGAGCGGCAGCGAGCTGCGCGGTCTTCGAGGGCAGAGCGTTGAAGGCGTAGAGCGCCTGCGACAGCGACGCGGTCATCGCGCCGGCAAGCTTGGCGAGCAGGACCTCGCGCGACTCGAGGTCGGCAAGCTTGCCAACCTCAGCAGCGTCGATGGCCCTGCCGTCGAGGTATCCACCCTTGATGACAAGGTTGGGGTTGGCCTTGGCAAAGTCACGCAGACCCTTGGCCGCCTCGACGACGTCACCCTGGATGAAGGCGATCGCGGTCGGGCCGGTCAGCAGGTCGTCGAAACCCTCGATGCCGCTCTGCTTGGCGGCGATCTTGGTCAGCGTGTTCTTGACCACGCCATAGTTGGCGTTCTCACCGAGCGAGCGGCGAAGAGTCTTCAGCTCGCCGACGGTGAGACCACGGTACTCGGTGAGCAGGGCACCGCTGGAGGCGCTGAACTTCTCAGCGATCTCCGCGACGGCAGCCTGCCTTTCAGCCCGCGCCATGGGTCTCCTTCTTCCGGGAATCGATCCCACCGGCGAGGGCCCGTGAATGACAAACGCCCCGAGCACAGGCTCAGGGCGTGACGTACGATCTCGTCTTGCTCTTCACCTGCGCTGGCCGTCCGCATCCTGCGGAACCTTCGATCGGGTGCATCCGCACCTGACAACCGGCGGTCTCTGGTTTCAGGCAACAATTATGCGTACGTCGCGGGGCGAGGCCAAATCGACGGCACCCGTACGTTTGCGGCATGGAAGGTCGCCCTCGCCGGCGTACGCCAGATCTACGACACCCGCTTCCGCGACGCCGCCCACTCCCGCTGGTACCCCCTCCCCGCCGAGACGTCACCTCTGCAGGCCGAGACGTCAGTTGTGCAGGCCGAGAAGTCACCGCGTGACTTCTCGGCCTGCAAAGGTGACCCTTCGGCCTGCAGAAGTGACTTCTCGACGGGACGTGACCCAGCCCGATAGTGAGCATCGGTAACGAATCGGGCAGAGTAAAGGGGTGACGACGGAGACGAACGGCGAGTTCCGGTTCCGAGACATCGCGGTCGTGGCGTACGCGCCCTCGGTCATCAGCGCCATGGGACACGGTGCGGTGATGCCGGTCCTGGCTCTGCGCGCCTCGGACCTCGGCGCGAACGCGTCGATGGCGGCATTCGTGGTGGCGCTGCTCGGGATCGGTTCGTTGGCGACCTCGCTACCGGCCGGCTCGTTGGTGGCGAGGATCGGCGAGCGGCGTACGTTGATGGGCGCCGGCGCGCTCGATGCGGTCGCGATGACCGTGGCGTTCCTCAGCACCTCGGTCGTTGTGCTCTCCATCGCCGTGTTCGTGAGCGGGATGAGCTGGACGGCGTTCCTGATCGCCCGGCAGGGCTTCCTGATCGACGCGACCCCGCTCTCCCACCGCGCGCGGGCGATGTCGCTGCTGGGTGGGTCGTTCCGGGTCGGGGTCTTCATCGGGCCGCTGATCGGCGCGGGGCTCATCCACCTCCTCGGGCTCCCCTCGGTCTTCCTCCTCGCCGCCGCGATGTCACTGTGCTCGGCGGTGATCGGCGGCTGGATGCCCGACCTCGGCAGGTCCAGGTCGCGTGAGCAGGGGCACCTGAGCGTACGCAGCGTGCTGTGGACCTATCGCCGGACGTTCGCCACGCTCGGCGTGGCGGTCGTGATCATCGGGATCTCGCGGTCGGTACGCACCGGTCTGCTCCCTCTCTGGGCCGACCACATCCACCTCGAACCCGCCGTCGTCTCGCTCCTCTTCGCCGGGGCGGCGCTGGTCGACATCGCACTGATCTTCCCCGGCGGCTGGCTCCTCGACCGCCGCGGACGTCAGGTCGTGGCCATCCCGGTGGTGCTCACCGTCGGCGTCGGCTGTCTGCTGCTGCCGCTCACCCATGACGCGCTCAGCCTGGGCGCCGTGATGGCCCTGATCGCCATCGGCAACGGGCTCGGCTCGGGGATCGTCATGACCCTCGGCGCCGATGCCGCACCAGCCGACGGGCGCGCCCAGTTCCTCGGCGGCTGGCGGCTGTGCGGCGACATCGGTGGCACCGGCGGCCCGCTGCTCGTCTCGGGACTGGCCGCCGCGTTCACCCTGGCCACGGCGCCGATCGCGATCGGGATCTTCGCGCTCGTCGGGTCCGTCTGGGTCGGCTACTGGACCGGTCACGCGGACCGCGCACGGCTCGCGGATCGCTGAGGCCGACGCAGGCCTACGGGACGATCGCGCGTTCCAGGGCGACGTCGAGCGCCTCGGCGTCGCCGGTGACGGTCAAGCCGGCAGTGCGCGGCGACGTACGGCCCCAGAGCAACAGCGCCAGGTCGCGGGCAACCCCGGAGACGGCGACCTTCTGCACCGCGTTGGGCGCACCGATCACCCAGGTGCGGTCGGCATCGGTGGCGACGAGCTCGATGCGAGTCACGACCTTCCGCGTACGCTTCAGCGCGATCTGGCGCGGATACATGACGGTCAGCACCTCATCGACGGTGTCGGCCCAGAGCTCCGCCGTCGCCTCGGGGGCGGGGAGCTCGAGCGCCATCCGGATGTCCCAGAGGTGGACGAGGGTCTCGTGCACCTGGCGCCGGAACCAGAACGAGACCGGTCCCAGCCCGTCCTCGGTCAGCCCGCTGAGGATCCTGCCGGTCGCGTCCGGCCCCAGCGCCGTGAGCGTCTCGCGCAGCTCGGCAGCCTGTGCCTCGTACGTCGCCACCAGGTCCAACGGGACCGGCAGCGGCTCCTCGTCGACATCCCGCGCCATCGCCGCGGCCCAGTGATGGATGCCGGCCAGGTGGTCGGCCAGATCTCCGACCGACCAGTCGTCGCACGAAGGCACCGGCAGGTCCGGGTCGGCCCGCCGCAGCGCGTCGGCGAACTCCGACTGCAGCTCGCCGAGGGTCACCAGGAGGTCGTCAGGCGTCAGCACGCGGCCGACCCTACTTGCAGCGCGGCAGGACCGCAGCGAGCCGTTCCTCGAGCCGCACGAGCATTGCCGGGTCGGACCAGATCGGCGGACGACCCGGCGGCGGCAGGAACCCGACGAGGTCCATCACGTCGAAGTACGGCTGGGACTCCCGGCCGGTCCGCGCGACATAGGCATCCGCGAACGCATCCGCCGGCACGCAGCCCTGGCGAACGGCGATGTTCGACGAACAATGCGCAACGTCCAGCCACGCCGGCCCGATCGAGGTCTCGACCCAGTCGACGATTCCGCTGATCTCACTATCCGCCCAGAGCACATTGCGCAGCGCGAAGTCGCGGTGAATGAAACAGGGCTCGTACGCCGGAGGGGCCGTACTCAGCAACGCGAAGGCGTCGTCCCACAGCCCTCGATCAGCAGCCCAGTCCGGGATCACGAACTTCTCCTCCCAAGCCCACGACTGATAGTCCCGCACGTGGATGGTCGGCTCGATCGCATGGATATCGGCGAGCAGCTGCGCGAGCAGACCGAGCGAGTCGGGATCCGTCCTCAGCTGGTCGACCTGCCCGGGAAGCAGTGTCATCAGATGCGCCGGATGCTCACACCGTTCCCCGTGACGGTCCAGGGCGAGTGACCGCGGCGCAGGCACCCCACTCCCCGCCAGCATCTCCTGGATCTCGGCCTCGCGTCCGTTGAGGGTCGCCCCGTGCGTACGCCAAGGCTCATTGGTCGTGAGCCGAAGGACGGCCTCGTTTCCTGATTCGGTCCGAAGCGCGAGCATCTCTCCCGTCGCGCCGCCAACAAGGGGCCGTACGTCGCGGGTCGGCTCCCCGAGCATCTCCTCGACCCACTCCAGCGCAGCAGAGCAGTCCATCCCGGGATCGGTTCGCACGCCGCAACTCTAGAAGTAGTTCGGGACGTTCGAGCCCATTACGCACCAGTAGAACGACCAGAACGCCCCGAACTATCGCTGGCGGGCGCGGTGGGCCGCCGCCTTCATCCGGCTCTGGCAGCGGGTGGAGCAGAAGCGGCGGCCGGCGTTCTTGGAGGTGTCGACGAAGACGCGGTCGCAGGGGTCGGCCTTGCAGAGGCCGAGACGGCCGGCGAGGTCGGAGCCGATCGCCAGCGCGAGACCGGCGGCGATCCCGGCGCCCCAGCCGACGACGAGGCCGTGTTCGCGACCGTGGAAGTGAAGCGCCCATCCTCCCCCACGCGCGCGGTCGAGCTGTGGGACCGAGCCCATCTCACGCAGGAGGGAGTTGACCGTGGTCGCCGCGGTGTCGAGGTCACCGTCCGCGGCCGCCTCGAACACGACTCGCAGCGAATCGGCGAGCGCGACCATCCCGTCGGCGTCGGCCTCCTCGACCCGTGGCTTGTAGTCGGGGCGGGTCAGCAGATCACGTACGACCTGAGCACGCTGCCCAGTCGGCGGCGGCTCCACGGCGTGGGTGCCGTCGTGACCAGGAGTCAGCGCGTTGACGAGCTTGCACGCCTGCTCGGTCACCGTGTGCACATGACTGTCGAAATGTATTTGACCAGTCACGATGCTTGGATCTACCGTCTCGCCCATGACCGCCATTCAATCATTGACCAGTCACCGCCGTACCCGGTGGCCCCGATCGCTGATCGCGCTGGTGATCGCCCGGGCGGTCAACCGGCTCGGATCGTTCGCGATGACCTTCCTCGCAGTGACCCTGGTCGAGGTGCACGGCGCCTCGCTCGCCACCGCCGGAGCCGTCGTCACGGTCTTCGGGGCGGCGACCATCCCGTCGCGACTGCTCGGCGGTTGGATGGCCGACACCATCGGCCGGCGTCCGACCATCGTCGCGGGACTGATCGCCTGCGCCGCGGCGCAGCTGGTGATCGCGGCCTCCTCAGGGGTCATCGGCGCCCTCGTCGGCGCGACGCTGCTGGGCCTGGCGTACGAGATCTACGAGCCCGCATCCCAGGCGCTGATCGCCGAGTCGGTCGAGGTCGAACGGCGGCCGCAGGCGTACGGCCTCTATGGCGCAGCCATGGCTGTCGCCGGCGTAGCGGCGGGCGCCCTGGCGGCCACGTTGGGCGGCGTCGACCTGCGCCTTCTCTTCGTCGCCGACGCAGTGACGTGCCTCTGCGCCGCGGGCCTCGTCCTGGCACTCGTACGCGACACCAGCACGCAACGCTCCGAACGGCGCTCCGGGACGAGCCCATGGCGTGACCGGCGGCTGCTGACGATGCTCGCACTGGGCACCGGCTTCGCAACGGCCTGGATCCTGAGCACGATCTCGCTCCCGCTCACCGTCTCCGCACGCGGTCACGACACGGCAGACACCGGCTGGTTGCTCCTGGTCGCCGCTCTCGTCACGATCGCCGGCCAGCGCCTCCTCAAGGGTGCCGCGGCCCGGCCGTTCACCCTCATCCGCGCGGGACTGGTCCTGATGGCAGTCGGCTTCGCCGTGATCGCGTACGCAGCACCGCTGCCGCTCCTCGCCGTGGGCACCGCGATCGTCGCGCTCGGCGAGGTTCTCCTTCTCGGCCCACCGATCGCGCTCGTGGCCGGGCTGGCGACCAGCGGCTCACGCGCGGGCTACCTGGCGACGTACGGAACCTGTTGGGGGATCGCGCAGACCATCGGGCCGTTGGCAGCCACGTTGCTGATGGGGCACGGCGTTCCGACGGTCTGGTTCGCCGGGGCAGCCCTGTGTCTGGCCTTGGCCGCCGTCAGCACTCGTGTCTCAATGAGATAGTCCCAGACGTTCGCGCCCATTACTCATCGGTAGAAGGGCCAGAACGTCTGGGACTATCTGGATGAGCTCAGAGCACTCGGGCGAGGAACGCCTGGGTGCGCTCGTGCTGGGGGTTGCTGAGCACGTCGGCGGGCACACCCTCCTCGACGATCACGCCCCCGTCCATGAAGACGACCTTGTCGGCCACCTCACGAGCGAAGGTCATCTCGTGGGTGACGACCATCATCGTCATGCCCTCGGAGGCCAGGTCCTTCATGACCGCGAGTACGTCGCCGACGAGCTCGGGGTCGAGCGCCGAGGTCGGCTCGTCGAAGAGCATCATGTCGGGATTCATCGACAGCGCCCGCGCGATCGCGACGCGCTGCTGCTGGCCACCGGAGAGGTGGGCCGGGTAGGCGTCGGCCTTGTCCGAGAGTCCGACCTTCTCCAGGTTGACCTTCGCGATCTGCGTCGCTTCGGCCCGGCCGCGCTTGAGCACCTTCTCCTGAGAGACGGTCAGGTTGCGCAGCACCGTCATGTGCGGGAAGAGGTTGAACTGCTGGAAGACCATCCCGATCCGAGCGCGGAGAGCGTCCACGTCGGCATCCGGGTCGGTGATCTCGTCGCCCTCGACCAGGATGGTGCCGCTGGTCGGCTGCTCGAGCAGGTTCACGCAGCGCAGCAGGGTCGACTTCCCGGACCCCGATGGCCCGACCACACAGACGACCTCGCCCCTTCCGATGTGGAAGTCGATGCCCTTGAGCACCTCGTTGTCGCCGAAGTACTTGTGCAGCTGCTGTACGTCGATCGCGGCTGCGCCACGATCAGAGAGCGTCTGAGTCATCAGCGGGCCTTCCCCGACTTGGCTTCCATGCGGCGTACGACGATCGAGAGCGGCACCGTGATCAGCAGGTAGCAGAGCGCGATGGTGACCATCGGAGTCAGGTTGGCGTTGGAGTTCATGGCCTCACGACCGAAGGCGGTCAGCTCGTACTCATCCAGCGAGAGCCCGAGGATGTAGACCAGCGAGGAGTCCTTGGTGAGCAGGATCAGCTCGTTGGTCAGCGGCGGCAGGATCACCCGGAACGCCTGCGGGAGCACGATCGTCACCATCGCCCGCGTGTGCGTCATGCCCAGGGTGCGCGCCGCTTCGTACTGTCCCTTCGGCACGGCCTGGATGCCGGCCCGGATCGTCTCGGCCATATAAGCGCCGCCGACCAGACCGAGCGCCAGCGTCACCGTGCCGAGGTTGCCGCCCGGGAGCTGACTCCCGAAGGCCAGCGAGTAACCGAGGCCGAGCACCAGGAAGACGACCAGCGCGGGTAGGCCGCGGAAGAACTCGATGATGCCCGTGGAGATCCACCGGTAGGGGCCAACGCTGGAGAGCCTCATCAGCGCGAGCACCAGACCGAGCGCCAGCCCGAAGACGAACCCGCAGGCGGTGTAGATGATCGTGTTCTTCAACGCGATCACGATGACGTTGGGAAACTGCTGCCCCGCGATATCCAGATCGAGGAAGGCACGCCTGATCTCGCCCCAGTCGGCGATGAGGGCGACGAGCACCACCAACGCGACCAGGATGGCGTACTGGACATAGCGGAAGAGGGCCGCGCGTCTACGCGGCGACATCCGCTTCTTGGGAACTACTGCCGCGCCCGTCACTGGGCGGCAGCCTCCCCGAACCACTTCTGGTAGACCTTGTCGTAGGCGGCCTTGTCGTTGATGCCCTTGTTGAGCACGTCGAGCAGCTTGTCGTTGCCGCCCTTCTTGACCGTGAAGCCGTACGCCTCACCGGTCTGGAACTCGCTGGTGATCTCCATGTCGGTGTTGGACTTGACGAAGTCGTAGAGCAGACCGTTGTCGTTGACGCCGGCGTCGGCCTTGCCGGACTTGACCGCCTGCATCATCAGCGCGGAGTCCTCGAGGGTGATGATCTTGGTGTCCTTGGGAGCGTGCTCCTTGACGTAGTCGGCCCCCGTGGTGGCCTCCTGGACCGCGATGGTCTTGCCGCCGAGGTCGTCGAGCGCGGCGTAGCCTGCACCCTTCTTGGTGAGCAGCGCCTGGGTGGCCTCGAAGTAGGGCTCGGTGAAGTCCATGACATTCTCGCGCTCTTCGGTGATCGTCATCGCGCCGGCGGAGACGTCGCACTTGCCCGAGTTGAGCGCCTCGCCGGAGACGATGGTCTCCCAGCCGATGTTGACGACCTCGGTCTCGAGCTTCTCGGCCTCGGCCGCGATGTTGAGCACGTCGATGTCGAAGCCGACGACCTCGCCGCCCTCGTTGAACTCGAACGGCTTGTAGGGAAGGTGCGTACAGATGGTCAGGGTGTCGGCCTTGACCAGCTTCGCACCCGAGGAGGATGTGCCCCCTTCGTCACCGCCACCGCAGGCGGTGAGTGCCAGCCCCAGAGCAGGAACGGTCAGGGCAGCAGCGAGCTTCCGCAGATTCATGGGCCGCACTCTACGACGCTTTAGACGCCGATGGTCCGCCACCCCTCAGGGTGGCGGATCATCATGTGAGATCGAGAGGCTTACGCCTCTTCCTCACCCGCCACATTCTTGATGCGGTTCGGGTCGACCTGGACACCCGGGCCCATGGTCGTGGAGACGGTGACCTTCTTCAGGTAGCGGCCCTTGGAGGAGGACGGCTTCAGACGAAGCACCTCCTCGAGAGCAGCGGCGTAGTTCTCGGCGAGCTGAGCCTCGGAGAAGGAGGCCTTGCCGATGATGAAGTGAAGGTTGGCGTGACGGTCGACCCGGAAGTCGATCTTGCCGCCCTTGATGTCGGTCACGGCCTTGGCCGGGTCCGGGGTGACGGTGCCGGTCTTCGGGTTCGGCATGAGGCCACGGGGGCCGAGCACGCGGCCGAGACGACCGACCTTGCCCATCATGTCGGGGGTCGCGACGACGGAGTCGAAGTCGAGCCAACCGCCGGAGACCTTCTCGATGAGGTCGTCGCCGCCGACGACGTCGGCGCCGGCCGCGCGAGCGGCCTCGGCCTTGTCGGGAGCAGCGGCGAAGACGATGACGCGCATCGTCTTACCGGTGCCGTGGGGCAGGCTGACGGTGCCGCGCACCATCTGGTCGGCCTTGCGGGGGTCGACGCCGAGACGCATGACGACGTCAACGGTCTCGTCGAACTTCTTCTTGCTGGAGGACTTGGCGATCTTGATCGCGGCCAGCGGGGCGTAGAGCTCGTTCTGGTCGAACGTCTCCGACGCCGCGCGGTAGGTCTTGCTGCGCTGCATGGTGAATTCCTTAGTGGTTAAGAGGAGATGTGGTTAGCGAGCCAGCGCGGCTCTCCCACGGTCAGTCGGTGGTGACGCCCATCGAGCGGGCGGTGCCCTCGACGATCTTCATCGCGGACTCGATGCTCTCCGCGTTGAGGTCGGGCAGCTTGGTCGTGGCGATCTCGCGCACCTGGTCCTTGGTCAGCTTGCCGACCTTGTCCGTGTGCGGGACCGAGGAGCCCTTCTTCAGGCCGGCGGCCTTCTTGATCAGCTCAGCGGCCGGCGGGGTCTTGGTGATGAAGGTGAAGCTGCGGTCCTCGTAGATGGTGATCTCGACGGGGATCACGTTGCCGCGCATCGCTTCGGTCTGGGCGTTGTACGCCTTGCAGAACTCCATGATGTTGACGCCGTGCGGACCGAGCGCGGTACCGACCGGCGGGGCCGGGGTAGCGGCACCGGCCTGCAGCTGCACCTTGACGAGCGCTGCGATCTTCTTCTTCGGAGGCATTCTGAGATCTCTTCCTTCTCGTGGTCATGACGAAGCCGCTGGTACGTTCCGGCCTCTGCCACCTGCTGTGTTGCTCTCGCAACTTGTCAATTGTCCGTGATCTCGACGAGTTCACGAAATCACCGCACAGGGGCCCACTGAGCGGGACCCGGCAAGTGACCGCCGCCACTCCTCCTGACATACTCCCCCCGGGATTTCGAGAGGGAGCGTCGTTGTTCAAGAAGCGTCTAGGCCAACTGTCCGTGTTCGCCGCACTCGTGCCGCTGGCCGCGCTCTCGGCCGGCTGGACCGCAGCCACCACCGGCGCCGGGTTCGACCCGGTCGACTCCGTCGAGCTCCCCGGCGGGGAGACCCTGGTGACGTCGGCGATCGAGGCTCCGGCGAGCGTCACCAGGCCCGCACCGGCACAGGGTGCCCACGAGGGCGCTCGGACCGGCGCCGTCGCCATCGCGATGGCGAACGGGAGCGGCATCCCGATGACTGCCCTCGCCGCCTACCAGCGAGCGGCGGCCGTGGTCACGACAGCCGACCGCGCCTGCGCCCTCGACTGGACGCTGCTCGCCGCCGTCGGGATGGTCGAGTCCGACCACGGGCGCCTGAAGAGCAGCCGGCTCGATGATGCGGGCAAGGCCGCTCCCCCTATCTACGGCCCGGCGCTGACCTCGGCCGCCGGCGACCCCGGACCCGACACCGATGCCGGCGCGGTCGACAAGCTCACCAACGGTGACCGAGCGGTCGGGCCGATGCAGTTCATCCCGTCGACCTGGCCGCTGGTGGCCGTCGACGGAGACGGCGACGGCGTACGCGACCCCCAGGACATCGACGACGCCGCCCTCGCCGCCGCCGTCTATCTCTGCTCGGGCGACGAGGATGTCTCGACTGCCAAGGGCAGGCGGGCTGCGCTCACGCGCTACAACCACAGCGAGGCGTACGTCGCGACCGTGCTGAAGATCGCCAGGGGCTATGCCGACAGCCCCTACGGCAGCGACGACATCGAGCTCGCCGCCGGTTCACCGGCGCACGTAGGGCCGAGCGGTGCCGGCAGCGCGACCGATACCGGTCGACAGGCGGACAAGAAGCCCGCGAAGAAGCGGCCCGCCACGGGGCCGAAGGCCTCGACCAGCGCCAAGCCGGGCAAGCCGCAGAGAGAGCCCAGCGCGTCGGCATCCCCCACTCCCAGCCCGAGCCCGACTCCGACCGAAGACGGCAGCTGGGCCTCGATCTCCGAGCGGCGCGGGATCTGTGCCGCGGAGCTGTCGTCCCGCTTCCCCGACCTCGCCGAGGGCTGGGACACCAACCGTGCTGTCGACTCCTGCAGCATCCGGCTGCTCGGCAAGACCGTTACTCAGGCCAACGCCGCTGCTCCTGGGGTCGTCACCGACATCAGCGGGTATGTCGAGTGGCTGATCAAGACGCTGCCGTAGGACGTCATTCCCATCGAGTCGGCTCGTCCTGACGCCGATCGCCGCCGAGTCGGCGCGTTGTGACGAGCCGACTCGGCGTGGGGGAACGAAGTTGCCGAACGCCCGGGTCTCGTACACCCGGGCGTTCGTTGTGATGAGGCTTCTTAGGCTGGGTCTCGACCCGCTTCGCGGCTTCGCAAGCTCAGCCGCTGCGCTCGCTCGACCTTTTCGCGTTGCGACCCTGCTC
>NZ_JBOHDN010000282.1:0-2838 GCF_050699375.1 Nocardioides sp. | reverse complement strand
GGCCGAGACGGCACCGGGTGACCTCTCGGCCTGCACAGGTGACTTCTCGGCCTGCACACGTGACTTCTCGGCCTGCACACGTGACTTCTCGGCCTGCACACGTGACTTCTCGGCCTGCACACGTGACTTCTCGGCCTGCACACGTGACTTCTCGGCCTGCAGAACTGACGCCTCGGCGGGTTCGGGTCAGGTCAGGTGAGGTGGTCGCGGTCGGAGTCCTTGAGGGCGGTGACAATCTTCTTGACCTGCTGGGCGTGGGCACGGGTGGTGACCAGGACGGCGTCGTCGGTGTCGACGACGACGATGTCCTCGAGGCCGATGAGGGCGATGGTGCGGCCGGAGTGGGGAATGACCAGGCCGGTGGAGTCGAGGGCGTGGACGAGCGAGTCGTCACCGAGGATCGTGGGGCCCTCCGAGGAGGCCGCGCCGGCGGCCTGGAGCAGCGTGGCGAGCGAGTCGAAGTCGCCGATGTCGTCCCAGCCGAGGTCGGCGGGCACCGTGACGACCTTGCCCGCGGCGGCAGCGGGCTCGGCGACAGCGTGGTCGACCGCGATCTTCGGCAGCGTCTCCCACAGCTCCTCGAACCGCGTGGGCTCGGCGGCGATCGCGCGCAGCCGGCTCGCGAAGTCGGGGTCCGACTCCGCGAGCAGGTCGAGAAGGACGGTGGGGCGCACGACGAACATTCCGGCGTTCCACCGGTATCGGCCGGTGTCCAGATAGCCCTGAGCGACCTCGGCCGACGGCTTCTCGACGAACTCGTCGACGACGTAGGCGCCCCTATGGGCTGCCAACGGCTCACCCTCGGCGATGTAGCCGAACGCGGTCGACGGGAAGGTCGGTGAGATCCCGATCGTCACGAGCCAGCCGTCCTCGGCGATCGCCGCGGCGCTGCGTACGGTCTCGTGGAAGTTGTCGACGTTGCGGATCACGTGATCGGCGGCGAAGGAGCCCATCACCGCATCCGGGTCGCGCCGCTCGAGGAAGGCCGCGGCCAGGCCGATCGCGGCCATCGAGTCGCGCCCGCTCGGCTCGGCCAGGATCGCGTCGTACGGCACCTCCGGCAGCTGCTCGCACACGGCCCGCTCGTGGGCCGCGCCGGTCACCACCATGACGCCGTCGGAGACGGGCTCTAGGCGGTCGAAGGTCTCCTGCAGGAGCGTACGTCCGTTGCCGGTCAGGTCGCGGAGGAACTTCGGCTCCGAGGACCGTGAGAGCGGCCACAGCCGCGTACCGGCACCGCCGGCGGGGATCACTGCCCAGAACGTCATGGACCCAATGTTCGCTCGCTGGCGCTCGCTCATGCGGCACACCCTAAGGTGAGCCTCGTGGCCACGAACGCACGGACCTATCCCGATACCCTCGCCCGAGCCCTTCGGACCGACCCCGGCGGGCCGTTCGTGACCTTCTATGACGAGGCGAGCGGTGAGCGCCAGGAGCTCTCCACCACGACGTACGCCAACTGGGTGGCCAAGGCCTCCGGCCTTCTCGTCGACGAGCACGGCCTCGAGCGCGGCGACAGCATCCGCATCGACCTGCCCACCCACTGGCTGGCCGCCGTCTTCCTCGGCGCCGCCTGGAACACCGGCCTCGTGGTGACCGACGCGGAGAGTCCCGACGCCGTCGTCTGCGGCCCCGAGACCCTGCCGACCTGGGCGGACGACGCCGGGAAGCGGCCGACGCTGGCATGCTCGCTCCTCCCCTTCGGCGTACGTTTCGCCGACCCGCTCCCCCAGGACGTCCACGACGTCGGCATCGAGGTCTGGGGCCAGCCGGACGCCTTCACCCCTTGGGACCCACCGACCACGGACGACGCCGCGACCTCGTGGGCAGGCATCGAGACCGGCCACGGCGACCTGTTCGGGGGCGCGGGAAGGGCCGAGCGGCTTCTCACCACCGCCCCCTCGGCCTCACCGGCCGGTGCCGAGCTCCTGGCCGCCCTGCTCGCCGGTGGCGGCTCTCTGGTCCTGGTCACCCATGCGAACGATGAGCGTCTGGCCGCCGTCGCGGCGAACGAGCATGCAACGTACTTCCCGATCCACTGATCGTTATGTCTCGATATTTCGAGCACGACGGAGCGAATATCCGGACTGAGCCCTGCGTTTTCCACCGAGGTGGATATCACGCGCGAAATCTCTGAGTATCTCCGCCGGAGAACCGATGCCGACCCCGGACTCATCGTCCGGGGTCGGCATCGATAAGGACGACCTCGAGGCACCACGGCTGCGACCTCCCCTCGGCCGAGGGCGGATCATGCCGCCCCCGGGGCCGCAGTCGCCGCAGCCACCGCAAGCGGTGCGCGAGGTGTCGTGGACTGCCTACAGGCTGCTGAGCAGGTCGTTCAGCGCCTGGATGATCTGATCGAGAATGCCGGGGTCAAACATGCTGATACTCCTTTCTAAGTGACCGAGAATCCCTAGAAATGCGAGACACCACCGGCGGAGAAGCGTGCCGCGTCCTCCCCCTGTCGCAAACTCGCTGATAAACACATTAAACATAGGTCACGCGCTCTGTCCAACAAATCCTCAGAATTCTGTCAATAAACCCACGCAAACGATTCATTCGCTACGCTGTATTCCGATAGCGAAAGAAGTTGCGCCGCGAGTGAACCAAAATGGGCGCGGAGTCGCCGAGCGACATCCTGGCCGGGAGGAGACCGATCGACCTCAGGACCCCACGGCACCGGACTGAACGAGGCGGAGCAGTCTCACTAGTGTCCCGCGCCGAGAGTCCGTGCCATAAGTCGTGCGATGCGTGCGTGCATCGCAAGGCGGCGTCGCGACGGCATACCGGGTGTCTTCCGAGCGATGCCAACGCAGCGAGGTGCGTGCGCAGCGTGCG
>NZ_JBOHDN010000281.1:0-4805 GCF_050699375.1 Nocardioides sp. | reverse complement strand
CGCGTACGCCGCCGGCAAGGATCCGGCGTTGGCCCAGGACTGGCTGTGGTCGACGGTCGCCTTCACCGTCGTCGCCTCGGTCTTGATCCACGGCGTCCTCGCCACCCCGGTCATGGCCCGCATCGATGGACCGCAACCTAGTCGCAGTCACCACCTACGGTAGGCTACCAAGCACTTGCTTGGGAGCCTACCGAATGTGGAGCCAGCCATGACCGACCCCCAACCGACGACGCTGCCCCAGGCGGTACACATGGCCGCCGAGCGGTACGGCGACCGGACGGCCGTCGTCGACGGGAAACGCTCGATGTCGTGGGCCGAGCTGCGAGACGAGGTACGCCGCACGGCCGCCGGCTACGTCCGGCTGGGCGTCGCACCCGGTGACCGCGTGGCGGTGTGGGCGCCCAACAGTCTGGAGTGGGTGCTGTCCGCCCTGGGGATCAGCTACGCCGGGGCCACACTCGTCCCGCTCAACACTCGCTACCGGGGTCACGAGGTCGTGGATGTGCTCCGCAGGACCCGCGCAACCGTCGCAGTGGTGGCCGACGGATTCCTCGGGCGTTCTCAGGTCGAAGAGATGGCTCGAGCATCCGAGGAGCAGGAGGACCCGATCGGTCCCGTCTTCGCGGATGCGACCTCGCCGATCGCCGGACTGCCCGACCTGCGCGCGGTCGTTCGGATCGGGGCCGGAGCGTCGTCGCCTGACGTCATGGCTTTCGAGGGCCTCGCCGCGCTGGCCGATGAGGACTCGATCGACGAGGCGGACCGGCGGGCCGCCGAGGTCAAGACCGACGACATCGCCGACATCCTCTTCACCTCAGGCACCACCGGCCGGTCGAAGGGCGTGCTGTCCGCACATCGCCAGACCGTGGCCGCGGCGCGGATCTGGGGTGAGACCTGCGGGGTGACCGCGCAGGACCGCTACCTGGTCATCAATCCGTTCTTCCACTCGTTCGGCTACAAGGCCGGGCTGCTGGTCGCGCTGCTCACTGGCTGTTGCATCTACCCGCAGGCCACCTTCGACGTGGACGAGACGCTGAGGCTGATCGACGAGGAGGGCATCACGGTGCTGCCTGGGGCTCCGACGGTCTTTTCCTCGCTGTTCGGATCACCGCGTCTCGGCTCGATCGACCGTTCGTCATTGCGGCTCGCCGTCACAGGCGCCGCGTCGGTTCCGGTGGCGCTCGTCGAGCGGATGCAGGCCGAGCTGGGGTTCGACCACGTGCTGACAGCGTTCGGCATGACCGAGTGCGTGGTCGCCACGATGTGTCGCCCCGGCGACCCCGACGCGCTCGTGGCCAGCACCTGCGGTCCTCCTGTGCCCGGGATCGAGGTTCGGATCGTCGACCCTGAGACCGGCACCGTCCTCCCTCCGGGCGACGAGGGCGAGGTGCAGTTCCGCGGCGACATGGTGATGCAGGGCTACCTCGACGACGACGAGGCCACCACCGAGGCGATCGACCCCGACGGGTGGCTGCGTACCGGCGACGTGGGCCGAGTGGATCAGCGCGATTACCTGTCCATCACCGACCGGCTCAAGGACATGTACATCACCGGCGGGTTCAACGTGTACCCCGCCGAGGTCGAGCAGGCACTGTCCCGGCTCGACGGGGTCCTCGAGTCCGCCGTCTTCGGCGTTCCCGACGAGCGGATGGGTGAGGTGGGCTGCGTCTTCGTCGTGCGACGGCCGGAGGCCGCTGTGGGCGTCGAGGAGGTGGCCGGCTTCCTCCGCGAGCGCGTGGCCAACTTCAAGGTGCCGCGCGAGGTCGTCTTCGTCGATCACCTGCCGCGCAACGTTTCCGGCAAAGTGTTGAAGAACGAGTTACGAAGAGAGATGTGAACGCCGAGCCAGTGATCACCCACGAGGCATCTCAGGCTCGCGGCACCATGGCTCTGTGACGGGCGCTCATAAGACGGCGTTGCCGAGCGAGATCGTCGCGGTGACGACGAGCCCAGCAAGCACGATCGCCCGGAACCGCTCCGGAGAAAGCCGGTGGAAGATCCGGTCGCCGATCGCCCAGCCGGCGGGAAGGCCCACCGCTCCCCCGATGACGACAACCCAGGTGGTGGCGTGCAGGTGACCGGTCACCGCGAACGTGGCCACAGCAACCACGCCCTGGCTGCAGAACACCGCCTGGAGGGTCGCGCGGAAGCGGCGCGCCGCCAGCCCGGCGCTCTGCAACGACAACACGAGCGGCGGACCATTCATCCCGGTCGAGGTCAGTAGGAGACCGCTCGTCGCGCCCGCGAACCACAGGGACTTCCCTCCCGAGGGCAGGGGGAGGTTCCGCCACAGCAGGATCACCGTGACGAGCACCGCCGCGGCGATCAGGACCGTCAAGGATCGGTCGTCGAACCTCGCGAGGACAACGAGACCCAGCGGCATCCCGAGCACGCCGGCAAGAGTGAGCGTGCGCGCGAGGCGTACGTCGACGTGGGCACGCTCGTGACGCCAGGCGCCCGCTGAGAGCAGGAGACTCATCATGGTGGCGGCCACGACCGCCGTGGTGGGCCCGACCGCCAGCGCCAGCAGCGGGACTGCCACGAGCGCGGACCCGAAGCCGCTCACCGCCTGTGCCACTGCGGCGAGCAGGAACACCAGTGCCGCGATGCCGGCGACAGTCAGGAGCTCAGCCACCGAAGCCGACGTATCCAGAGGTGATCACCGGACGACCGTCGGCCGCAGCCTCGAAGCAGACCCGGTCGTTGGCGTTCCAGCCCTGCACGTGCAGGGTGTCGCCCGGAAAGACGGGGGCAGCGAACCGACCCGCCAGCTTCGTCAACGACGCCGGGTGGACGCCCTGGCTGTCGGCGAGGGCGAGCACGGCCATCCCGATCGTGCAGAGGCCGTGCATGAACGGCCGCGGCATACCGGCCGCGGCCGCCGCAGCCGGGTCGACGTGCATGGCGTGTCGGTCGCCCAGCAGGCGATAGAGCGCGGGCTGATGCATCGTGGTCGTCACGTCCAGGGCGAGGTCGGGATCACCCGCGGGTCGGTCGCTGGTCCGGGGGCCTCGATCGCCGCCGAAACCTCCGCTGCCGGGCGCGAAGATCGCCCAGGTCGCCACGAAGTAGTCGCAGGTGACCTCGATGTCGAAGACCGCGGCCGCGCCCTTGTCCCAGACATTGCTCACGCGAGCCGTCATCGTGACCTCGCCCGCACGGGGCAGCGGCGCAAGCACCGTCAGCGCCTGCGCGCCGTGGACCGCCGTGGAGGTGTCGAAACCCCCTGCCGCGCCGAGGGCGTCCGGCGCCCACTGGGCCAGGGTCAGCCCGAAGGTCGGCAGCACGCGCAGCTGTTCCTCGAAGACGAGGTCCAGCCGCGACGGCTCGACGCCGAGCGCCAGCGCATAGAGGATCGGGTCGCGTTCGGCGTACGACACGGTGCGGGTGCCGAGATCTCGGCCGAGCCAGGTGTTCACGCCACCCCCAGGACGAGACCGGAGGTGGGCACGCCGGTGCCCGCGGTGACCACGACGTTGTCGACGTCCCCGGGCTGGTTGACCGAGGTTCCCCGGATCAGTCGCACCGCCTCGGCGATGCCGTTCATGCCGTGCAGGTAGGCCTCGCCGAGCTGGCCGCCGTGCGTGTTGAGCGGCAGGGAGCCCTGGAGCTCGAGGGAGCCGTCACGGATGAAGTCTGCCGCCTCGCCGCGGCCGCAGAAGCCGAGCTCTTCCAGCTGGGGCAGGACGAACGGCGTGAAGTGGTCGTAGAGCACGGCCGCCTGCATGTCGCTCGGGCGACGACCCGACTGCGCCCAGAGCTGATTGCCCACGAGCCCCATCTCGGGGATGCCGGAGATAGCGGGCCGGTAGTAGGAGGTCATCATGTGCTGGTCCCGGCCCGAGCCCTGCGCGGCACCGACGACGAGAGCCGGTGCGTGCGCCAGGTCCTTCGCACGCTCGGCAGAGACGACCACGAGCGCCTGGCCGCCGTCGGTCTCCTGACAGCAGTCGAGCAGGTGGAGCGGCTCCGCGATCCAGCGCGACGCCTGGTGCTCCTCGAGGGTGATCGGCCGACCGAAGAAGTGCGCGCTCGGGTTGGTCGCCGCCCGCGCCCGGTCGATGACCGAGATCCGCCCGAAGTCTTCCGTCGTAGCGCCGTACTCGTGCATGTAGCGGCGCGCGAACATCGCAACCCACTGCGCCGGGGTGGAGAGCCCGAAAGGTGTCATCCAGGCGTACGCTGCACGGTCGGCGTTCGTGTCCATCGGCCGGTCCGCCTGGCCGAGTCCGTAGCGCTCCCCTGATCTCTCGTTGAAAGCACGCCAGCAGACCACGACGTCCGCGAGGCCGGCGTGGATCGCGGCGGCCGCGTGCGCCACGGTTCCGCACGCCGCGCCACCGCCGTGCGGGACGCGGGAGAAGAACGACAGGTCTCCGATACCGACGTTGCGGGCGACATGGATCTCGGCGCTGGTCTCAGCGGTGAAGGTGACCATGCCGTCGACATCACCGGGCTCGAGGCCGGCGTCGGCGATCGCCGCCGTCACTGCCTCGCAGGCGAGCTGGAGCTCGCTGCGGCCGGACTCCTTGGAGAACTCGGTGGCGCCGATGCCGACGATCGCGGTGGCCCCGGAGAACCCACCCATCAGACCTGCACCTCGACTAGACCGGAGACGTGCACGCCGATCTGGTTGGCGCCAACCACGTCGACCGTCACGCGGGCGTCGTCGATCGCGGACACCGAGCCGGTGAGCGTCATCGTGTCGCCCGGGTAGTTGGGCGCGCCGAGCCGGATCCGGATCCGCTTCACGACGGCGGTGGGTCCGGCCCACGACGTGACGAACCGGTCGACGAGGCCGTTCG
>NZ_JBOHDN010000280.1:0-29286 GCF_050699375.1 Nocardioides sp. | reverse complement strand
GCCCCATGGGGCCGGGCTTCCTTGGCGCTCAGGTCCGTTCAGACCGTGCGAGTCCAGGGGGCCGCTTCCTCCAGCTGTGCGGCCAGCGCGAGCAGCAGACGCTCCTGGCCGAGGTCGGCGGCGAACTGAACGCCGATCGGGAGGCCGTCGCTGTCGGTCCCGAGCGGCACGGACATGGCCGGCATGCCGGTGGCGTTGAAGACGCTGGTCCACGCCGAGAACACACTGCCGTGCTCGTAGATCGTCGCGGGCCGGGTCGTGTCGAGCAGCCCCAGGGCGGGCACCCGGCGGGCGAGTGTCGGCGTCAGCAGGACGTCGTACTGATCGAAGCCCGCACCCACCTGCCAGCCGATGCGCTGGGCAGCGCTCAGTGCACGCGAGAGCTCCGTGGCGGGCAGGCTGCTGTAGTGCTCGAACAGCAGGTGCGTGAACGGCTCGAGGTCGTCCTCTCGAAGATCGCGGCCGAGCTCGGCCAGCCGGTCCTGGACCGCCGTGGTGAAGGTGACACCCATCAGCGGCGCGGTCTGGGCGGACGCCGCGCCCGGCGCCCATGGCGCGTCGACGGGAACGACGATGTGCCCGAGCGACGCGCACAGGTGGGCCGCGTCCTCGACGGCGGCCACCACCTCCGGATCTGTCTCGGGGCCATCCGTGAAAGCAGTCGTGAGCCCGATTCGCAGCGGCCGGGGCGGCCGCGAGGTCAGGGCAGGTACGCCGATCGCGGTTCCGGCCACGCGCACGGAGCCGATGTCCAACAGCAGCGCGCTGTCGCGGACCGTCGTCGTCAGGGCGTGGTGCACCGAGGACGGTCCGCTGAGGGTCGAGGGAGCCGGCGCGGGTGTGACCCGGCCCCGGCTGGGTTTGAGCCCGAAGAGGCCGTTCATCGACGCCGGGATCCGGATCGAGCCGCCACCGTCGCTCGCGTGCGCCACCGGCACCAGGCCGGCAGCGACCGCCGCACCCGAACCGCCGCTGGACCCTCCCGGCGAACGGGTGAGATCCCGTGGGTTTCCGGTCGGCCCGTGCAGCTGCGGCTCCGTGCTGGCGTTCAGGCCGAACTCGGGACTGTTGGTGGTGCCGAGCACGACCATGCCGGCCCGCTTGTAGCGGGCCACCAGCTCGGAGTCGCACTCCGGAACGTGGTCGGCGAAGAGCCGGCTGCCGCGGCTGCTGGGCAGCCCGGCGACATCCATGTTGAGGTCCTTGATCAGCACCGGTACGCCGTGCAGCGGCCCGTCCGGGAGGCCCGCGTCGACGTCCGCCAGCGCTTCCTCGAAGCGTGTGGCGATCACGGCGTTGAGCGACGGGTTGTGCTTCTCGATCCGGGCGATCGCGTCCTCGACCGCCTCGCGGGGACTCAGCTCCCGTTTCCGGATCAGCTCGGCAAGCCCGATGGCATCGGGTGGCTGGCAGCCCATGACTTCTCTCTCCTAGCGGCGGTAACGTTTCAGGACAGCGCGACGGCGTCGGTCGAGGCTGTCTCGACGTTCCTCCGGCGTGATCAGTGGAGTGGCCGGGTCGAGCTCGCGGGCCAGGTCGTCGAACTTCACGATCCTCGAGGCCGGGGTCACCACGTCCGGCTGGGCTGCGAGCCACCAGCGGTAGGTCACGTGCACGAACCGGTTGCCGGCGGTGTCGAACCAGTTGGCCACACCCGGGTCCCGGTGGGCGATGACACCCCGGAAGACGCCGCTGTCGTCCAACCGCGACTGGAAGCCGTTGAGGTGAGTCTGTCGGAAGGTGTAGTCGAGGGACTGCGACCACACGTCGCCGAGCGCGAGGTTCCAGAAGTGACACTCGGGCGGCGTGAACTCGACGATGACCGCCTCGTTCTCGGCGAGGTCGAAGAAGCCGCCACCATAGGAGATGTAACCGCCGTCGCCGGCGTAGGACGCATCGAGCGGAGGCTCGGTGACCAGGATGTTGAGCTTGCGCTCGGCCTTGAGGTTGTAGAACCTGGCCCAGGTCCGCGCGAATCCCTCGACCAGCTGTCCGAACCCGACGACCTCATCGAGCACGGCGGCCACTTCGGCGACCGGTCCCGGCCCCGCCGCGTCCAGGCGCTCGATCGAGACGTGCGCGGGTTCTTCGGTGTCCCAGTCGTAGAAGTACTGGCGGCTGACGACGTGATCGGCACCTGGCGTCAGCGGCAGCCAGTTGCCCTCGTGCGGTTCGGCGGACAGGATCAACTCACAGTCGCCGTTGTCATCGAGCTTGAGGCTTCCGGGGCTCGACGTGCTGGCCAGGGTCGCACCGGTCGCAGCCGTGAAGAGGGCTGCGAAGTCGCCGCTCGCCGCGCCGCGCGAGTTCCCATAGTGGTCCATGTCCCGATAGACGGTGAACCCGAGGTAGTGGGGGCTTCCGCCGGTCACCCTGACCCGATATGTGCCTGCCGGGTCAAGTGAGGTGACCCCAAACAAGCAGTCCGGGGACTCGGTGGCATAGCGCTTGGTGCTGTCCTGCAACCGCCCGTGCTCGGGATAGTCCCGGTCCGCGCTGAAGACCTTCTGCTCGAGTGCCGCGTTCGTGAGGTTGAGCAGGTATCGGTAGCCGGCGGCGCGGATCGCCGGATCCTCGGCCCGGGGGTCTGCCCGGATGACGTCCGCTGCAGCCAGCAGGTGCTGGGTCATCGCCTCCCAGGCGGCGTCCAGCTGGACGTTCTGGTCCGCCATCACAGTGCCACGTTGTGGCAGGCGATGAAGTGGCCCTCACCGACGCTTCGCAACTGGGGTTCCTCGGCAGCGCACTGCTCCGTCGCCAGCGGGCAGCGGGTACGGAACCGGCACCCCGACGGTGGGTTGAGCGGCGAGGGCAGCTCGGTGGCCGCTGCCGACAGCGACACGTCGACCGGCGCGATCTCCTCGCCGCCGGGGATCGAGGCGATCAAGGTGCGGGTGTAGGGGTGCACTGCCGCGGTCTCCAGATTGGTCGACGGCAGCACCTCGCAGGTCTTGCCGAGGTAGAGCACCATCACCCGGTCGCTGATGTTCTTCACGACCGAGACGTCGTGGGCGATGAAGATCATCGAGAAGTCGAACTTCTCCTTGGTCCTCTCCAGCAGGTTGAGGATCTGGGCCTGGACGGAGACGTCGAGCGCGGAGACCGGCTCGTCGCAGATCAGCACCTCCGGGTTCATCATCAGCGCCCGGGCGATGCACACCCGCTGGCACTGGCCACCGGACAGTTCGTGGGGCCGTCGGTCCCAGACCACGTCGGGATCGAGGCCGACGGCGACGAGCGTCTCCCGGATGGCCGCGTCCTGGTCGTCCCCGTCGAAGCCCCAGATCGCCAGTCCCTCGGCGACCAGGTCACGCACCTTGCGCCGCGGGTTCAGCGAGGAGACCGGGTCCTGCATGATCATCTGCATCTTGGACCGGGCCTTCCGCAGCTCGCGGATCTTCAGCCCGGTCAGCTCAGTTGCCCCCAGGCTCACCGAGCCGGAGGTCGGCGGCGGCTCCTGCATGACCGCCCGGCCGGCGCTCGACTTGCCGCACCCGGACTCGCCGAGGATGCCCAGGGTCTCTCCCGGGAGCAGGTCGATGTTCAGCCCGGACACGGCGTGCACGACCTGCTTGCGGCCGACCGGGAACTCCACGACCATCTGGTCGACCGAGAGCACCGGCTCGACGTCGGGTCGCATGTGCGCGGTTCCGCTTCCAGCCATGTCAGCTCACCTCCTGGTGGACTCGCAGCAGCGGGAAGTGGCAGGCACCCAGGTGGGTGGCGTCCCCGTCCGTCAGCTCCCGCAGCTCGGGCTGCTCCTCGTGGCACCGGTCGGTGGCGAGACGACACCGCGGCGCGAAGCTGCACCCGGTGGGCGGCGTGAGCATGTTCGGGGGCGCACCCTCGATCGCCCGGAGCACCGTGTGCGGGGCGTCGCCGATGCGCGGGCTCGAGGCGAGCAACGCCTCGGCGTACGGATGGACGGGGTTCGCGAAGACTCGGGAGGTGTCCGAGGTCTCGACCGTGCGGCCGCCGTACATCACGGCGACGCGGTCGGTGCGGCCCCCGACGGCGCCGAGGTCGTGGCTGATCAGGATCGTGGCCATGTTGCGCTCGGAGGCGAGAGTGGCGAGCAGGTCGAGGATCTGGCGCTGCACGGTCACGTCGAGGGCCGTGGTGGGTTCGTCGGCGATCAGCAGCTTGGGGTCGCAGGCCAGTGCCATCGCGATCACGACGCGCTGGCGCATTCCTCCGGAGAGCTCGTGGGGATACTGCCTCATCCGCCGCTTCGGTTCGGGGATGAAGACTTGGCGGAGCAGGTCGACGGCCCGCTCGTACGCGTCCTTGCGACTGAGCCCGAGGTGCAGCCGGAGCGCTTCGGTGATGTGCGTGCCGACCCGCTTGACGGGGTTGAGGGAGGTCATCGGGTCCTGGAAGACCATCGCGACCTCGGGTCCCCAGAGCCGGCGGCGCGCCCTCGGCTTCAGAGCGTGCATGTCATGACCGCCGATGCGCACCGAGCCGGAGATCGACGTCGTCGCGTCGTCGGCGATCAAACCCATGATCGTCCTGCCGAGCACGGACTTGCCCGAACCCGACTCGCCCACGATGCCGAGGGTTTCCCCGGCCCGCAGTGACAGCGAGACGCCGTCGACCGCGCGCATCACCCCGCGGGGCGTGGTGAAGACGGTGTGGAGGTCTTCTACTTCAAGGATGTTCACAGCTTGGCACTCCTCGTGTCCCATCGCTTCTGGGCCTTCTCGCCCAGCAGGTTGAAGGAGAAGACGGTCAGGAACAGGAAGGCGCCGGGCACCAGCACGAGGTGCGGGTGGTCCTCCATGGCTCCGCCCTCACCCTCCGCGATCATGTTGCCCCAGGTGGGGTCGGGCTGCTGGATGCCCAGGCCGAGGAAGCTCAGCGACGCCTCGGCCACGATGAGCACCGAGATGATCACGATTGCCATCGAGAAGACCGGCAAGATCACGTTCGGCACCAGCTCGCGGACCATCACCCGAGAGCGGCTCGCGCCCATCAGCCGGGCCGCCATCACGAACTCCCGCTGGGCGAAGGCGATCGTGTTGGCGCGGGCCAGCCGAACCATGCCGGGGATCGTCAGCAGGGACAGGGCCAGCGCCATGTTGCGCAGGCTCGGGTCCAGGAACGTGCTCAGCGCGATCAGCAGGATCAGCGGTGGCACGGCGAGCAGTGCATTGGTGAGGACCCCGACGACGCTGTCGACTCCGTGGCGGAGGTAGCCGGCGACGACTCCGATCGAGCCGCCGACGAGCGTGCCCATGGTGACGGCCATCAGCGAGATCATCAGCGAGGTCCGTGCGCCGTGCAGCGACCGGGACAGCAGGTCCAGGCCCTGACCGTTGGTGCCGAGCGGATGGTCGGTGAGCAGCCGTGGCGCCATGTTGGCAGGCTCCAGCAGGGTCTTCGCCACGTCGCGGTGCTCTGCGAGCGGGAGCAACGGAGCGAGCAGCGCGAGCAGGACGAGTCCGACCAGCCAGACCATGCTGACGATGAAGACGAGGTCGATTCGGCGTCCGAGGAGCGCCCGCAGGAGGCGCGAGGACCCCTGGTGGACCAGCACGAGACCGCCGAGGAACAGCGCTGCCTTGCCTCCGAGAGGCAGCAGTGGCGTGCTCCAGCCGAACCCGGTGAGGCCGAGGCCGGCCGTCGTCAGGACGGCACCGATCACAAGCTCGCGGGTGCGGTGCGGCGTACGCCGCTTTCGACTAGGCATGAGCACGGCGGGTCCTCGGGTCAAGGTATCCATAGGAGAGATCGATACCGGCGTTGACAACGACATAGACGAGGGCGATGACGAGCACCGCACCCTGCACCAGGGGGAAGTCGCCCTGGCCGGAGGCGGTGACGATCATCGAGCCCATGCCGGGGAGGGCGAAGAGATACTCCACGATCACGGTGCTGCCGACCAGCCGTCCCAGGCTGATGCCCATCAGGGTCACGAGCGAGAACGACGAGGGCCGCAGCGCGTCGGCGACCAGGATCCGCCAGGCCGGCATGCCCTTGGCTCGGGCCGCGAGGATGTAGTCCTCGTTGAGTGTGACGATCAGGTCGTTGCGCAGGATCCGGGTGAACAGCGCCAGTTCCATCAGCGCGATCACGATCGCAGGGAGCACGGCGTGGTGCAGGTTGGCGACGGGGTCCTCGCTGATCCGCACCCATTGGGCCCGCGGGAACAGCCCGAGCCCGTTGGCGAAGACCATGATGAGCAGCAGCCCGGCGAGGAAGGAGGGCACTGAGAGGACCGCGAACATTCCGGCGCTGATGATCCGGTCGACGGTGCCGCCGGCGTGGGCGGCGGACCACATGGCCAGCGGGACGGCCAGGACCAGTGCGATCAGCAGACCCATCACGGCAAGCTGGACGCTGACCGGGAGGGCGCCGAGGATGCGGTCGGAGACGTCGCTCTGCGGTGGCACGAGCGAGGTCCCGAGGTCACCGGTGACCGCGGCCGACAGCCAGTCCCAGTACCTCACGAGGAGCGGGTCGTTGAGGCCGAGCTCCTGCCGGAGTGCCTCGTAGTCGGCCGGGGGGTGGCCCTCGCCGAGGATGGCCACGGCCGGGTCGCCGGGCATCAGCGTGAGGAGCATGAACACGCCGAAGCTGACTATGAACAGCACGCCCAACAGCTCTCCGGCCCGCCACGCGATCCTGCGCATCAGCTGGGCTCCCTTCGGTCGTTTCGTTCCCGTTCTGACGAGATAAGGCAGGCTAGGCCGTGTGACCGCCACCACATCGATGGCGATCCCACTGACCGGAATCCCAGCAGGCTGCCCTGATCGTTCATCCGTCCACCTCGATGTCCACGCCTTCGATGGTCCCGCCGCTGAAGGGGTACGACGCGGGGAAGCCGCCGACGGGCGACCCGGATGTGACCCCGATGTCGAAGGTCTCGTCGATCGAGAAGACGGCCGGCGGCGTCACCTCGATCCGTCCGCTGTCTTGCACGGAACCGTGGTGCACGAGGCTGATCGTGGCGCCGCGGCCACGCCCGCCCCCGTCGTACGCGAAGACCACCTCGAGCAGGTGGCGACCCGCCCCGAGCTCCTCACCGTGGAGCTCCAGCCTGGCGCGTTCGAAGGTACGGAAGGTGAGCACCGGGCATCCCTCGGGATCGAGCCACAGCACCCATCCGGCAGCCTCGCCACCCATGCTGGCGATGACCCCTTCGGCTTCGCCCGTGAGGTCGAGCCGAGCCCGCAGATGCCAGGACCGGCCGAGCATCCGCGGGGCCTGGCTCTCGGGGATGCCGACGTCGCTCGCGTGGTAGGTGAAGCTGGTCCGGTCCTCGGTCAGCGTCGGCATGCGGGTTCGCGAGACGCGGGCGTCGCGGAGGGGCAGGATCCCGACCCTCTCCGCATGCTGATCGAACAGCGTCCTCAGCTCGGCGAGCCGTTCCGGCTCCTTCTTGCCGAGGTCCTCGGACTGGCTGAAGTCGGTGCTCAGGTCGTAGAGCTCCCAGACGTCCTCGTCGAAGTCACGCGGCTTTCCCGGCCGGCCGACCGTCCACGGGACACCCCCGTGATGGGCCGAGGCCAGCCAGCCCCGGTGGTAGATCGACCGGTGGCCGTTGACCTCGAAGTACTGGGTCTCGTGCCGCTCGGGAGCATCGCCGTCGGTGAAGGAGTAGACGAGGCTGGTGCCGTCCATGGGCAACTGCTCGACACCGTCCACGCGCTCGGGTGCCGCGATGCCCGCCACTTCGAGGATCGTTGGGGCGAGGTCGTTGACGTGAGAGAACTGGCTGCGGAGCGCTCCGCGATCGCTCACGCCGTCGGGCCACGAGAGCACCATCGGGTTGCGCGTCCCGCCCAGGTGCGAGGCGATCTGCTTCATCCACTGGAACGGCGCGGTCATGGCCCAGGCCCAGCCCGCGGGGTACTGCGCGTAGGATTCGGCGCCGCCGATACGGTCCAGGCCCTCGATCTGCTGGGCCGTGGACTCCTGCAGGCCCTGGAGCGCGCCCATGTAGTTCAGGCTGCCGGGGAGGCCGCCCTCGGCGCTGCTGCCGTTGTCGCCAACGATGTAGCAGAACAAGGTGTTCTCGAAGCGCCCGGTCTGCTTCAGCTCGTCGACGAGTCGCCCGAGGTGGACGTCGGTGTGCTCGAGGAAGCCGGCGTAGACCTCCATCAGCCGGGCGGCCACGACGCGTTCCTCGTCGCTGAGGCTGTCCCAGGACGGGATCTCCTCAGGCCGCGGCGTGAGGGTCGTCCCAGGGGGCAGCACACCGAGCTCCTTCTGCCTGCGCAGGGTCGCCTCGCGCATCGCGTCCCAACCGGCGTCGAAGCGACCGGCGTACTTCCGGCTCCAGGCACCGGGGACGTGCAACGGCGCGTGGGTGGCCCCGGGTGCGAGGTAGAGGAAGAACGGGTCCTGCTGTCCTCGGATCCACTCGATCGACTGGTCGACGAGGTCCTCTGTCAGGTGGTAGTCGGGTCGGGTCGGTGGCTCCACCGGCGCGGTGCCCGCGTAGAGCGTGGGGTGGAACTGGTGGGTCTCACCGCCGAGGAAGCCATAGAAGTGGTCGAAGCCCTGCCCTGTCGGCCAGCGGTCGAACGGTCCGGCCTGGGACGACTCCCATGCCGGCGCCAGGTGCCACTTTCCGATGCACGCGGTGGCATAGCCCCCGTCCTGGAGTACGCGGGCGACCGAGGCGGTCTCGGGCCGCAGCACCCCTTTGTACGCCGGGTGGTCGAACGCCGAGTTGAGCACAGTGCCGACTCCCGTGACGTGCGCGTCGCGCCCGGTCAGCAGCGACGCCCGGGTCGGCGAGCAGATCGCGGTGGTGTGGAAGCGGTTGTAGCGGAGGCCCTCGCTCCCCAGCCCATCGAGCGTGGGCGTGTCGACCGGACCACCGAACGAGCCGGCGGCTCCGAATCCAACATCGTCGAGCAGCACCACGACCACGTTGGGCCGGTTCGCGGAAGCCTGCTGGTTCTCGGGGAAAGCGGCCGTCATGGTTCGACTCCTTTAAGCCACATGGCTTGGTCGTGAAGGGGCAGGCGGGATCAGTCCGCGTCGTTGGCGCAGCGGAATCCGATGTTGCCGCTGGCCGAGTCGGGCGTGTTGCTCGACCGGGCGGCCACGCGGTAGCGATGGCAGTAGGAGTCGTGGCACAGATAGGACCCGCCACGCATGACGCGTGTCGTGCCGGCCTCCGGACCACGAGGGGCCGCGACCGGGCTGTCCGCGTAGTAGTCGGCGTGGAACCAGTCGGCGCACCACTCCCAGACGTTGCCGGCCATCTGCCACAGGCCGTGCCCGTTGGGGCGATAGGTCTTGACCGGTGCGGTCGTGACGTGGCCGTCGTCCGCGGTGTTCGTGCGGGGGAAGTCGCCCTGCCAGATGTTGCACCGCCAGCGATCACGCGGCGTGAGCTCGTCACCCCAGGGGAAGCGGCTGCCCTGAAGTCCACCGCGGGCAGCGAACTCCCACTCGGCCTCGGTCGGCAACCGCTTGCCCGCCCAGGCGCAGTAGGCCTGGGCGTCGTGCCACGTGACGTGCACGACCGGGTGGTTCTGACGATCCTGGATGCTCGATGCCGGGCCGCCCGGGTGGCGCCACGACGCACCCTTGACCGCCCACCACCACGGGGCTTCCGCGACCTCGTGGAGCACATCCCCGCGCCCACCCCGGAACGCGAGGTGGAAGACCGCCGAGACCCCGAGCTCCTCGGCCTCGGTGACATAGCCGGTGTCCTTGCAGAACGCCGCGAACCCGGCGTTCGTGACCGTCGTCGCGTCCATCCGGAACGAGTCGAGCCGCACCTCGTGCACCGGGGTCTCGCCGTCCGTGTCGTACCCCTCGCCGAACGCGTCGCCCATCGCGAACGAGCCTGCCGGGATCAACAGCTGGCCACGGGTGCTCCGTGAGGCCTTGGCGGCGTACGACGTGGCTGGCGCGACTGGCGTCTCTCTTGGTGTCGCAGCCGGGGCACAACAAGGCTTGGCCTTCATGAATTTCCCTTCTCGGTCCGTAGGCCGGCGTCAGTGCGTGGTCATCACGACGCGGCGACGTTCCTCCGGGGTCGGTCCGTCGAGACGTTCTGCGAGGTCGATGCGGATCTGCCTGAGCTCGCCACGGTAGGCGTTGTCCGCTGGACGTGCGGCGTACTCCTCGGTCACGGGGGTGCCCCGGTCGCGCCCGACGTCCATGGTCTCGTCCATGGAGAACTGGAAGCCCACCGTGCGCTCGAGCCGGCCGGACCCACAGATGGTGCCATCGATGGAGAGGACGACCTCGGCGCCCTTGCCGACCCCACCGCCGTCGTAGGTGAGACCCAACCCCACCACATGGTCACCTGCCGGGATCATCTGCTCACCGCGGATCCAGGTGCGGGCACCGGTCAGGTTGTGGCAGTAGACCGGCCGACCGTCCTTGACGTAGAAGGACCAGCCGCCGAACCTGCCACCCTGGGCGATCAGCACGCCGTCCGCACCCTCTTCGGGAACGGTCACCTCCGCCGTGATCGCGAAGGAGGTGTTCTTGACGTCGGGCGCGATCCCCTCGCGCAGCCCCCGCATGGAGGGCCGCAACGTGATCGACCGGCGCTCACCCAACAGGTCCGGCCGCGGCGCGGCCGCCGGGTTGAAGCGCTCCTGCATCCGGTCGTCGAGGGGCAGCACCTGGTAGCGGGCCGCCTCGACGAGGAACTTCGCCTTGAGCTCCTCGAGCTTCTCGGGGAACTTCTCGGCGACGTCCTCGGCCTGTGTCCAGTCGGAGGTGGTGTCGTAGAGCTCCCAGACATCGTCCGCGAAGGGCGGTGCCGGACGGTAGGGCCGACTCCACGGCATCGGCATGTGGCGGGTGACCGCCGTCCAGCCGTGGTCGTAGATGCCGCGGCTCCCGTGGACCTCGAAGTACTGCGTGGTGTGGCGTTCGGGGGCCTCGGGATCCGCAAAGGTCTCCGCGAACGAGGTGCCCTCCATCGGCGCCTGCGGTACGCCGTCGACCACATCCGGTGCCGGGATCCCGACGGCCTCGAGGACCGTCGGTGCCAGGTCGACGCAGTGCTGCCACTGGTGGCGTACGCCGGCGGCCGTGATCCTCTCCGGCCAGTGCACGATCATCCCGTTTCGGGTGCCGCCGTAGTGGGAGGCGTACTTCTTCGACTGCTGGTAGGGCGTGTTCATCGCCAACGCCCAGCCCACCGGATAGTGCGGGTAGGTCATCGGGCCACCCAGCTCGTCGAGCTGACCGATGATGTCGTCGACCGAGAAGGGCACCCGGTTCATGTTGCATACCAGGTTCGCGGAGCCGTACAGCCCGCCCTCGGCGGCAGCGCCGTTGTCGCCGAGCATGTAGACGACCAGCGTGTTGTCGAGCTGTCCGAGCTGCTCGACGGTGTCGACGAGCCTGCCGATCTGGGCGTCCATGTGCTCGGCGAACTCGGCGTACAGCTCCATCAGCCGCTCGCACACGATGCGCTCGTCGTCGCTCAGGTCAGCCCAGTCGGGCACGTCCGGATCGAACGCGGGCAACGTCGCGTCCTGCGGCACCAGGCCCAGCTGCTTCTGGAGGGCCAAGGTCTCCTCGCGCTGAACGTTCCAGCCCCGGGCGAACTCGCCGCGGTAACGACCCCGCCACGCCTCCGGAACGTGCAGCGGGTCGTGACAGGCCCCGAAGCTGAGATAGGTGAACCACGGTCGATCGGGCTCCAGCGCACTGACGTTCTCGATCCAGGTCGCCGCCTGGTCGACGAGATCCTCGGAGAGGTGATAGCCCTCCTCGGGAGTGCGCGGCGGCTCGATCGGGGTGAAACCGTCGATCAGCGCGGGGGTGAACTGATTGGTCTCCGCGCCGATGAAGCCGTAGAACTTGTCGAAGCCCTCGTTGAGGGGCCACCGGTCGAACGGGCCGGTCTCGCCAACCTCCCACATCGGGGTCTGGTGCATCTTGCCGAAGGCGCCGGTCAGGTAACCGTTGCCGGACAGGATCTGCGGCAGGGTCGCCATCGAGTCGGGCCGGATGCAGTCGTAGCCCGGCGACGAGGTCGCCATCTCCGGGACGCTGCCCATGCCGGCGCTGTGGTGGTTGCGGCCGCTGAGCAACGAGACCCGGGTCGGCGCACAGATGGCGGTCGTGTGGAACCTGGTGTAGCTCAACCCATCGGCCGCCAGCCGCTCGGCGGTCGGCATCCGACACGGGCCGCCGTACGCCGAGGAGGCACCGAAGCCCATGTCGTCGACGAGGACCACGAGCACGTTCGGCGCGCCCTTCGGCGGCAAGACGCGCTCCCGCACCGGGTACACCGGATCCTGGTGAGTCCGGTCGACCGACGGCGCAATGGTCTGTCGAGGTTGGGGAACGGGCAGGACCTTGCGGTTCATGGGGCCTCCTCGCCAGCCATGTCGAGTGCGGCGAGGTGGGAGAAGACCATGCACGCCCCGATCGGGTTGCCCCCGCCCGGGTAGACGGTCCCGCTGCACGCCGCCATCGAGTTGCCGGCGGCGTAGAGGCCCTTGATCACCGAGCCGTCGGCGTCGAGCACCCGGGCCCGTGCGTCAGTGCGGAGACCGCCCTTCGTGCCCAGGTCGGAGATGCCGAAGGCGGCCGCATGGAACGGTCCCTTCGCGATCTGGACGAGCGGTGAGCCTCCACCGGCGAACGAGCGGTCGTAGGGCTCATCGCCACGGTGGAAGTCGTCGTCATGACCTGCCTCGACGAACCCGTTGAACCGCGCGATGGTGGCGGCCAAGCGATCAGCGGGCACTCCGATCCTGTCGGCCAGCTCCTCGATCGTGTCCGCACTGACCCATAGACCGGCATCCTCGTAGGCTCGGGTCTCCCCCGCCGGAACGCTGGTGGCCCGAACCGGCGGACGCGCTCCGTCGCGGTCGTCATAGACCATCCAGTACGGCAGCGTCACCTCTCCGGCGGCGATCCGGTCGATCACCTCGCGCCCGATCCTGTCGTAGGCCCCGGACTCGTTGACGAACCGTTCGCCGTTGTCGTCGACGAAGATGCCGCCGGTGAACCACAACGAGAACGTCGAGGAACCGTCCGGGTGGGTCAGCCCCGGTGACCACCACGCCTCCTGCATCAGATCGGTGTCGGCACCGACGTCGATGCCGGCCAGCATCGCCAGTCCCCGGTTCGTTGCCGGGCCCATCGCATCGCGGGCACTGCCCGGAACCTCGTACCGGACCCGCATCTCCTCGTTGTGCTCGAATCCTCCCGCCGCGACCAGCACTCCCCGCCTGGCGCGGATGCGACGTCGTACGCCGTCCTGGATGACCACGGCGCCGACAACACTGTCTCCCTGGCGCACCAGCTCATCGCACTGGGTGTTCAGCCGCAGGTCGACCGCGTCGCGGCGCGACAACGCGAGCAGAAGCCGACCGACGAGCGCCTGCCCTCCGTCGATGCTGTCGGGAAGGGGCGCGCCGGCGCGTTCGACCGGGAGCGTCGGCCGCAGCCAGTCGCGCAACGAGCCCAGCTCCTCGGGTTTCAGCGACCTCATCATGATGTGTCGCCCGGTCGCACTGGCCTTGGGCGCCGAGCCGAAGTAGTCAGGCCATGGATAGACCATGAACTCGAAGTCGTCGTCGCTCTCCAGGTAGTCCACCAGCGGAGCGCCGTTCTTCAGGAAGGCATCCTGCAGCTCGACCGGGCTCCGGTCGCCGACCACCGAGCGGAAGTAGGTCCTCGCGTCCTCCAGCGTGTCCTCGCTGCCGGCGCGCCGGAGGACCGCGTTGTCGGGGAACCACATGCCGCCACCGGAGTATGCAGTCGTGCCGCCGAAGCGATCACTCGCTTCAGCGAGAATCACCAGCTGTCCCTCGCGCGCCGCGGTGTAGGCGCCGGTCAACGCGCCACCGCCGGAGCCCACCACCAGGACGTCGCACTCCTCGTCCCAGTGGATCCGCGCCTCTTGTTGTGGTTCCGTCGTCATTCGATGACCTCTTTCTCGTCTTCGGCATGCCAACCCGTGCGTCGGGCCCGTCCCGGTGTCGTAGGTCTGTTCGGCCAGTGCGTGCCCATCAGCCGAAGAACGCCTGGCCCCCGTCGAGGGGGATCGTGGCGCCGGTGAGGTAGCCGAGGTCGGGGCCGACCAGGGCGACCACGGCCCTGCCGATGTCGGCCTCCGGGTCGCCGATCCGGCGCATCGGGATGCTCGCGACGAACGCCGCCGCCTCCTCGGGGCGGGCCTTCGTCCAGCCTTCGAGCGCGGGCGTCATGGCGTGCGGGGCGATCGAGTTGGCGCGGATCCCGTCGGGCGCCCACTCGACCGCGACGGTTCGGGTGAGTGATCGCAGCGCACTCTTGGCCGCTGCATAGGCGCCGTACGTCGTGGGGTCCCACCGCACCATCGCGGAGGTGACCAGGTTGACGATCGAGCCGCCACCCTTGAGGTGCGGATGGCATGCCTTCATCAGGGCGAACGCGGCGAACGGCGCCGACTCGAAGCCCTTGCGGAAGTCGTCGTCGCTCATGTCGAGCAGTGGTCCGTACGCGCCGGAGTATGCGTTGTTGACCAGGATGTCGAGGCGGCCGAACGTCGCCACCACCTCGTCGACCAGGCCGGGCAGAGCTCCGGTGTCGGCGACGTCGCAGGCGAACGCCTCGGCCTTGACGTCCCGCGCGTGCAGGACGTCGCAGGTCGACTCCAGCTTCGACAGCGTGCGGCCGACGACGGCCACGTCGACACCCTCGGCGGCCAATGCCAGCGCGATTCCCTCGCCGACGCCCTGTCCGGCACCAGTCACCAGCGCAACCTTGCCGTGCAATGAAGTCATGCCAGGATGATCGGCGCGATCGAGCTGCCGAACCGGGTTGGGTCCCGGTCAGTGGAAGTCGTCCTCCGTGCGGCGGATCCATGAGGCGAGAGTTGTTCGAGAATCGACCCAGGAGGCTCTGCAGAATGACGACCGGCGAAAAAACGACCAGCACCGACCCCCGCGCGATGGCGCGTGCCGTGGTGGAGAAGCTCACCGGCCCCGGTGGCCAGTTCGAGCTGGCCGAGGAGGACGTCCTGGGTTCGAAGCTCCCGGTTTTCACCCACCGACGCCGGGCCCTGCACGACCTGCTGGCCGAGTCCGTCCAGCACGCCGACCGCGACTACATCGTCACCGCCGGCTCGAGTCTCACCTTTCGCGAGCACGCCGCCCAGGTCGCGTCGTTGGCCCGCGCGCTGCGCGAGGAGTACGGCGTACAGAAGGGTGACCGGGTCGCCATCGCGGCCGCCAACTCCCCGGAGTGGATCGTCACGTTCTGGGCGACCGTCTCGATCGGCGCGATCTCCGTCGGGTACAACGCCTGGTGGTCTGCGCGCGAGCTGGCCTACGGGCTCGAGCACGCCACCCCGACGCTGGTCGTGGCCGACGCCAAGCGCGCGGCCCAGCTCGAGGACACCGTCGTACCGGTCCTCACCATCGAGGGGGACATCCCCCGGCTCGCGGGCTTGCACCCCGACGAGCCGCTGCCCACCAGCGATGTCGCCGAGGACGACCCTGCGGTCATCCTCTACACCTCGGGCACCTCCGGGCGACCCAAGGGGGCAACGCACTCGCACCGGAACCTGTTGTCGGTGGCCGAGTACCACCGGATGAACGACGCGCTCGGCGCCGCCTTCGGCGACCCGACCGACCCGCGCGACCGCACCTACCTCCTCGTGCTCCCCCTCTTCCACATCGCGAGCCTGCACAACCTCGCCGTCCCTCGCCTGGCCAACGGCAGCAAGATCGCTCTGCACACCGGCGCGTTCGACGTCGACCGGGTGCTGCGCCTGATCCAGGGCGAGCGGGTCACGAACTGGGGCGCCGTGCCGACGATGGCCAACCGGCTCCTCGCCCACGGCGACCTGTCGGCGTACGACCTCTCGTCACTGACGTCGTTCTCGCTCGCCTCGGCTCCGTCCTCCCCCGCCTTCCAGGAGCGGCTCCGCAAGAGTCTGCCGTTCGCGGCGACCGCCCTGGTCGACAGCTACGGCCTCACCGAGTCCTGCACGGCGATCTCGGCGGCGACCACGGCGGACCTGCAGCAGGACCCGGGCACGCTGGGCTATCCGATCGTGGGAGTCGAGCTGGAGATCCGCGACCCGATGGACCAGCCGGTGCCCGACGGCGTCGAGGGCGAGATCTGCGTACGCAGCGCCTACACGATGCTGGGCTACTGGAACGACCCCGAGGCAACCGCCGGCGCGATCGGCGCGGACCGCTGGCTGCACACGGGCGACCTCGGCCTGGTTCGCGAGGGTCGCGTCCGGCTGAGCAGCCGGCGTTCCGACCTGATCATCCGTGGCGGCGAGAACGTCTATCCCGCCGAGGTCGAGGGTGTGCTGATCGAGCACCCGCAGGTGAGCGAGTGCGTCGTGCTCGGCGTACCCCACGAAGATCTCGGCCAGGAGGTGGCCGCGGTGATCGTCACCGATGCGCCCCTGGACGCCGAGGAGATGTGCGCCTTCGCGAGCGAGCGGCTCGGCCACTTCAAGGTGCCGACGCACTGGCGCTTCACCGACCGTTCGCTCCCCCGCAACGCCACCGGCAAGGTGATCCGACGCGAGGTCGCTGTCTAACTGAAGGGGTCCCGCCCCTGAGGAACTCGGAGGCGGGACCGCTTTCGTAGGCCTAGCTCGGCCGGGGCAGGTGCTTGTTGATGAAGAGCCCGTCGGCGGAGACACAGACCTCTCCGCCGGCGGAGATCGTGCCGACGGTGCGAATCTTCCGGCCGTCGACCAACTCCTGGCGGCCGGTCACGACCAGCTCCTCGAAGAGCGGCGTGGGCCGGTGGTAGCGCAGGGTGAGAGTGCCGGTCATGCCGGAGTCGCCGGCCCAGTGGTTCGCGACGCCGAGCGTGTGGTCGAGGATCAGGGCCGAGATGCCGCCGTGCACGCATCCGGGTGGTCCCTGGTAGGCCATGCCCAGGGTGACGCGGGCCTCGATCGAGCCGTCGTCCTTTCCGACCAGGTGCAGTGGCGGGGCGATGGCGTTCTCCGGCCCGGTCACCGGGTCGTGGCGGGAGACGCCCTCACCGGCCCACATGTCGACCATCCGCTCCTGCACGCTCGGGGCGTGGTCCTCGAGGTGGTCGGCGACGGCGTTGAGCCGGTCGGCGACCTCGCTCATCTCGGCCGCGCTGTTGTCACCGGCGTGGAGCAGCGTCTCGATGACGCGGCGAGCAGCAGCGACTGCAGCGTCCACGCCCTTGTTGTTCGGGGTGGCGGTGAGCTCGAGCGTCATGGGGTGACCTCCGCGTAGGCGTGGCTGAGCACGGGCGCGCCGTCGCGCTCGGGGCAGGTGGCGGCCAGGGAGAGCAGGTTCCCGTCACGCCAGACCGACGTACGGATCGTCTCACCCGGGAACAGCGTCCCGGCGAAACGGACGGACAGTGAGGTCAGGCGAGTCGCGTCGCCGTCGAGGAGGCCGTCGACGAGGGCCTTCGCCACGACGCCGTATGAGGCCAGACCGTGCAGGATCGGGCGGTCGAAGCCGACCTTCTTCGCGAACGCGGGATCCGCGTGCAGGGGGTTGAGGTCACCGTTGAGCCGGTAGAGCAGTGCCTGACCCGGCCTCGTCAGGGAGTCGAGCGTGTGGTCGGGGGCGCGGTCCGGGATTGTCGAGGCTTGCTCAGGCCCGGGTTCTCCGCCGAATCCCCCGGCGCCTCGAGCCCAGATCTGCATGCGTGACGTCCAGAGAGACGTCGTGCTCTCGAGGACGACCACCGCTGCTTTGCCCTTGTCCCAGACCTCGGCGATGCGCGTCTCGACGGTCGCGCTCCCGCTGGCGGGCAGCTTTCCGTGCACCGTGAGCGACTGGCCCGCGTGCAGGATCGTGGCAAGGTCGATGCCGAGGGCCGACAGGTCCAGCGCCGGCTCGGCGTCATCGCTGGCAGAGAGACCCTGGCCGGCCACCATCGCGAACGTCGGCAGGACCTGGAGCCCGCGCTCGTAGACGTAGCTGAGGTCGTCGGCGCCGAGCGACAGCTGGTAGAGGAGGACGTCGCGCGTGCTCCAGCTGATCTCGCGCCGCGTCGGCTCGAGCGCCAGCAGCTTGTCCGGATCAATCACGGGGCAGCCCCAGGATCCGCTCGCCGATGATGTTGAGCTGTACGTCGGTCGTGCCGCCCGCGATGGAGAGGCATCGGCTGTTGAGGAACCACCAGGTCGCGTTGCGTTCCTCCGGCTCCGTGACGAGGGCCTCCGGGCCCTGCCACTCCATGCACGTCTCCCAGACCTGCTGGATGTTCTCCACGCCGACCAGCTTGGCGATGCTGGACTCGGCACCGGGCTGCTGCCCGGCCAGCGAACGGATCGTCTGGCGGAGTCCGAGCAGGCCACCGGACTGGGCGTCGCAGAGGATCTGCCCCAGCCGGGCGAGCTGCTCGCCGTCGGTCGGGTCGACCAGGTTGAGCAACTTCTCACCGGAGCCGATCGCGGAGTCGTGCGAGAGCGCGACGCGCTCGTTGGCGAGCGTCGTACGCGCCAGCTTCCAGCCGTCGCCGGGCTCGCCGACCAGCATCTCGTCGGGGACGAACACGTCGTCGAGGAAGACCTCGTTGAAGTGCGCGTCGCCGTTCAACGTGCGCAGCGGGCGGATGTCGATCCCGGGCGAGCCCATGTCGAGCACGAAGTAGGAGATGCCCTTGTGCTTGGGTACCTCGGCGTCGGTCCGGGCGAGGAGTACGCCGTAGTGCGCGTCCTTGGCCATCGAGGTCCAGACCTTCTGACCGCTGACGCGCCAACCGCCGTCGACCTTCTCGGCCCGGGTGCTGAGCCCGGCCAGGTCGGACCCGGCGCCGGGCTCGCTGAACAGCTGGCACCACACGATCTCGCCGCTGAGGCTGGCAGGCAGAAGCTGCTCCTGCTGGGCCGTGCTGCCGTGCTCGATCAGCGTGGGCACCACCCAGTTGCCGATCACCATGTCAACGGGTTCGAGGTCCGCCGCGTGCAGCTCCTCGGCGATCACGAGCTGGGTCACCGCGTCGGCGTCCTTGCCCCAGGGTGACGGCAGGTGGGGCGCAGTGAAATTTCGGGTTCCGCTCGCGGCCAGCTCGGCGCGGATGCCGGCGCGGATCTGCTCGGCCTCGGGCGGCAGATCGACGGCGAGCGTGCGGCGTACGCCGTCCAGGCTGAGGCGGGCGACCCGCTGCTGCCAGTGGCTGGTCGAGCCGAGCAGGACCCGCAGGGTCTGCGTGCGACGGAGGTAGAGGCTCGCGTCGTGCTCCCAGGTGAAGCCGATGCCGCCGAGGGTGTTGATGCAGTCCTTGGCTGTGCTGAAGCCGGCCTCGATCGAGACGGCCGCTGCGACCGCGGCGGCCAGCGTTGCCTCGGGTCCCTGGGCGCGCGCGGCGTCCCAGGCGCAGGCGCGGGCCTGCTCGGTCCTGGCCAGCATCCGGGCGCAGCGGTGCTTGACGCCCTGGAACTGCCCGATCGGACGGCCGAACTGCTGACGCACCCTGCCGTAGTCGGCGGCGGTCCGGGTGCTCCACTCGGCCAGGCCGGCAGCCTCGGCGGCGAACAGGACGGCGGCGAGGTCGTAGGGTCGCTGGGCGTCGATGCTCAGCGGCGTGACCGGGCCGTTGATCTCGACAGAGGCGAGGCGGCGAGTCAGGTCGTGACTGTCGTGCGGCGTGACCGCGACGGCGTCGCGGCCGGCCAGCACCCAGGCGCCGTCGACGGGCAGCACGAACAGGTCGGCGAGCTGTCCGCCGAGCACCAGATGTCCCGGGCCCGGGGCGGCGCCGAAGCCGACGGCGGCGACAAGGCTTCCGTCGGCAAGGGAGCGCAGGTGCTCGTGGTGGCCGGCGGCGTCGAGGATCGCGCTCGCGAGGACCGTCGGCAGGAACGGGCCCGGCGCCATCGCGCGGCCCAGCTCCTCGACGACGACGGCGAGCTCGAGCAGACCGGCGTCGGAGCCGCCGTACTCCTCGGGCAGGTGCAGGCCGAGCAGCCCCTGACCGGCGAGCGCCGACCAGAACTCAGGCAGGGCTTCGGCCTTGGCTTCGACGGCGTCGCGTACGACGGTCGCGGTGACGTGGCGGGTGGTGAACGACCGGACTGCGTCACGCAGGTCGAGGTGTTCCTGGTCGAGACCGAGGGTCATCTCAGATCCGTTCGATGATCGTGGCGGTCGCGTGCGCGCCACCCGCGCACATGGTGACCAGGGCCGTGGAGGAGTCGGTGCGCTCGAGCTCGTTCACGGCCTGGGTGATCAGGCGCGCGCCGGTCGAGCCGACCGCGTGACCGAGGGCGATGGCGCCGCCGTTGACGTTGACCTTGTCCAGGTCCGCGTCGTGCACCTGCGCCCAGCTGAGCACGACCGAGGCGAACGCCTCGTTGATCTCGACCAGGTCGATGTCGCCGAGCTTCATCCCCGACTGCTCGAGCACGTGCGTGGTCGCGTCGACCGGCCCGTCGAGGTGGAAGTAGGGGTCCGAGCCGACCAGGCCGCTGGCCACGATCCGGGCGCGGGGCTTCAGGCCTTCGGCCGCGGCCCGCTCCCGGCTCATCAGGAGTACGGCGGCCGCGCCGTCGCTGATCTGCGAGGAGTTGCCGGCGGTGTGGATGCCGTCGGGGACGACCGGGTTGAGCCCGGCGAGGGCCTCGGCCGTGGTGTCGCGCAGGCCCTGGTCCCGGGTCACGTCGCCCACGGGGATGATCTGGGAGTCGAAGCGCCCCTCGGCCCAGGCGCGGGCGGCGTTCTGCTGCGAGCGCAGGCCCAGGGCATCGGCCTTCTCGCGGGTGATGCCCCGCTTGGCCGCGATCCGCTCGGCAGCGGTGAACTGGTCCGGCAGGTCGACCGACCACGAGTCCGGGATCGGCATGCCGCCGCCGGCCAGCGCGGCGCCGAGCGGCACCCGGCTCATCGCCTCGACACCGCAGGCGATGCCGGTGTCGATGGAGCCGCCGGCGATCAGCCCGGCGACGATGTGCACGGCCTGCTGGGAGGACCCGCAGGCGCAGTCGATCGACGTGCACGCTGTCGTATACGGCAGGCCCGCGTGCAGCCACGCGTTGCGGGTGACGTTGTTGGACTGCTCCCCTGCCTGGGTGACGCATCCGCCGACGACCTGGCGGACGATCGCGGGATCGAGCCCGGACCGTTCGAGCAGGCCCTGCTGGGCGGCGCCGAGCAGCTCGGCGGGGTGCAGGTGGGACAGCACGCCGTTGCGGCGACCGACAGGGGTGCGCGCGGCGTCGACGATGACAGCTTCAGGGTTCACGCTGGCAGGCTGACATTCGCGACGCCGCGTCGGCCCGCGGAGTCCCACTCAGCGGGGAAACCCCCGCACGTACGGCACCCTCGCTTCTAACTTCACCTCCATGAGCACAACAACCCTTTCCGGCAAGACCGCCATCGTCACCGGGGCCGGCGCCGGTCTCGGCCGCGCCGAGGCTCTCGCCCTCGCGCAGGCCGGCGCCAACGTGGTCGTCAACGACATCGGCGCGGCCGCGGACACCGTGGCCGCCGAGATCCAAGCCCTCGGCCCGGGCGCGGTCGCGGTCAAGGGCGACGTGGGCGACTGGTCGCTGTCCGACCAGATGGTCACCGCCGCCGTGGACACCTTCGGCTCCCTCGACATCGTCGTCAACAACGCCGGCGTCCTGCGCGACACGATGATCTTCAACCTCACCGAGAAGGACTGGGACGACGTCATCCGTGTCCACCTCAAGGGACATGCCTCCCTTTCCAGCGCGGCCGCTGTGCACTGGCGCGCGGCCAGCAAGGCCGCCGGAGGCCCTGTCTACGGCCGCCTCATCAACACCTCCTCCGAGGCCTTCCTCTTCGGCTCGGCCGGGCAGCCCAATTACTCCGCGGCCAAGGCCGGCATCACCGCGCTGACGCTGTCGGCCAGCCAGGGCCTGAGCAGGTACGGCGTCACCGCCAACGTCATCTGCCCGCGAGCGCGAACCAACATGACCGCTCACGTCTTCGCCGAGGACTCCCGCGAGGGGCAGCTCGACATCCTCGCTCCCGAGCGGGTCGGCACATTCGTGTCCTACCTCGCCTCGCCCGCGTCGGCAGAGATCAACGGCCAGGTCTTTGTCGTGTACGGCGACATGGTCGGGCTGATGGACTCGCCGAAGGTCGAGCAGAAGTTCTCCGCCGCGAACGGCACCTTCTCCGTCGAGGAGCTCGACGCCCAGCTGTTGCCGTACTTCACCGGGCGATCGCAGCTGCAGACCTATGCGGCGTACAGCGTCGCCGAGCTCGACACCACCGGCATCGAGAACGTCGCCGTCTAGTGTCCCGCACTAGCAAAGGCGAGATGCCCAGCCAGGTTGTCCGACCTGGCTGGGCATCATCGTCTGCTCAGAGCTTGACGACCTTCGACGTCGGGATCGGGTGCGAGTCCGCCTTGATCCAGCGCATCGCCCAGGTCCCCTCCGTGTGCGAATCGGTGTCGATCCAGTTGCCGTAGCCCGGATCCTTCGCCGCCACCACGATCGTCAGGGTGCCGTCGTCGTTCAGCTTCGCGGTGTGGTTGTTGATGTAGATGTTCGTCCGCTTGAAGTCGAGCGACTCCACCCAGAAGTTCTGCAGCACGAAGTTGAAGTACTCGCAGCTCGGGACCTCGGTCTCGATCACCCAGGCCTCGTCTTCGGCGAGCTTCCAATAGCCGTGCAGGTAGAAGATCGTCGGATCGCCGCCGGCCTTCTGGAAGTAGTCCTGTCCCCAGTCGAAGATCTCGTTGGCGTGGGGCTGGAACTTGCGGGACCACTCGAGGAATGTCTCCGACATTCCCTTGACGACCTCGACCGCCTTGGTGAGACGTTCGCCTATCTCCGCCGGGTCAAGCGGCTCGAACTCCCCGTCCGGATCGAGGCACTCGATGCTCAGCTCACCGACGACCTCGTTGCGCCGGTCCTGGTGAGTCTGCCGGACCGAGATGAGGTTGCTCTCCGGTGCCAACGGCAGCCAGGCCCCTTCCGCGGGCTTGTCCACGCTCGCGATGAACTCGAAGCGGCCGTTCTCGTCGACCTCGAGGTCATGGATGTGCAGGTCACCGGTCTGCAGCATGGTGCCGTCGATGTGGTAGCGGTTGACGCGTGAACCGAAGGTGATCAGCGGGACCGTGCCCCGGGTACCGACGATCCGATAGCTGTACGTGCCGGAGATGTTGGCACGCATGTAGACGTTGTCGGGGTTGTCGGCCCCGATCTTCGTCGACATGTTGGGGTTCGGCGCCGACGTGAAGCTCGGCCACCGTGGGTCGGTGTACTCGACGCAGTTGACCGTGCCGTACCGAAGCAGCCGGCTCAGGTAGCGGACGCCCTCGGCCTGGGTCAGCGGATCCTGAGGGACGACCTCGTCCTCCAGGATCTTCCCCGTCTCGAGCAGCTCTGCGCAGAATTTCTCCCAGGTCGCGTTCATGTGAGTGTCCCTGTTCTGGTCGATGTTTCGAAGGTTCGGACAGTGGTGGCGAACTTCGCCTCGACATCGGCGGCCGTCACGCCGAAGTCCTCGAGCGAATAGCGGTGCGACGGACGGCGGTGGTCGGCGAGGCTCGCCCGGCGCGACGACTCCACGGCGGCGCGGGCCGCGTCCGTGAAGGGGATGGCGAACTTTGAATAGATCCTCTCGACGGTGCCGACCGCGTCGGAGACGAAGTCCTGGTAGTCGACGTCGATGAACTGATCCGGGTCGTAACGGACACGTGCGCTGTTGAAGTTGGCGTTACCGCGCGCCCACAGATCGAGCTGGGTGCGGCCGATGGCCGGGCGGTCGAAGGCCCTCGACATGTCGTGTCCGCCCTGCTCCGAAAGACTGAAGGTGGACGCCATCGACGTCAGCGGATCCCGGAAGGTACGGACGAACAACGCATCCGGGTAGACCTTCATGATCTCGTCGATCGCGAAGACGTGGCTGGGACTCTTGAGCACCCACCGCCGGTCGGAGTCGTGCAGCCCGATCAGCTGCAGGTTCCTCTTGTGCCGCGCGTAAGTCTCGGTCCAGTCCTGCCCCGCCAGCCACCGGGAGTAGCTCGGAACGTACGAGACGGTCTCGAACGAGGTCGAGAGCATCGTCTGCTGCAGCAGGCGCCAACACTCCTCGACCTCCTCCGACCCCATGAAGTGCACCTTCATCAGGTCGGGCTCCTTCGCCTGGCGGGCCCGGTAGAAGGCGTCGGAGCGTACGTAGTCCTCGTTCTTCGACCACTTGTCGCGATCGGGACGTGGCTGCGGCCTCTCGGCGAGCCACATCTCGACGCCCTGGTGCGCCGGGTCGGCGCCCAGCAGCCGATGCAGTGCGGTGCTTCCGGTGCGCGTCAACCCGACCACGAAGATCGGACGCTCGATCGGGACCTCGACATGCTCGGGGTGCTTCGCGAAGCCGGCTTCGCTGGCCAGGCGCCCCACCAGTGCTCCGATGATCAGGTTGCGAGCGATCGCCTTCCCGTGGGGAGTCAGATCGGCCTCCCGCTCGAACGAGTCGAGCAGGACGGTCAGGCCCTCGAGGTGATCGTCGCCGCCGAAGTCGTCGAGACCGGTCTTCGCGCGGGCCGCTTCGTGGAGGTCGTCGATCGTGCCGACGCCGTCGTGGTGCGCTGTCATGGCTGCTTCCTTCCTGAGTTCGGTGTCAGTTGTGGGTGTGGCCGCAGTTCACGTCCAGGCACTGCCCGGTGATGGCACGCGCGAGGTCGGAGGCGAGGAAGACCACCGCGTTGGCGATGTCGTCGGGCTCGGGCAGGCGACGCAGGTCGGCGCCGGCCGCAATCTCCGCGTAGACGTCGCCTGGGTCCACGCCTCGCTCCGCCGCCTGGCGTTCGAACCACCTCTTGACCGAGTCGGCCCAGATGTAGCCGGGTGCCACCGAGTTCACTCGGACACCTTGCGGCCCGAGCTCCACGGACAGGCTCCGGGCGAGGGCGAGCAGGCCCGACTTCATGATCCGGTAGGCACCGAAGCCCGGCAGCTGGTTGCGGAGCACCATCGAGTTGATCATCACGACCGAGCCCTGCGACTCGACGAGTGCGGGCACCAGCTTCCTGGTGAGGTTCAGCGCGGCCAGGAGGTTGATCTCGAGCCCCTGCCGGATGTCGTCGAGGTCGGCGTCGAGGACACGCACCTGAGCGGGCTGGACGAATCCGTTGTGGACAACCGCGTCGAGCCGGCCGAAGGCAGCCTGCGCCTGCGCCGCCAGGTTCGTCACGGAGGCGTCGTCGGTGAGATCGGTGGGTACGGCGACTGCCTCTCCGCCGAGGCCACGGATCTCGTCGACCACGGCATCGAGCCTGGACTCGGTGCGCGCCGCGACCACCACGCGTGCGCCGGCGAGAGCGCTCCGGACCGCGACGGAGCGACCAAGCGCCGGGCCGACGCCCGACACGAGGACGACGCGGCCCTCCAGCGGCGCTTCCATCCTCATACCCGTGCCTCGGGGTCGAGCACGACGCTGAGCGAGACGATCCTGCACTCGTCGTCGAACTCGAACAGGTCGGTGGTCGCGAAGTCGGGCATGCCGGCGGGCCGCACCCGGAGCTGCACCCCTGCGAAGCGTCCGGTGACGGTGATCGGCGAGAGCAGGCTCACCGAGTAGTCGACGGTGGCGTTCCGGGTGGCGAACTTCCTGATCTCGTCGGTGCCCTGGTAGGTGCTGACCCCGACGGGCTCGTGCAGCACGGCATCGTCGGCGAACATCGCGACCAGGCGGTCGACATCGTGGTTCGTGTGATGGTCGACGTAGGACTGCAGAGCGCTGCGGATCTCTTCTCGTGTGGGCATGGCTGGTCCTTTGCTAGGCGATGACGCCGCGTGAGCGGAGGAGGTCGACGATCTGGCCTGCGGCCTGTTCCGGCGAGATGGACGTGGTGTCGATCCGCAGCTCGGGCGAACGCGGCGGCTCGTACGCCGAGTCGATTCCGGTGAAGTTGGCGAGCTCGCCGCGCCGCGCCTTCTTGTAGAGCCCCTTGGGATCCCGCCCCTCGGCGATGTCGACGGGGGTGTCCACGAACACCTCACAGAACTGCTCGGGCCCGACGAGCTCTCGCGCCGCGTCCCGCTCGGCGCGGAAGGGCGAGATGAATGACGCGATCACGATCAGGCCGGCATCGGCCATCAACCGGGCGACCTCGGTGACCCGCCGGATGTTCTCCACGCGGTCGGCATCGGTGAACCCGAGGTCCCGGTTCAGGCCGTGGCGTACGTTGTCTCCGTCCAGGAGATAGGTGTGCGCGCCGAGCGCGTGCAGCCGACCCTCGAGCTCGTTCGCGATCGTCGACTTCCCCGAGCCGGAGAGCCCGGTCAGCCACAGCACCTGCGGTCGATGGCCCATCAGCTTCTCGCGAGCGCGCTCGTCGACGTCGACCACCTGCCAGTGGATGTTGTCCGAGCGGCGCAACGAGTGCGAGATCATGCCGGCCCCCACCGTGCCGTTGGTCAGCCGGTCGATCAGGATGAAGCCTCCGGTGTCCCGGTTGGCCGCGTACGCGTCGTACGGGACGGGGCGGTCGAAGCTGATGTTGCAGACACCGATCTCGTTGAGAGCGAGGGTGTTCGTCGCCGTCTTCTCCAGGGTGTTGACGTTGACCTTGTGCTTGGGTTTGGTGATCCGAGCCTGCACCGTCATGGTCCCGATCTGGCAGAGGTACGGCCGCTCGGGCAGCATCTCGTCCTCGCCCATCCACACCACTTGTGCCTCGAACTGGTCGGCTACACCGGGCAGGGCGTCGGCGACGGCGAGCACGTCGCCGCGGCTGACGTCGATCTCGTCGGCGAGCGTGATCGTGACGGACTGGCCGGCGACCGCCTCCGCCATGTCACCGCCCATGGTGACGATCCGGGAGACCGCTGACTCCTTGCCGCTGGGCAGGACTCGAACTCGGTCGCCGGGCCGGACCACGCCGCTCACGATCTGCCCGGAGAACCCGCGGAAGTCCAGGTCCGGCCGGTTCACCCACTGCACGGGCATCCGGAACGGGCTGGCGAGGAGGTCATCGTCGATCTCGACGGTCTCGAGGTGCGCCATCAGCGTCGGGCCGTCGTACCACGGGGTGTTGGGGCTGTGCTCGGTGAGGTTGTCACCGACGTACGCCGACATCGGGATGGCTACGACGTCGTCGAGCCCGATGCCCTGGGCGAAACCCGCGTAGTCGCCGACGATCTGCTCAAAGACTTCTTCCGAGTAGTCGACCAGGTCGAGCTTGTTGACCGCGAGCACCACGTGACGAATGCCCAGCAGTGACACCAGATAGGAGTGCCGACGGGTCTGGGTGAGCACGCCCTTGCGAGCGTCGACCAGGATCACCGCGAGGTCTGCGGTGGAGGCGCCGGTGACCATGTTGCGGGTGTACTGCTCGTGGCCGGGGGTGTCGGCGACGACGAACTTGCGCTGTTCGGTCGAGAAGTAGCGGTAGGCGACGTCGATCGTGATGCCCTGCTCGCGCTCGGCGGCCAGGCCGTCGACCAGCAGCGCGAAGTCGAGGCCCTCGCCCTGTGTGCCCACCTTGCGGGAGTCCGCCTCGAGGGCGGTGAGCTGGTCTTCGAGGACCAGTTTCGACTCGTAGAGCAGCCGGCCGATGAGGGTGGACTTGCCGTCGTCGACGCTGCCGCAGGTGATGAACCGGAGCATGGTCTTGCTCGCGTGCCGCTCGAGGTACTGCTCGATGTCATCAGCGATCAGATCGGTCGAGTGGGTCATCAGAAGTAACCTTCCTGCTTCTTCTTCTCCATCGAAGCGCTGCTGTCGTGGTCGATCACGCGCCCCTGTCGCTCGGAGGTGGTGGTCAGCAACATTTCCTGGATGATGTCGGTCAGGGTCTCGGCGACGCTCTCCACGGCGCCGGTCAGGGGGTAGCAGCCGAGCGTCCGGAACCGGACGCTCTTGAGCTCCGGTTCTTCACCCGGCCGCAGCGGCATGCGTTCGTCATCAACCATGATCAGCGCCCCGTCACGCTCGACGACCGGCCTCTTCGCAGCGAAGTAGAGCGGCACGATCGGGATCTGCTCCTGCCGGATGTACTCCCAGACATCGAGCTCGGTCCAGTTGGAGAGCGGGAAGACACGCAGGCTCTCGCCGGGCGACCTGCGCACGTTGTACATCCGCCACAGCTCCGGGCGCTGCCGCTTGGGGTCCCACCGGTGCTCGCCCGAGCGGACCGAGAAGATGCGCTCCTTCGCCCGCGACTTCTCCTCGTCCCGGCGCGCGCCACCGAACGCGGCGTCGAACCCGTGGAGGTCGAGGGCCTGCTTGAGCCCCTCCGTCTTCCACATGTCGGTGTGGGTGGCCGACCCGTGCGTGAACGGGTTGATCGACTTCTCCACACACTCGGGGTTCTGGTGGACCAACAGATCGAGATCCCCGGCAGCGGCGGTCTGGTCGCGCAGCTCGTACATCTCGCGGAACTTCCACGTCGTGTCGACGTGCAGCAGCGGGAACGGCAGCTTGGACGGGAAGAACGCCTTCCTTGCCAGGTGCAGCATCACCGCACTGTCCTTGCCGACCGAGTAGAGCATCACGGGGTTCTCGCTCTCGGCGACTGCCTCCCGCATGATGTGGATGCTCTCGGCCTCGAGTCGCTCCAGGTGTGTCAGGACGGCATGCGTGGTGCTCATGGAATGAACATTGTTCATTCTGGGCCGATCGTGGGTACGGTGTCTCGGTGAACGGGACCATCGGCAAGTCGGCGTACGGCGACGCGGAGGCCCGGCGCCGTGGCACCCTCGACGCTGCGGCAGCGCTGCTGGACGAGGGCGGCTACGCAGCGCTCACGATCCGGGCGGTGGCCCAGCGTGCCGGTACGAGTGTCGGGCTGATCTACCAGTACTTCGCGGACAAGCAGGAGCTCTTCATCGCCCTGCTCAACGAGAGCCAGATCGAGTCCGCGGCCTTCATCGAGGCGCTACCGCGGGAGCAGGGGGTCGCCGAGCTGATCGCCCAGGTCATTCCCAACGCTGCCAGGCAGTGGGGGCGGGTCGGGCGCCTGACCGCGACCTGGCGCATCGTCGAAGGGGGCGCCGGGCTCGACCGAGAATCGGTCCGCGAGGTGCGCGAGACGGCGCGCACCTACAACGAAGCGCTCCACGCCGCCGTCATCGAAGCGGCGGCCGCCGAGGGTCGCCGCCTCCGCGAGGACCCCGCACTGTTGCCGTTCGTGCTGTCCGGGTTGCTGGGCATCTCCGACACCCTCGTCAACCATTGGGCCCCGGAGGTCACCACAGACGAGCTCGTCGCTTTCGCTGCCGCCGCGATCACCGAAGGGATCACGGCAGCTGATCGGTGCAGCTGATCAGCGCACGGTTGCTTCGGCACCGCCGTCGACGTAGACGACCTGGCCGGTGATGTGGCTGTTCTCCGGCGACACCAGGAAGGCCAGCACCTGGGCGACGTCGACGGCCTCGAGGTAGCCGTTGAGCGGCATCGGCACGGC
>NZ_JBOHDN010000279.1:0-10007 GCF_050699375.1 Nocardioides sp. | reverse complement strand
TCGGCCTGCAGAGGCGACTTCTCGGCCTGCAGAGGCGACTTCTCGGCCTGCAGAGGCGACTTCTCGGCCTGCAGAGGCGACTTCTCGGCCTGCAGAAGTGACCTCTCGGCCTGCGGGGGTGACCCCTCGGCCTGCGGGGGTGACTTCTCGGCTAGAGCTTGATGCCCAAGGCGGCGTCGACGAGCGTGGAGATGGTCTCGCCGGCTAGGGGGTCGGAGGTCTCGGCGAGGCCGCCCTCGCCGAGGGTCGCGGCGACCCAGGCGTCGACGGCCTGCACGGCACGAGGGGCGTCGAGGTCGTCGGCGAGGGCGCCGAGGACGGTCTCGACGACAGGGGCGGCGGGGGCGCCGCGGCCCAGGGCGACGGCCTTGCGCCACTCGGCGATCCGGTCGACGGCGTCGAAGAGCTTGGCGTCGGTCCACTCCCAGTCGTCACGGTAGTGGTGTCCCAGCAGCACCAGCCGGATCGCCATCGGGTCGATCTCGGAGTTGCGCAGCGCGGAGACGAAGACCAGGTTGCCGCGTGACTTGGACATCTTGTGGCCGTCGTAGGCCACCATCCCGCCGTGGGTGTAGATCTCGGCGAAGGCCTTGCCTGCGGAGCGGGCGTGCGAGCCCGACATCTCGTGGTGCGGGAAGACCAGGTCGGAGCCACCGGCCTGAACGGTGAAACCGGCGCCGAGGTGCTCGAGGGCGATCGCGGTGCACTCGACGTGCCAGCCAGGACGCCCGGGACCGTACGGCGAGGGCCAGGCCGGCTCACCGGGACGCTCCGCACGCCACAGCAGCGGGTCGAGCGGGTCCTTCTTGCCGGCCCGCTCCGGGTCGCCGCCCCGCTCGCCGAAGATCTCCATCATCTGCGAGCGCGACATCCGCGACTCGTCACCGAAGGCGTCGTCGACGGCCACCGAGGCGTACACGTCCTCGTCGACCTTGTAGATCGCGCCGGCGGCCTCGAGCTCGCCGATCAGCGAGACGACCAGCGGGATCGACTCGACCGCGCCGATGTAGTTCTGCGGTGGCGCCACTCGCAGCGCCTCCATGTCCTTGCGGTAGAGCTCGGTCTCGCGCTCGGCGAGCGCCTCCCACTCGATCCCGACCTTCTCCGCGCGCTCGAGCAGCGGGTCGTCGACATCGGTCACGTTCTGCGTGTAGCCGACCTCGTAGCCGGCGTTGAGCCAGGCGCGGTGGAGCAGGTCGAAGGCGACGTACGTGTTCGCGTGGCCCATGTGGGTCGCGTCGTAGGGCGTGATGCCACACACGTACAGCGATCGGCGCCCGGGTCCGGCCGTGGAGACGACCGCGTCTCGCTGATGGTCATAGAGGCTCACCTCGGGCCCCTTGACGGACAGTTCTGGGACGACGGGTGCAGACCAAGCGCGCATGAGTGCAGCCTACTTGTCGCTGGGCACGCGTCTCAGAACGGCGGCCACGGGATGACATGGCGGTCGTACTCGGGACGCGGGAAGACCCCCTCGGCCAACAGCGCCTCGCAGCGCAGACCAAGCGCTTCGAGATCCGACCCGGAGAGGTACGCAGCCAGCTGAGCCCCCAACCCACCGTCGAGCCCCTCAAGAATCGTCCGGATCCCGGCGAGCTCCTCGTCGGAGAAAGCCAGCCCCTGCCATCCCCACAGGATCGTGCGCAGCTTCGGCTCCTCGTGGAAGGTCAGCCCGTGGTCGCAGCCGTACCGGTGACCGGAGGCGAGCGGCAGGACGTGACCGCCCTTGCGGTCGGCGTTGTTGGTGATCATGTCGAAGACGGCCATCCGCCGCAGCGCGGGTGTGTCCTCGTGGGCCAGGGAGACTTCCCGGTCGAGCGCGTCGTAGCCGTCGAAGACGTGCAGGAAGCCGTCCGGGATCTCCCCCGCGGGCACGATGGTGACCGGCTCGACGGACTCGTCCGAGATGATCCAGCGCTGCACCATCCCGGGTCCGTGCGGCCCCTCACCCAGCCAGGTCTCGGGCACCACGCCCCAGCCCAGCGCCTCGGAGACGAGGTAGGAGGCGACCTCACGATGGGCCAGCCGCCCGTCGGGGAAGTCCCACAACGGCCGCTCGCCCGCGATCGGCTTGTAGACGAACTCCGTCTCGCCGATCGTGGCCAGGAAGGTCGCGTTCGAGGCCGTCGTCAGCCGGCCGACGAGCTCCATGGCCTCGTCGGCACCGCTCTCGGCAGCACTGTGCTCGACCTCCGGGGCCGGATCACCCACGGGATCAGACCGGGTCGCGGCGCTTGAACCCGTTCGCCCGGACGCACAGGTGCCCCTCGGGGTCGATCGGGTTGCCGCAGAACGGGCAGTTGGGGCGCCCGGCGCCCAGGACCGCCTCGGCGCGCTTGACGAAGGCTCGGGCGTCGCGCGGCGCGATGCGGACCAGGAGCACCTCGTCGGGCTCCGGCTCGTCGAGCTCGATCGCCGCCACGGCGTCCTCGTCGACCAGCTGGCCCGACTCGTCTACCTCGGCGATGACCTCGGCCTCGCTGATCGGGAAGACCTCGAGGACGACCTTGTCCTCGTCGGGGTCCCAGGCCAGCGTCATCGTGCCCGCCCGGAACTCCTCCTCGATCGGCTGCTCCAGCGGGGCCTTGTCGTCGAGCTCGTGCGGCGCCAGCGCGGGCACCACCGCAGGCGCCGACTTCATCACCTCGTCCAGGAGCTCGTCGAGCCGCTCGGCGAGCACGGTGACCTGCTGCTTCTCCAACGCCACGGAGACGACACGCACTCCCTCACGGGCCTGGAGGAAGAACGTCCGCGCCCCGGGCTCGCCGACGGTGCCGACGACGAATCGTTCGGGCGGGTCGAAGGAGTGCATCACGGGCATGGTCAAACCTTATCCAGACCGTCCCCAGGACCCGAGCCGCCGCCCACGACCGCGTCGTCGTTGCGCCGGCGGGACGACTTGCGGCCCTTCTTCGCGGCAGGGTTCGGGGCCAACCAGGACAGGTCGCCGGCGTGGGTGTTGGTGGCCAGGACCGACGGCCGGCCCTCGCCGTAGCGGACCACCGAGACCGAGGCCGGGTCGACGTGGAGGCGCTGGAAGAGGTCCAGGTGCATGCCGAGCGCGTCGGCCAGGATCGCCTTGATCACGTCCCCGTGGCTCACGCACAGCCAGACCGCCGAGTCACCCTGAGCCGCCGTGACGGCGGCGTCGTGGCGACGTACGGCCTCGACACCTCGCGCCTGCATCGCGGCCATCGACTCCCCGCCGGGGAAGGTGACCGCGGAGGGCTGGGTCTGCACGCTCTTCCAGAGCTTGCGACGAGTCAGCGCGGAGATCTTCTCCCCCTGCCACTCGCCGTAGTCGCACTCGGAGAGCCCGTCCTCGACGACCACCTTGGGCAGGTCGACAGCCTCCCCGACCCGCCCGTCCAGGATCCCCGACAGCGTCTGCTGGCAGCGCTCCATCGGGCTGGTGACGGCCAGCGCCAACGGGACCGGCGCGATCCGCTCGCCCGCCTTTCGCGCCTGCTCGAGGCCACGCTCGTCCAGCATCACCCCAGGAAGCCTGCCCGCCAGGGTGCCGGATGCGTTCGCCGTCGTACGGCCGTGTCTCACCAGGATCATCGTCGCCACGTCGGGGACCCTATCCATCCCGTGGGGAGAGATCACATGCCCTAACCTGACAATGTGATCGTCGACAGCGCTCTTTACCGTGGCGGCGCACGCGAGAGGATCGACTGCGCGCCCCACGACTACTCCGCTCTTCGCAGCGGCGTGAAGGACGAGGGCGACTTCGTCTGGCTCGGGCTCTACCAGCCCAGCCAGCCCGAGCTCGAGGAGGTCGCCGAGGCGTTCGGGCTGCATCCGCTCGCCGTCGAGGACGCGCTGACCGCCCACCAGCGTCCGAAGCTGGAGCGCTATGACGGCAGCATGTTCCAGGTGGTCAAGACGCTCTGGTACGTCGACGCCGAGGACGCCGTCGAGACCGGCGAGGTCGCCTTCTTCATCGGCCCCGACTACGTCATCACGGTCCGCCACGGCCGCGGCTCCCGGCTGGCGCCGGCCCGCGAGCTGCTGGAGACGAGCGAGGAACAGCTGCTCACCGAGGGGCCCTACTCCGCGGTCTACGCGGTCGTCGACTACATCGTCGACGGCTATGTGGGCGTCATGGCGGGCCTCACCGAGGACGTCGACGAGGTCGAGTCATCGGTCTTCTCCGACGAGCGCACCGAGGACTCCGCCCGGATCTACCGGCTGCGACGGGAGATCGCGGAGGTACGCCGCGCGGTGATGCCGCTGCGGGAGCCGGTGCGCCGCTTCGCCAACGGCGAGGGCGGGATCGACCCAGACCTGCGCCCCTACTTCCGCGACGTGCTCGACCATCTCTCCTCCATCGTGGAGGCGATCGAGAACCTGGAGACGCTGCTGTCCTCGGCCTTCGAGGCCCATCTGGCCCAGCTCTCGCTACAGCAGAACGAGGACATGCGCAAGATCTCCGCCGGCGCCGCCCTGGTCGTGGTGCCGACCCTGATCGCCGGGGTCTACGGGATGAACTTCACCCACATGCCCGAGCTGGACTGGACCTTCGGCTACCCGTTCTCGCTGCTGCTGATGGCCGGTGTGGTGACCGCGCTGTGGGTCTTCTTCCGGAAGTCGGGCTGGTTCTAGTCGACCTCTAGTCGAGCTGCTTGACCGGGCGGGCGTCGAGGTGCTCCCGGTCGCACCACAGGGAGAGGTCGTCGGCGTACTCCGACTCGGCCTCGCCGCCTTTCGAGTCGAGCTGCTCGCCCTGGTACCACTCGGTGAGCATCGCCGCATCGTCGTACCCGGCCGGCATCCGCGGGCCCCGGTAGCGGACCGCCACGACCTCCTTCTCGCGCACCGAGATCATCCAGGCCCAACCCACGTCACCGCCGCTGGCCGGCTGCCAGGCGAAGACCAGCGGACCACGTTCGCCCTTCGTGGCGACACAGTGCTTGCGCAGCGCGGGTGCCGCGCAGGGCTCGCGGGTCATCCAGTCGGGCGGGGACGGCGCGGCGAGGACGTCGATGTCGGCGTCCGGCATGTCCGTGAAGTCAGGTGAGGAGCGCTGCAGCAGGCGCCCTCCGACGGCGTCGGGGCCGAACTGCTCGCGCAGCGGCGACCGGACGACGCCCTGGTAGTAGCCGTAGCCACCCCGGCCGCCGGCATAGGCCTGCGCGATGCCGTGGTCGGTGTTTCGCACCAGCTCGTACGCCTCGGGGTCGGGCTCGCCGCCCTTCCAGTCGCCGAGCTCGTCACCGAGGGCGATGGTCGAGGAGGTCGCCTGGTGTCGGAGCCGTGGGTCCTCGAGGACGGCGACCAGCTTCTCGACACCGATCGGCATGTCGAGCCGGCGGGGGTCGCCGGTGATCGTGGGCCCGGAGTAGCCGATCGTCGCGGTCTCACCGCCATCGCGAAGCAGCGCGATCCCGACGACGCCGGGGTCCTCCTCGGGCTCCTCCTCGGTCCAGCGCAGCTGCAGCTCGGCGCCCTTCACCTCGGTCGGCAGGTCGACGCAGTGCTGCCCGAGCTCGCGGCGGCACGCCCCACCCTCCTCCGGTGGTTGAGCCGAGACCGCGACGCTCACGAGGTCGCCGTCGTACTCCCCGTCGGCGCCGTAGCGAAGGTCGACCGAGACCTGCCCGGCAGGCGTGGACTCGTCGGTGTAGGAGGCAGCCCGGCTGGAGGTGTCGGTCGGCAGGTGCTCGAGCGCGACCGCCGCGACAGCACGGTGGGTGATCGGGCCAGGGGCGCCGCCGGGAAGATTGCCGGGATCATTGCCGGCATCGACCGCCTCGCCCGAGCACCCCGAGACGAATCCGGTCAGGACCCCGACGACGACGCCGACCACGGCGAAGGGCCTCACGACCTTGGCGGTGAGCATCAGTGCAGGAACGTGAACAGCGGCGAGTCCGGCGCGATCCGCTCGATGAGCAGGTCGCTGGCGTTCATCCGATCGAGCAGCCCGTCGAGCCCCTCGGCAGTGTCGAGGTCGATGCCGATCAGCGCCGGGCCGAGATCGCGGTTGGACTTCTTGACGTACTCGAAGACCACGATGTCCTCGCCGTCGTCGAGCACGTCGTCGAGGAAGCCGCGCAGGGCCCCGGGAGCCTGCGGGAACGAGACCAGGAAGTAGTGCCGCAGCCCCTGGTGGATCAGGGCGCGCTCGAGCACGTCGGAGTAGCGGGAGACGTCGTTGTTGCCGCCCGAGAGGACCGCCCCGACCCGGGCCGCGCCACGCAGGTCGATCTGCCCCAGAGCAGCCACGGCGAGCGCGCCGGCGGGCTCGGCGATGATCCCCTCGGTCTGGTAGAGCTCGAGCATCTCCACGCAGATCGCGCCGACCGGTACGGCGACCAGCTCGTCGACGTACTCCTTGACGATCGGGTACGTCACCTTCCCGGCGGTCGCGACCGCGGCGCCGTCCACGAAGGTGTCGAGCGTGTCGATCCGCACCGGCCCACCGGCCTCGATCGCGGCCGCCATCGACGCGGCACCCGCGGGCTCGACCCCGATGATCCGGGTCTTCGGCCAGACCTCGCGCACCCAGGTCGCGACGCCGGAGGCGAGCCCGCCGCCGCCGATGGGCAGCAGCAGCACGTCCAGCGGCTCGTCGATCTGGGAGGTGAGCTCGTAGCCGACGGTGCCCTGTCCGGCGATCGTGCGCGGATCGTCGAACGCCGAGACGTACGTCGCCCCGAGCCCGCGCCCCAGCTCGTAGGCGTACGCGGAGGCCTCGTCGTACGTCGAGCCGTGCAGCGTCAGCGTCACCTGCTCGCCGCCCAGGGCCGTGATCCGGTCCCGCTTCTGCTTGGGCGTGTTCGTCGGCACCACGATGTGACCGGGCACGCCGAGCTGGGCGCAGGAGATCGCGACGCCCTGGGCGTGGTTGCCGGCGCTGGCGCACACGACGCCGCGCTCGAGCTCCTCGGGCGAGAGCGAGCTCATCAGGTTGTAGGCGCCGCGGACCTTGTAGGAGCGGCCCAGCTGCAGGTCCTCCCGCTTGAGCAGGACCTCCGCGGCGTACTTCTGCGAGAGTCTGACAGAGCGCTCGACCGCGGTGCGCGTGGCGATGGTGCGCGCGGCGGCCTCTTCGATGGCAGCGGGGGTTACAGCAGGGCTCTGCAGAAGAATGGCACCGGACTCAGACACATACGTGAGTTTGGCACGATCACCACTCGGTGAGCACACCCACGCCGAGGAGCACCAGGACCGCGAGACCCAGGACGACCCGGTAGATCACGAACGGGGTGTAGGTGTGGTGGGAGAGGTACTTCAGCAGCCACGCGATCACGGCGTAGCCGAGGACGAACGAGACGACCGTGGCGACGATCGTCGGGCCCCAGCCGTAGAGGTTGGCGCCGTGGGTGATCTCGCCCATCTCGAACAGACCGGCGCCGAAGACCGCCGGCAGCGCCAGCAGGAAGGCGTAGCGGGTCACGGTGGCCCGCTCGTAGCCCAAGGCGCGGCCCATCGAGATCGTCGCCCCCGAGCGGGAGACGCCGGGGATCAGCGCGCAGGCCTGGGCGCAGCCCATCAGGATGGCGTCGCGCCAGGAGAGGTCGTCGAACCGCTTGCGGTTCGCGCCGATCCGGTCAGCGATCCCGAGCACGATGCCCATGACCACGAGCATGGTGCCCACCACGTACAGGCTGCGCAGGTCGTGCTCGATGATGTCCTTCATCACGAATCCGATCACCACGATCGGGATCGAGCCGACGATGATGAACCAGCCCATCCGGGCATCTGTGTGGCTGCGCAGCTCTGGGTCGAAGAGGCTCCGGAACCAGGTCACGATGATGTCGCGGATGTTGCGCCACATGTAGAGCACCACGGCCAGCTCGGTGCCGATCTGGATCACCGCGGTGAACGCCGCGCCGGGGTCGCCCCAGCCCAGCAGCTCGGGGAAGATGCGGAGGTGCGCACTGGATGAGATGGGCAGGAACTCGGTGAGTGCCTGAAGTACGCCCAGTGCGATCGCCTGCAGATATTCCACGGGCGGAAACTCTAAGGGGCATGTACGCAGCCCCCAACCCGGCGGTCCCGACAAGCGTGTCCGGCGAGAGCCGCATGGGCGGCACAGATAGATTGGCCCCATGCAGAGCCGACTCCTCGGAGCCACCGGGCTGCGAGTCTCGTCTCTCGCCCTGGGCACCATGACCTGGGGCAGCGTGACCGATGAGCACGATGCCCGTGAGCAGCTGGCCGGCTTCACCGAGGCCGGCGGCACGCTCGTCGACACCGCGGCCGGCTACGGCGACGGCGCCTCGGAGGCACTGCTCGGCTCGCTCCTCGGCGAGGGTGCCGTGGCCCGCGACGACGTCGTGCTGGCGACCAAGAGCGGGATCACCTGGCGCGGCGGCAACCGCGGCGTCGACACGTCCCGCGGTGCGCTGCTCACCGGCCTCGACGCGTCGCTGAAGCGGCTCGGTGTCGACCACGTCGACCTGTGGCAGGTGCACGTCTGGTCGGACGAGGTTCCGATCGAGGAGACGCTGTCGGCACTCGACCTGGCGCTGAGCAGCGGCCGGGCGGCGTACGTCGGGATCTCCAACTACAACGGATGGCAGAGCGCTCAGGCCGCGACCTGGCAGCGGGCCGTGCCCGGGCGGGCGACGCTGGCCTCGACGCAGGTGGAGTACTCCCTGCTGGCCCGCGACATCGAGTACGAGGTGCTGCCGGCCGCCGAGGCGATGGGGCTGGGCGTGCTCGCCTGGTCTCCCCTGGCCGGCGGCGTCCTGACCGGGAAGTACCGCACCGGCACCCCCTCCCACTCCCGCGGCGCCGACCCCGCCTTCGCCTCCCGCGTGGAGATCTTCGAGGAGGACCGCAGCCGCGGCATCGTCACCGCCGTCGCCAAGGCCGCCGAGGGCCTGGAGTGGACCCCGCTGCAGGTCTCCCTGGCCTGGGTCCGCGACCGCCCGGGCATCACCGCCCCCATCCTGGGCGCACGCACGGCCGCCCAGCTCAAGGAAGCTCTCCAGGTCGCCGACCTCACCCTCCCGCCCGAGATCGCGCTCGCCCTCGACGACGTCTCCGCGGTCTAGATCACCCCACGGGAACATCGGATCCGGCAGACTGGTTCTCCTGAGCAGTCGATCGAAGGAGCGCAGCCTTGGCCCGAGCCGAACGCCGCCCACCCCGCCCAGGCGTGATGTGGGAGTACGACAAGGTGATCTTCTCGCGTGAGTTCTCCCGCAACATCGTCACCAAGCTTCTCGTCGAGCGCGCCGAGCATGGCGGCTGGGAGCTCGACCGGGTACGCATCACCGCGGACGGCACCCGCCGGGTGACCCTTCGGCGCAAGATCATCCGGCAGCGGCTCACGGTGTGAGACTTTCCGCGCAAGGGCCGCGTGGCCCGCGTACGTCATAGGCGAAGCCAACTAGGGTTTTGCAGGTGATCCATCTCGTACGTCACGGCGAAGCCGCCAGTGGTGACGGGGGCGAGGACACCGCCGACCCAGGCCTCTCCGACCTCGGTCGCCGCCAGGTCACGGCCCTCGCCCACCGTCTGTCCTTCCGTCCCGTCCGCCGGGTCCTGCACGGCCCGAGCCGCCGCACGACCGAGACGGCCCTGGTGCTCACCGAGATCCTGGGTGCGGGCGGCGTCGTCTGCGACGCCCTGGCCGACCGCACCGCGGTGCCGTCGGTGGAGCGGCGCGGCGACTATCCGACCCACCGGTGGGAGTGGCTGGAGAACGTTCCCGAGGCCGAACGGGACTTCGACGGCGCCGAGCTGACCGCGGCCTGGCACAAGCTCTGGTTCGAGCACCACGACGACGAGATCGTGCTGGTCACGCACGCGTTCGTCGCCGCCTGGTTCGTACGCGAGGTGCTCAACGCCCCGCCCGCGACCTGGATGCGCATCGGCCCGACCGGCAACGCCACGCTCACCAGCATCGGCCCCAACCTGGCCGGCGAGCCCGTGGTCGAGACCTTCAACGCTGAGGTCGTCCTCCCGATCTGAGCGCAGGCCCGCCCGTGCCGAGTCGGCTCATCCTGACCGAATTCTCTGTCGAGTCGGCTCGTCATGACGCGCCGACT
>NZ_JBOHDN010000278.1:0-10235 GCF_050699375.1 Nocardioides sp. | reverse complement strand
TGCAGGGGTGACGCTTCGGCCTGCAGGGGTGACGCTTCGGCCTGCAGGGGTGACGCTTCGGCCTGCAGGGGTGACGTCTCGGCCTGCAGGGGTGACGTCTCGGCCCGAGTGGTGGATTCTCGGGCGCTGGGAGGGGTTTCTCGGCGGGCGGGAGGCGGGGGAGTTGGTGGGGATGAGAAAATGGTCACGACATGTCTGAAACGAAGCTTCCTCGCCCCGGCCAAGCCACCCTCGCCGGTGGGCTCATCGTGCTCGGCTCGCTGCTCTCCGTAGTGGCTGCCTGGGACCAGATCGCCGGTCTGCGCAGCCTCGACACCCGAGAGCGGGTGGAGGAGGTTCTCGCTGAGCCGCCGCTGGCCGGCTCGGGGATCGAGCTCGGCAACATCCTCGACCTCATGCACGTGATGGCGCTGGTCACCGCCGCGATGGCGGCTGCGGCGGTGATCCTCGGCTGGCACGTGCTGCAGCGCAACAAGCAGGCGAGGCTGGCGCTCACCATCATCGCGGCGCCACTCTTCTTCGCCGGTATGTTCGGCGGAGGGTTCTGGTCGACGCTGGCCGCCGTAGCGGTCGTGCTCCTGTGGATGTCGCCGACGCGTGACTGGTTCGACGGGGTCTCGCCGACCAAGCGGGAGGCCACCGGCGGAGGTGACCCGAACGAGGCGTCGTACGTCGCTCCGGCTCCGCCGGAGGTCTCGACAGGCTCGACCACCGGACAAGAGGGCTCGACAGGCTCGACCAGCGACTCGAACGCCGGAGCGGCTCGGCTGTCGGATCGCCAGCCGCCGCCGTGGACCGGACCGGTCGCCGGGGCCAGGACTGCGGCGACCACGCGCCGGCCGGGCGCGGTCATGGCCGCGGCCGCGCTCACCTGGATCGGGTCCGGGTTCACCGCACTGATGATGATCGCCTCGGCAGTCACCGCGACCGCCAACCCCGACCTCATCCTGGAGCAGGTGCGCAAGCAGGCGGAGGGCGACGCGGCGACGCGTGAGATGGCCAAGCTCTACACGACCGACATCATCATCGCCTCGGCCTGGTTCATGGCGGTGATCGTGACGCTGATCTGCATCGCCGCGGCGGTGTTCGCCGTCTTCGCGCTCCGCCGCCGCGCCTGGGCCCGGGTCGCGCTGATGATCACCGCCGGTCTCTCGGGGGTCGCGCTGCTCCTCTTCGCGCTCGCCGTGCTGCCAGCGCTCTTCCTCTCTCTCGCCGCGGTCGCGACCTTCTCGTTCCTGCTGCGCCCGGAGACCGCTGCGTGGTTCCGCACGCGGAGCGAAGGCCCGACGCGATAAAGAACAGCCGGTTGGACCACCGGCCGGATAGGCTCCGCGGCATGTCAGATCAGTACGGCTCCTTCGACAACCCTTATGGCGGCAAGCCGCCGTTCGAGGGTCAGGAGCCGCCGATGCAGCCCCCGCCCCCGACGCCGTACGCAGCACCTCATCCGCCAAGCACGCAGCCGCAAGGTTGGGGCCAGGCTCCGCAGGCGTACGGCCAGGTGCCGCCGGCGTACGGCCAGGTCCCGATGGGACACGCACCGATGGGACACACACCGATGGGCCAGGTCCCGATGGGGCAGCCCCCTGCGTACCTCGGTCCCTACTACCCGCCGAAACAGATCGATCCCGAGGCCCGTCCGGGGACCGTGACGGCGGCCGCGATCATGACGATCGTGGGCGCCGCCCTCGCGCTGCTGCTCACGTTGTTCATGGTTCCGGCGGGGATCTCCGACTACAACGATCCGACGTCCTCGGACAAGGACGTCACGCTGGTGATGGTGATCTGGTTCATCGTCTGCGGCGTGCTGAGCCTGATCGCGATCCCGCTCGGGATCATGGTGCTGTTCCGGTCGAAGGTCGCCCGGATCCTGCTGACCATCACCGGCTCGATCGGCGGCGTGCTCTCGATCTTCGTGGTGCTCTATCCCGCGCTGATCATCGCCGCGCTGGTGATGCTGTACGCAGGCAGGGCAGGTGACTGGTTCGCCCGGCGTACGCCCGGCAATCCCCACCCCTGGCAGCAGCAGCCACCCGCAGCGCCCGGCTTCCAGCCGCCGACGCACCAGAGGTTCTAACCGACGAGCGAGTCGTCCTTGGCGCCGTTGCCGGAGCGACGGATGGTCTTGTAGACGCGGACCGCGATCCAGGCGAGGACGGCGACCGCGACGACGACGATCACGACTTTCTGGAACCGGCCGACGATCGGCTCGACCTTCTCCCAGTTGTCGCCGAGCTGATAGCCGGCGACGACGAAGATGGTGTTCCAGATCGCGGAGCCGACGGTGGTGAGCAGCAGGAACTGCCAGATCGGCATCCGGGTGACACCGGCCGGGACCGAGATCAAGGACCGGAAGATCGGGATGAAGCGGCCGAAGAAGACCGTCCAGGCGCCGTACTTCTCGAAGAACGCCTCGGTCTTCTCCAGGTCGGAGGTCTTGATCAGCGGCAGCTTCTCGCCGACCCAGTAGACCCGGTCGCGGCCGATCAGCGCGCCGACCAGGTAGAGCGCGAGCGCACCGACGACCGAGCCGAGCGTGGTCCAGATCAGTGCCTCGGCGATGGTGAAGCGGCCCTGCGCGGCGGTGAACCCGGCCAGCGGCAGGATGATCTCCGAGGGCAGCGGCGGGAAGAGGTTCTCCAGCGCGATGCCGAGCCCCGCACCCACCGGGCCGAGCTTGTCCATCAGGTCGACCGCCCAGCCGGCGACGCCGGTGAGCTCGTCGGGCTGGCTGGCGGTGAGGATCATGAGGCTCTCTTCGAAGTGTGTGGGTGGGCCAGGCGGCCGAAGCCTATGAGGCTGCGTTGACCGCGTCCAGGTCGGCCCGGGTCAGCACCGACCGGATCTCCAGCTCGACGTCACGCAGCGACTCGCCCGGCGACGGCGACCGGTCGATCGCACACACCACAGTGTCCACGACCGCACCAAGCGGACGGAGCGCGTTGACGGCATCCCGCACCGCCCCGCCACTGGTGATCACGTCCTCGATCAAGGTGACGCGCTTCCCGGAGAAGGACGGACCCTCGGCGAGCTTGGCGGTGCCGTACTCCTTGGCCTTCTTCCGGATGAAGATCGCCGGGATGCCGGTCTTGGCCGACACCATGGTCACGATCGGGATGCCGCCGAGCTCGAGCCCGCCGAGGAGCTCGGTCCCTTCGGGAAGCAGCTCGACCATCCGGGCCGCGACCCGCTCGAGAAGAGCAGGAGAGGCCTCGAAGAGGTATTTGTCGAAGTAGGTGTCGCTGACCTGCCCCGAGCGGAGCGTGAACTCCCCGTGCAGGCGGCAGGTGGCATCGATGTCGGCAGCGAGGGCCTGGTCCGTGGTCACGCCCCTTAGCCTAAGTGGCATGAGTGAGCGCCAGCGAACGACGATAGATGTCAGGCCGCCGCGTCCGTATTCTTCGGTCTGCCCTACGGAGGCGGCGGCATGACGGCACAGCGACTCCAGGGCATCCCGCCGACGATCTTCTCCGAGATGTCGGCCCTGGCCGCCGCCACCGGCGCGGTCAACCTCGGCCAGGGGTTCCCAGACGTGGACGGACCGCCGGAGATCATCAAGGAAGCCGTCGCCGCGCTGGAGAGCGGAAGGAACCAGTACGCCCCCGGGCCGGGCATCCCGGCACTGCGCGAGGCGGTCGCGGCCCACCAGGCGCGCCACTACGACCTCACCTTCGACCCGGCGCGAGAGGTCGTGGTGACCACCGGTGCCACCGAGGGGATCGCGGCGGCCGTCCTCGCCCTGGTCGACCCGGGCGACGAGGTGATCCTCGTCGAGCCCTACTACGACAGCTACCCGGCCATGGTGCAGTTCGCAGGCGGCGTACGTCGCCCGGTGACGCTCAGCCTGGACGCCTCCGCGCCCGGAGGGAGGCTGCCTCGCGAGGCGCTCGAGGCGGCCGTCTCATCGAAGACCAAGGTGCTCCTGCTCAACTCCCCGCACAACCCGACCGGCACCGTGCTCACCCGCGAGGAGCTGGAGACGGTCGCCGCCTTCGCGCGGGACCACGACCTGACGGTCGTCTCCGACGAGGTCTACGAGCACCTCACCTTCGACGAGACCCCACACATCCCGATCGCCACCCTCCCCGGGATGCGCGAGCGCACCCTGACCCTGTCGAGCATCGGCAAGTCCTTCTCCTTCACCGGCTGGAAGGTCGGCTGGGCCACCGGCCCGGAGCACCTGACCCAGGCGCTGATGGCGGCCAAGCAGTGGCTCACGTTCACCTCCGGCGCCCCGTTGCAGCCGGCCGCCGCGTACGCGCTCGAGCACCTGGACCGCTGGCCCAAGGAGCTCGCCCTCGATCTGCAGGGACGGCGCGACCTCCTCTGCGACGGGCTGAAGGCGATCGGGTTGGACGTGACCATCCCCGAAGGCACCTACTTCGCCGTCTCCGACGTCGAGGACCTCGGCTGGACCGACTCGCTCGAGTTCTGCCGGGCGCTGCCCGACCGGGCCGGTGTTGTGGCGATCCCGCTGCAGGGCTTCTACGACACCAAGGCAGGGAAGCACCTGGTCAGGTGGACCTTCACCAAGCAGCGAGATGTGATCGAGGAGGCCCTGGAGCGACTCGGCAACGGCCGTCTGGTTCGTTAGCGGTCGGCTTGGCGCTCGGAGTCGTCGATCTCCTCGGCGTGAGGAGCGCCCATACCGGCGACCTGCGACGACGTACGCCGCCGACGCCACCACTCCACCATCGCGGGCACGAACGCGACCGCGAAGAGCAGCAGGATCAGGTAGTCGATGTTGTCGGCCAGCCAGGGCCAGCGCGCCCCGACGAAGAAGCCGAACAGCGTGACCGCGAGCACCCACAGCGCGCCACCGACGAGACTCCAGAAGTAGAACCGTCGCCGGTCCATGTGGGTGACCCCGGCGACGACGGTGACGTAGGTGCGTACGAAGGCGATGAATCGCCCGATCACCAGCGCCTTGTTGCCGTGCTTGTCGAAGAACTCCCGGGTCTGGTCGAAATGCCTCTTCTTGATGAACCGGCCGTTGCGCTCATAGAGCCGCGGCCCGATCTTGCGACCGATCTCGTAGCCGGTCACGTTGCCGGCGAAGGCGGCGACGAGGAAGAAGAGCATCGCGATCACGATCTCCACACCGGGAGGCCCGGGGAAGATGTCGATCTTGCCGGTCGCGATGAAGATGCCGAGCGCGATCAGCAGGCTGTCACCGGGCAGGAACGGGAAGAAGAGCCCGCACTCGATGAAGATGATGATGAGGCTGATCCAGAAGAGCGGCTCGCCAAAAGTAGCCAGCAGGAAGTCGGGACTCATCCACTCGAGGCCGGCCAGCATCGGCGCTGATACGCCCGCACCTATCACGGACCCCACGGTACCCATAGGTAACAACTCTTGTTGTCGAATAACCTGTCGAATCGATGAACGAGACACCACCGCCCGAAGGCGACCCCAGAGCTCCGTACGACCCGATGCCCCACGGGCAGCCGGAGGTCGGCCTCGGCCCGTGGCAGGGGGATTGGCCCGAGGGTGAGCAGTGGGATGCGGAGCTGTTGGCCAACGGTGACCGCCGCAACGTGGTCGATCGTTACCGTTACTGGACCCTCGAGGCGATCGTGGCCGACCTCGACCGGCGCCGCCACGGCTTTCACGTCGCGATCGAGAACTGGCAGCACGACTTCAACATCGGCACCATCGTCCGCACCGCCAACGCCTTCCTCGCCGCCGAGGTGCACATCGTCGGCAACCGCCGCTGGAACCGTCGCGGCGCGATGGTCACCGACCGCTACCAGCACGTCCACCACCACCCCGACGTGCCCGCGCTCGCCGACTACCTCCATGAACGAGACGTACGCCTTCTCGGCATCGACAACCTGCCCGGCTCGCTCCACCTGGAGACGATGGAGCTGCCGAGGTCGGTCTGCTTCCTGTTCGGGCAGGAGGGTCCGGGACTCTCCGAGCAGGCCCGCGAGAGCGTCGACGGCACCTTCTCGATCGCCCAGTTCGGCTCGACGCGGTCCATCAACGCCTCCGCGGCCGCGGCGATCGCGATGCACTCCTGGGTCGTCCAGCATGCTGATCTGTCCGCCGAGCAGACCTGGCGTGGTTAGCCCCGACACCACCCGCTAAAGTTAACTCCGGGTCGCCCGGATATGTCGCCGTTCATGGTGACGTGGCCTCGGGGCCGGGCGACAGCGGGGTTCTCATCCTCGATCGACAGCGAGCCGGATCTTCACCTGCTGCCCGCTCTGGACGACATCGATGATCCGCATCCGCTTGCTGGTGATGCGCCGGGGGAGCAGCGGCGCACCGGCGCCGAGGGTCACCGGGCAGATCCCCGCGACAACCTCGTCGAGCAGCCCGGCATCGTCGAACTGGCCGACCAGGTCCCCACCGCCGACGAGCCAGATCCCGCCGTCGACGGTGGCCGCGATCTCGTCATAGACCGCCTTCACGTCGCCCCGCACGAAGCGCACATCCGTGCCCTGCGCCTTCGGCAGATCCTCCGCGTGCGTGAAGACCCACACCGGCCGCTCGTCGTAGTACTCCCGCCACTTCTCCGGTCCGGTCAACATCTCCGGGTCGTGGCCGATCATCCAGCGGTACGTCGTCGCGCCCATCACCAGCGCATCCGACTCCGCCATCAGCCGGTCCCAGTCCGTCTCGTCGTCGCCGTGCGGCGTCTCGAAGAGCCAGTCCAGCGAGCTGTTCTCATCGGCGATGTAGCCGTCCAGCGATGTGGCGGTGAAGTAAGTGACCTTGGGCATGGTCCCGACGCTAGGTCCGCCAGGTGCATGCCCGCCCGACCGTTCTTGCTCTGTCTCCGGCTAGGTGGGGCCAGGTCGGGCTAGGTCCGGGAGGCATCCCCCGACTCCAGACAGGCACGCAGCGCGGTCAGGCCGCGGGAGGAGTGGCTCTTCACGGTCCCCTCGCTGATCCGCAGCTCGTGCGCGGTCTCGGCGACCGACAGCTGCAGCCAGTGGCGTAGGACGACCACCTTGCGCTGCATCTCCGGCAGCGCCTGGAGCGCGTCGAAGAGCTCGGACCGCTGCTCGACCTGCTCCGAGGCGCCGGCCCGTTCCGGCAGGTCGCCCGGCCGCTCCCGCCTCCACCACGGTCGCCGGGTCTGGTCGATGTGGGCGCGGACCAGGATCGTCCGGACGTACGCCTCCTCCGACCCGCGCTCGACCCGCCGCCACGCGGCGTACAGCTTCAGCAGCGACGTCTGCACCAGGTCGTCCGCCCGGTGCCAGTCGCCGCACAGTGCGTACGCCACCCGCACCAGGTGCGACCGCCGGGCCGCGACGAACGCGGTGAAGGACTCGTCGTGGTCGCTCATTCCCACCACGGCTCATCTCCGGGACGGGTGTGCTCCTTGACCCTCGCCGCGAACTCCTCGAGCGAGACCGTGGTGCGGTCCTCGGCTCGCGGGGCCGGGAGCAGGGTGTAGGAGAACGCCCAGGAGACGTACTCCTGCTTCGCCGCACCGAGCTTCTCCTGGACCAGGACGTATCGCTCCCGGCCGTCGACGGCGATCCGGGCAGCGGCGGTCTGCGAGGTGCCGGTAGCGAACGAGTGGCCGATGTCGGGGTCGGCGAGCTGGTCGAGGACCTTCACTCCGTCCTCGGTGGGTACGACCTTCGAGCCGCTGAACTCGACCACGTCGGTCTGGGTCGGGTCGATGTGGATGCGATCCGGTCGGTCGGAGGCGGGCTCCGCCTTCTCGATGTCGGCCAGCCAGTCGTCGATGGTCTGACCGGGGATGGCATAGGTGGAGGCATGGTCGTAGCCCATGAAGAAGTCCGACGCGCTGTTCTTCCTGAAGAAGACCCATTCTTCGATGCCATCTCGCTCGACGACCGCCCCGACCGAGTCCCAGGGTGCGTCATAGTCGAACGGGTTCGAGACCTCGCGGACCAGCGTCCAGCCGCTGCCACGGACCTTGACCGTGCCGCCGGCTTCCCAGGCGACCCCTGGCCTGGAGTTGGAGATGTCGTGTGCCCAGGTCTGGAAGCTCTTGGTCGTGCGGGAAGCGTCGGTGAAGATGCCGTTGACATCCAGGAAGTAGGCGTAGATCGTCGTCTTCCCGTCGGTCGCCGCGACCGCCAGCGTGTCGCTGAGGCCCGTGGGTTCCTCGACCCGATCTACCTCCGTCCAACCGTCCTGGAAGGTGACCTCCCCGGTGTCGAAGTCGTACGCCATCGGGGCGTCGTCGCTCAACGGGATGTCGGCCCGGGGCGGCCAGCCCTCATCCGTGGAGGTGGAGTGCGTCGCGATCGGCGGGTCCGGGGTGGCGCTGTCGCGTGAGGGGACGACGACCGCGCCGATCCCGATCACCGCGGCGACCGCGGCGGCGGCTCCTGCGAGGACGGCGATCTGCCGGCGGCGTACGCGCCTCTTCCCCTCGGCCACCAGCGCGGCCGGATCGGGGTGTGTGGGCGGCGGTAGAGGGATCGCCCGCTCGAGGGTGTCCTGCCAGTCCATGATGGCCTCCAAGGTCAGTCTCACCCATGGATACGGATCCGGCCGCGGATCGGTTGTCCTGGTTGATCGATCCAACCGCGGGCGTTGGGCGGGGTGGACCGGGGGCGCATTACGCTGGCCACCAGCGCACCGGTCGAGAAACGGATCTCAAGGAGACCCCAGATGCCCATCGCCACCCCCGAGAAGTACGCCGAGATGCTCGCGACAGCGAAGGAGAAGGGGTTCGCGTTCCCGGCGATCAACGTCTCCTCGTCGCAGACGCTCAACGCGGCACTGGCCGGCTTCGCGGAGGCCGGCTCGGACGGCATCATCCAGATCTCCACCGGCGGCGCGGAGTATCTGTCCGGTCCCACGGTCAAGAACATGGTGACCGGCTCGGTGGCCTTCGCCGCGTACGCGACCGAGGTCGCCAAGTCCTACGACGTCAACATCGCGCTGCACACCGACCACTGCCCCAAGGACAAGCTCGACGGGTTCGTACGTCCCCTCCTCGAGCTCTCCGCCGAGCGCGTCCAGCGCGGCGAGGCGCCGCTGTTCCAGAGCCACATGTGGGACGGCTCCGCGGTGCCGCTGGAGGAGAACCTCGAGATCGCCTCCGAGCTCCTGGCCGTTGCCAAGGCCGCTCACATCGTGCTCGAGATCGAGGTCGGCGTGGTCGGCGGCGAGGAGGACGGCATCGTCGGGGCGATCGACGACAAGCTCTACTCCACCCCCGGGGACGCGATCGCGACCGCCGACGCGCTGGGGGTCGAGGGCTATCTGACCGCGCTCACCTTCGGCAACGTGCACGGTGTCTACAAGCCCGGCAACGTCAAGCTCCGTCCCTCGATCCTCAAGGACGCTCAGGACGCGGTCGTCGCCAAGCTCGGGCTGGCCGCGGGCTCGCGCCCGTTCGACCTGGTCTTCCACGGCGGGTCCGGCTCGAGCGCCGAGGAGATCGCCGAGGCCGTCTCGTACGGCGTGGTCAAGATGAACATCGACACCGACACGCAGTACGCCTACACCCGCCAGGTCGCGGGCCACATGCTGGCCAACTACGAGGGTGTCCTGAAGGTCGACGGCGAGGTCGGAAACAAGAAGGCGTACGATCCGCGTGCCTGGGGCAAGGTGGCCGAGGCCGGCATGGCTGCTCGGGTCGTGGAGGGCGCCCAGCACCTCGGTTCTGCGGGCAACGCCATCCACTGAGCGACACGCCGAATGGGGGCCTATGGTCCCGATTGGGAAAACGTTGTGAAAACGGCATAGCCAACTCGCGCTTATGTCGTTGTGCGGATCATAGGTAAAGCGATTCAATGCCGCCTTGGGTGGACGACGTGCATCGTTCCGTCGGTGCCGCCCCTTTAAGCGTTGATTCTTGGGAGGGACACCCTCGGTATGGAAACCACTGCGCGAAACCGCACAATCGGCGGGATCGTCATAGGCGCGATCATCTTGATCCTGCTTCTCGTCCTGTTCTCCTGCACTGTCAACAGTGACCCGGAGAGCTCGCCGAAGAAAGACCCGTCAACCGGGGAGTCCACGCTCCCCAGTGAACAGGACACACTCGAACCCGACGACAAGCCGTCCGAGTCGGAGTCGGCCGACGAAGAGGCTGACGAGGACGACATCGTCCCGGCCGCCAACACCGGCGTGACCTTCATCCCGGCGGGCAACGTCCCGTCCGGGAGCACCCCGACCTGCGAGCTCGACCCGAGCGCCTGCGGGCCCAACCGCCCGCCGGGTGCCGGCGTGGACATCTGTGAGGTCCGTCCGGATCTCAACGAGTGCCAGCCGCCGCCCCCGCCGACCAC
>NZ_JBOHDN010000277.1:0-8492 GCF_050699375.1 Nocardioides sp. | reverse complement strand
GTCGAGAGGGCAGCGCAGTGCCAACTCGGCCTGCAGAACTGACTTCTCGGCCGTTGGGGTGACTTCTCGGCCTGCAGAGGTGACTTCTCGGCCCAGAGGGGGTCAGCCGACGGAGATGGTCTCGAAGTCGACAGCGGTCTTGGGGAGGCCGGTGCCGTCAGGGCCGGGTTCGGCAACGCCGGCCTCGCCGACCTCGGTGAGGGCCTTGATGGCGGCGTCGTCGAGGGTGCCGAACACGGTGTACGCCGGCGGGAGCTCTGTGTCGCCGAAGACCATGAAGAACTGGCTGCCGCCGGAGTTGGGCTGGCCGGTGTTGGCCATGGCGAGGGTGCCGGCGGGGAAGGTGTCGCTCTCCTCGAACTCGTCGGGGATGGTGTAGCCCGGGCCGCCGGTGCCCTCGCCGGTCGGGTCACCGCACTGCAGCAGCGCGAAACCGGGGTTGTTGCCGAGGCGGTGGCAGCTGGTGCCGTCGTAGTAGTCCTGCGAGGCCAGCGAGAGGAACGAGTTGACGGTGCAGGGCGCCTTGTCGGCGTCGAGGGTGATCCCGAGCTCGCCGACGGAGGTGTTGATGGTGGCGGGGACCTTGCCGGTGTACTGCGCGGTCTCCTCCGGCGCGTCCACCTCCTTGGCGGCGCCCATCGGGTCCTCGGCGTAGTCGCAGCTGGCCTTGCCCGGCTTGACGATCGACTTCCAGTCGCTCGACTCGCTCGACTTCGGGCCCTCGCTCTCGTCCTTGGCGCCGGAGTCATCAGAGCCCGACCCACAGGCGGAGAGCGTGAGGAGCAGGGCGGCGACGGCAGCGGCCGGAAGCGTACGAGAGGGCATGCGCAGATGTTAGGGGAGCGGGCCGAACGATGGCTCGACCGACCCCGACCGGCGTGCCGTCGCGACGTTCGCTCCGATCATTAGTTCGGCGCACTATCGCACACGATTGTCGCAGCCGGCGATACTGCACGAGCGCACCCTCACCCGACCCGCCACGACAGGGGAGGGCCGGATAATCTCTCTCCGTGCCATTGCGTTTCGAGCTCGACGACCTGACCCGGCCCGAGGTGATCCGGCTCCTGGAGGAGCATCTCGAGGACATGTACGCCGCGAGCCCGGCCGAATCGGTGCACGCACTCGATGTCGGGGCGCTGAAGGTGCCCGGGATCGCGTTCTGGTCCGCCTGGGACGACACCGAGCTCGTCGGCTGCGGTGCCCTCAAGTCACTGGGCGAGGGCGACCTCGAGCTGAAGTCGATGCGCACCACGGTCGCTGCCCGTGGCCGCGGCGTCGCGACCGCACTCCTGCGCCACCTGATCGCGCAGTCCCGCGAGGCCGAGGGCCGACGGATCCTCCTGGAGACCGGCAGCGACGACTTCCACGCGCCGGCCCGGCGTCTCTATTCGCGCAACGGCTTCAGCGAGTGCCCGCCGTTCGGCAGCTACGTGCTCGACCCCAACTCGGTCTTCTTCGAGCTCTCGCTGTAGTCCTCGAGATCCGCCGCCGACCCCCGCCGGAACAGCAGATCGTCGAGTGCGAGCTTGGTGCGGCGTACGACGATCAGATAGACCGCGATCGCGAGCCAGCCCAGGTCGCGGAAGGTGTCGGCGAGATAGCTGGGGTCGGCCGAGGCGCCGCCACCGCCGAAGCAGCCGCAGTCGATGTTGAGCCCACGCGCCCAGGCCGCGGTGATCCCGACGATGAACGAGCACAGGCCGAGCGCGATCGCGACGGCGGCCGTCCGGGTGAACAGCCCGAGAATGAGCATCGCGCCGAGCACGATCTCCGCGATCGGCATCGCGATGGCGTACGCAGGGGCCAGCTGCCACGGCAGCAGCTGGTAGCCGCGCACCGCCTGCTCGGTGATCGCCGGCTCGGGCAGCTTGGCGAGCCCGGCGGCGAGGAACACGAAGCCGAGGTAGAGGCGCCCGGCGAGACCGACCCACCCGAGGACGGCGGCGCGGGACTTCATGAGAGCACCACCCAGGACGCGCGCAGGGCGCCGAGGACGACGAACGCGGCCACCACCGCGTAGCCCGCCCACAGCACCGGCGCCGACGAGATCCCGTCGCGGATCTCGCGCCGCACGAACCACACCCCGAGCGCCAGCACGACCGCGGAGACCGCGGCCAGCCCGACGACGTACCAAACCTCGTTCACCTCGCCAGCGTGCCACAGGCAGCGCCCGCGATCACCGCTCGGACGCCCACCTTCAGCGCATCTTCAGGCTGGGCGGTGACTTCTCAGCCTTTCAGATCGCAGGCCGGCGAAATCGACCCCGCGGGAGGCACGAGCGACCTCTGCGCGATCACGGCTTGGTGGCAATCAGTCGCTCGATGATGCCAGCACGGCTGCGGCGGTGGTTCGAGATGGTGAACCGTGCCTCCTGCAGCAGAGGGAGGACGTCTCGGGTCTGGGAGTCGGTTGGCCGCTGGTGGTTCGCTGCAACGACTTCGATCGCGTGCTGGAGTGATCTCACGGCCCGATGCGGGCTGGCGACGTGCCCGAGAAGGACCAGTTGGCCGCCCCGGCGCAGGACGCGATGCATCTCGCCGACCGCAGCCCGGTCATCCGGAATGCTGCTCAGCCCGAGCGTGCACACCACGGTGTCGAACGCGTCGTCGCCGAACGGCAGCTCCTGCGCGTCGCCCTGCACGAGCTCCGCTCGGATCGCCAGCTCGCGGATCCGGCGGCGGGCCAGGGCAAGCATCCCCGTGCTGAGATCGACACCAACCAGCCTGTTGGTGCTCGGCGGGTAGTAGGGCAGGTTGCGGCCGGTCCCGACGGCAACCTCCAGCACCGAACCGCGAGCCTGACGACCGACCCAGGCTCTGCCGTCGCCGAGCATGATCCGTTCGTACCAGCCCGTCTCCCTGTCGTAGTCGGCTGCGTAGGCGTCGTACTGCCGCCGAGCCATGGCGACAGCCTCCGGGTCGGGCATGCTCACCAGTCCACCAGGGTGGTCGTCACGGGTGAGCTCGACGCATAGATTGGCGGCCGTGCAGGACGAGTGCGCGGGCAAGGGCGGCGACGGCGGCCGTGCAGAACAGAGTGCGCACCAGGTTGCCGACGACCCACGGCGACTCGAAGTCGCTGCGGACACGGGCGAGGTCCTTGATGCGGTCAGGGTCACCGGCCTGGTCGATGGCGTAGTTGAGCGGGATGTGGAGACCGCCGGTGATGGCCAGGACGACCCCGTAGAGCACCAGTGCGGCGATGGCCCATCGCATCGCCGGCCCGCGGACGAAGACCGCCTGCAGGATGACGGTCAACAGCATGAGCATCAACGCAAGGGTGAAGCTGAGCGGAAAGACCGGGTTCGTGTTGAAACGCTGGGTGATCTCCACGAACGTACGGTCGTCGGCGCCGGCCAGGTTGGGCATGACGGCTGCAGCGAAGGTGAAGTTCAGGCCGGCGACGAGGGCCAGCACGACCAGCGCCGTGCCGAGCGCCAGGCCGGCCAAGCCGTGACCGGCGGGGTAGCGGGTGACTTCCTGCGGTGCGCGGGTCACGACACGCGTCCTGTCGACGGGTCGCGGTCGGTGAGGCAGTAGACCTGCCCGTACGGCGCGCGCATCACGGTCCACCACTCGAAGACGCCGACCGTCTCCGCGCCGAGCGAGACCTGGCGACAGGTCTCAGAGGCACGGTTGGCGACCGCGAAGTCGGGATGTGCCCGAACCTCGCCCTCGTCGTCCGCGAGACGTTGCAGAAGGATGCGCAGTCCGCCATGAGGATCGGGGTCAGCGAGACGTACGAAGTCCGGAGTCCTGGCCTCTTCGAGAGTCCGCCCGGTGATCGACGCCCAGAAGCCGATCTCCTGCTCCCAGCGCGACGGAGGGACGTCGATGCACACCTGGTCGAGCACGCGGTCGTGATCCGTGCGAGCGAACCCCGTCGCGGGACCCTCGGTGAGCGTGTGGCAGAAGAGCAGGCCGCCGGGGGAGCGCATGACCGGCACGTCCTCGTACGTCCACGCCGGGCTCGCACCGAGCGACACCGAGCGCTCGAGTGCCGCCTCGCGGTCACCGGCGTCGAGGTCGAGATGGATCCTGGGCTCGGTTCCGTCGAGGGCCTGCATCTTCAGCCAGGGGTCGCCCTCCTGGGGCACCAGCGTGACGAACTGGCCATCCTCACCTCGGGACGGCGACGTCGCCCACCCGGTCGCCGCGGACCAGAACCCCACCGCTTCCTGCCACCGTGCCCGTGGCACGTCGAGGAAGAGATGGACCCAGGCAGGTACGCCGGCGGTGCTCATGTCGGCGACACTACGCGCGCGCTCGGACCGCCGCAGGCACAAAATGAGAGACGCCGGGGCGCACCGCGACTGCGGCACGCCCCGGCGAATCGGGGATCAGGCCTGCAAAGAGATCCCGAACTGTACGTTTCCGGTGTCGTCCATCCCGGCGTCGAGCACCTTGTCGTCGAGCTCGGCGGCGGCGCCCTGGTCGAGGAAGACCCGCGCGCCCTCCTGCTCGATGACCTGGTCCTCGGCCTCTGCGGTCGGGACAAGAGCGGCGCTCAAAGCACCGTCGGGTTCCGCACCCGAGGCGAGCCGGAGGCCGGCGCCGTCGGACTGCTCTGCAATGGATCGAACGATTGTCGTGGCGTTCTCGGTCAGCTGAAGCATGTCGAGATCTTCCATGGTTGGGTTCGGAGTACCCGCTCCACCATTCCTCACCATTCGGCCTCGTTCAAGCCCGGACGCCTGTGGCACCGCACCAGATCAGGCTTCCCAGCCCTCCGGGCGAAGCTTCTTGGGGAGCTTCGAGACGATCGTCACGTACGACTCGTCGACCGCCTCCAGGATCTCCTCGTCCGGGATGGCGCCGCCCCAGGACAGGTCGTTCCACCCCGATCGCCCGATGTATCCGGTCACCGTCACCTCGTCGGGATAGCGCAGCAACCACTCGTCGGCGACCTCCCGCGATGGCCCGCACTTCAACCCCACCTTGGCGCCCCCGAGGAACGCGAAGATCTTCCCGCGCTCACCCGGTCCGACCTTGATCACCGGATGCTCGTGCTCCCAGGGGTTGTCCGGCCAGGCACCGGGCTTGGAGAGGCAGTAGGCCTCCAGCGACTTCACGTCCATAACGGCCCATCTTGCCAGGGTTCATTCCGCCGTTGCGGGCCTAGAATGTGGGCTGGAGACAGTCGTTGCCTCTGGCATTTGGGCAAGGGAGGTGAACTAACAAATGTCGACTGAAAACTTGGCTATCCAGGAACATCCAGACATCGCGGCCCTCCGGGACCGGTTTGATCTGACCGGGTCGTCTGCCACCGCTCAGGTCGTTGACGGTGTCACGATGATGGCCGGCCTCTACCTGGCGATCTCGCCATGGATCGTGGGCTTCAACACCACGGCATCGCCGCTGATGGTCAGCAACCTGATCATCGGTCTCGCGGTTGCCCTGCTGGCGCTCGGGTTCGCGTCAGCGTTCGGGCGTACGCACGGTCTCGCGTGGACCGTCCCGCTGATGGGAGTGTGGACTGTCGTCGCACCGTGGCTCATGAACGGCGTCGAGACCACTACGGGCATGATCGTGTCCAACGTGATCGCCGGAGTCGTCATCGCGTTGTGTGGACTCGGTGCATCCGGGTTCGGCACGCTGTTCAACCCGCGGAGGTAGCCTCCAGCGGAATCGCTATCACCTGACCGGCCGAGCGAGGAGCGCTCGGCCGGGCTCGGTCGGCCGGATCAGCCCAGGTCAGCCCCGTAGACCTTCGCGACCGCGATGGTGATGAGCACCCGTCGGTCTTTGACCATCACCTCGCGGTACTCGTCCCAGTCGGGGTGCTCGCCGGCGCCACGTCGGTAGTAGTCGACGAGCGCGTCGACCTCCGGGCCGTCGGTAGAGGTGCCGGGGCCGGTCAGTGTGACCGTGCCCTCGGCCGTTGCCCAGGACCGCCCGCCAGGGGCATCGACCTCGATCGCCGCGCGCGCGTCGCGGCGGAGGTTCTTGGTCTTCACCAGCCCCTCGCGTGTGGAGATCAGGACCTCGCCGCGCTCGCGGTCGTAGTACTGCCACACCGGTGAGAGCTGCGGCAGCCCACTGGCCTTGATAGTGGCCAGGATCCCGTGGCGGGTGGTGGCGAGCAGCTCGTGCGGATCGAACGTCATGTGAAGCGCCTCCTCGATGCGGTCTCTGCGGGCTAGAAGGCCATCCGACATCAAATGCTTCCCGGGTGCCGATCTCCGCGAGTCACGCGTCGTCAGGTGGTCACCGGGGGATGGCCTCAGTGCCGGGTTCGAGCGGAAGGCGCAGAGTGCGGACGGCGTACGAGATCGCGTGGTACCAGCCGGCGAGCAGAGTGATCTCGAGTGCCGCGTCCGTGCCGACGGCGTCGACCAGCCGAGCCCATGTTGCGTCGTCCAGCTCGTTGTTGTGGTGCAGCGCGTCCACGGCGGCGACCACGGCGGCATCGGACGGCTCGCCCCAGCAGGGGTCGTTCTCCGTACCGGCGCCCAGCGAACGGAGCTGAGCCGCGTCGAGGTCGGCCTTCGCGGCGAACGTCGCCACGTGGATGCCCCACTCGTAGTCGGCACCGCACAACGCAGTCGTACGCAGGATCACGATCTCCCGGTGACGCAGCGTCATCGCCGCGCGACGAGAGAGGTAGTAGGACCCCCAGCCGGAGATCCCACGAGCAAGATCCGGACGCCGGGCGAAGACTCGGAAGAGCTGGATCGGCGGTCCGAGCATGTCCAGGGCGGCAGCGGTCTCCTCGTCGTACGGGGGTTCGAGCGGTTCCACCCGTGGGTGCTTCGAATTCAGAGGCATGTCTGGCAAGATAGCCCGCATGCTTCGAAAACAAAAGCGCAATCGATGACCACGCCACTCCCCGGGAAGCCGGTTCGCGGATCCACCACCGGTCGGCCGATCATGGCCCTGCTCGATCTGCTGGGCCGTCGCTGGACCCTGCGAGTGATCTGGGAGCTCCGCGACGAGGCGGCCGCACCGACGTTCCGTGATCTGCAGGCCAGGTGTGGGGGAGTGTCCTCGAGCGTGCTCTCCGCGCGCTTGCGCGAGCTGACCGCGGCTGGCGTCGTAGAGCACCCCGGGGACGGGTATCGCCTGAGCAAGATCGGTCGCGACCTTCTCGGCAGGCTCGAGCCGCTGGACGAATGGGCCTCTCATTGGCACCCAAATGAATAAACGGCGGCGGTGACGTCGTAGACCGGATAGGTTGCCGGGCATGCGTGCGCTGATCGGACGGATTCTGGTGACCATCGGGCTGGTTTCGCTGCTTGTCGCGACCCCCGCCAACCCCGCGAACGCGGCCGAGGAGGACATCCTCGACCGCCTCCTGGCCATCGAGGGCGTCAGCCTTATCGAGGAGAAGCCGGTCGAGGGCTATCGCTACTTCGTCCTCAACTTCACCCAGGCGGTCGACCACCGCGAGCCGCACGGTGCCACGTTCCAGCAGCGGTTCACGGTTCTGCACAAGGACACCGCCCGCCCGACGGTCTTCCAGACCAGCGGCTACGGCGTCTCGACCAACCCGGGCCGCAGCGAGCCGACCCGGATCATCGACGGCAACCAGGTCTCGATGGAATACCGGTTCTTCACCCCGTCGCGACCAGATCCGGCCGACTGGGACGACCTCGACATCTGGCAGGGTGCCAGCGACCAGCACGCCATCTTCAAGGCGCTGGAGCCGATCTATGGCGCCAAGTGGCTCTCGACCGGCGGTTCCAAGGGCGGCATGACCGCGACGTACTTCGAGCGTTTCTACCCGCGTGACATGGACGGCGTCGTGGCTTACGTGGCGCCGAACGACGTGGTCAACCGCGAGGACTCCGCCTACGACGACTTCTTCGCGAGCGTCGGCACCGAGGACTGCCGTGACCGTCTCAACGGCGTCCAGCGAGAGGCGCTCGTACGCCGCGAGGCGCTGAAGAAGACCTACGCCGATCTCGCCGCCTCCGAGGGATACACCTTCGAGACCGTGGGCAGCCTGGACTCCGCGTACGAGATGGTCGTGCTCGACTTCGTCTGGGCCTTCTGGCAGTACGCCGGCACGGCCGAGTGCTCGAACATCCCGGCCGACGCGCCCGCCGCCACCGACCAGGAGCTCTGGGACGCGATCGACTACTACTCGGGCTTCAGCTTCTACACCGACCAGGGCTTGAGCCCCTACACGCCGTACTACTACCAGGCCGGCACCGAGATGGGCGCCCCGACGATCGGCTTCCCGCACATCGAGGACGACCTGATCCGCTACGGCTACCAGCCGCCCCGCAGCTTCGTCCCGCGTGACATCAAGATGAGGTTCGACCCCTCCGTGATGCGCGACGTGGACTCGTGGGTGCGCAATCACGCCAACCAGATGCTCTTCGTCTACGGCGAGGCCGACCCGTGGGGTGCCGAGCGCTTCCGCCCGGGCGCCAGGACCGAGGACTCCTACGTCTTCACCGCGCCGGGCATGAACCACGGCGCCAACGTGGCCGGGCTAGTCGCCGACGAGCGCGATCTCGCCACCGCCCGCATCCTGGAGTGGGCCGG
>NZ_JBOHDN010000276.1:0-27217 GCF_050699375.1 Nocardioides sp. | reverse complement strand
CTCGACCAGGTTTCGGGTCAGGACGAGCCGACTCGGCGGGGGCTTGGGGGCGATCAGTGGTCGAGCTGCTCCCGCAGGCGGCCGAGGAGGTCGATGGCCGAGTCGGCGATGACGGTGCCCGGCAGGAAGACCGCGGCCGCACCCATCTGCTCGAGCGTGGCCACGTCGTCCGGCGGGATGACCCCGCCGATGACGATCATGATGTCGGGCCGACCCTGCTCCTCCAGCGCCGCCTTGAGCGCGGGGAGCAGCGTGAGGTGACCGGCGGCCAGCGAGGAGACCCCGACGATGTGTACGTCGGCGTCGACCGCCTGCTGCGCGACCTCCTCCGGGGTGGAGAAGAGCGGGCCCACGTCGACGTCGAAGCCGAGGTCGGCGAAGGCCGAGACCACGACCTTCTGGCCACGGTCGTGACCGTCCTGGCCCATCTTCGCGACGAGGATGCGCGGGCGGCGCCCCTCGGCCTCCTCGAACTCCTTGGTCGCCTTCAACACGTCGGTCACCTTCGAGTCACCCGATGTCGTCGCCTCATCCCGGTATACACCCGAGATCGTACGGATCACGGCCTGGTGCCGTCCCCATGCCTTCTCCATCGCCTCGGAGATCTCACCGACGGTCGCCTTGGCACGGGCCGCGTCCACGGCCAGCTTGAGCAGGTTGCCGTCCAGGTTGCCCGTGCCGCTGGGCTTGCTCGTCGACCCGGCCGCGTTCGTGATGGCCTCCAGGGTGCGACGTACGTCCTCGTCGTCGCGCTCCGCGCGCAACCGCTCGAGCTTGGCGATCTGCTGCTTGTAGACCTGGTCGTTGTCGACCCTGAGCAGGTCGAGCGGGTCCTCGGAGGCCTGCCGGAAGGTGTTGACGCCGATCAGCTTCTGGGAGCCGGAGTCGAGGCGCGCCTGGGTGCGGGCGGCGGCCTCCTCGATGCGCATCTTCGGGATGCCCTGCTCGATCGCCTTGGCCATCCCGCCGGCTGCCTCGGCCTCCTGGATGTGGGCCCAGGCGCGCTCGGCGAGGTCGTGGGTGAGCTTCTCGACGTAGTAGGAGCCGCCCCACGGGTCGATGATCTCGGTCGTGCCGCTCTCCTGCTGCAGGAGCAGCTGGGTGTTGCGGGCGATACGGGCCGAGAAGTCGGTCGGCAGCGCGATGGCCTCGTCGAGAGCGTTCGTGTGCAGGGACTGGGTGTGACCCTGGGTCGCGGCCATCGCCTCGATCGCGGTGCGGCCGACGTTGTTGTAGACGTCCTGGGCGGTCAGCGACCAGCCGCTCGTCTGCGAGTGGGTCCGCAGGGACAGCGACTTCGGGTTCTTCGGGTCGAACTGAGAGACCAGGCGGGACCACAGCGCGCGGGCCGCGCGCATCTTGGCGACCTCCATGAAGAAGTTCATCCCGATCGCCCAGAAGAAGCTGAGCCGCGGCGCGAAGGCGTCCACGTCGAGCCCGGCCGCGAGACCGGTGCGGAGGTATTCGACACCGTCGGCCAGCGTGTAGGCGAGCTCGAGATCAGCGGTCGCACCGGCCTCCTGCATGTGATAGCCGGAGATCGAGATCGAGTTGAACCGGGGCATCTTCGCAGCGGTGTAGGAGAAGATGTCGCCGATGATCCGCATCGACGCAGCGGGCGGGTAGATGTAGGTGTTGCGGACCATGAACTCCTTGAGGATGTCGTTCTGGATGGTCCCCGCGAGCTGCTCCGGCTTCACCCCCTGCTCCTCGGCTGCGGCGATGTAGAGCGCCAGCACGGGCAGCACCGCGCCGTTCATCGTCATCGAGACCGACATCTCGTCGAGCGGGATGCCGTCGAAGAGCGTGCGCGTGTCGTAGATCGAGTCGATCGCGACGCCCGCCATACCGACGTCACCGCGCACCCGCGGGTGGTCGGAGTCGTAGCCACGGTGGGTGGCCAGGTCGAAGGCGACCGAGAGCCCCTTCTGACCGGCCGCCAGGTTGCGGCGGTAGAACGCGTTGGACTCCTCCGCGGTCGAGAACCCGGCGTACTGCCGGATCGTCCACGGCTGGGTCGTGTACATCGTCGGGTAGGGCCCACGCAGGAACGGGCTCAGGCCCGGGAAGGTGTCGAGCGCGTCGAGGCCGTCGATGTCCGCAGGCCCGTACGACGGCTGGATCTCGATGCCCTCCGGGCTCAGCCAACCCTCCCCGTTCGTCGAGCCGTTCCCGGTGGTCGAGCCTGTCGAGACCCCCTCCCCGGTGGTCGAGCCTGTCGAGACCCCCGGCGCAGCCGGGTTCTCGCCATTCAGCGGACCGACCTTGAACGGAACGGCCTTGAAGGAACTGGGGATGGTCATGAGAGCTTCTCCCTCGTGGCGGTCAGGAAGGCGAGCGCGTCGACACCCATCGATGCGGCGTCGTCCACCTCGGCGTCGACGGCGTCGGGTCTCCCGGCGATGATCACGTGCGTGGCCCCGGCTTCCCGGAGGGCCGCGATCGCGGCGTCACCCCATTCGGCGTACGCCTTGTCCGACCCGGCCAGGCAGACGACCGGCGGCGCTCCGGCATGCCCCCGAGAAAGTGCACGATACTTCCCGGCCAGGTCCTCGGCCTCGGTTGTCGGCCCGGCGATCTCGACGCCGATGCCGCCCGCCGCGAGCAGGTTGGTCGCGAAGGTCGCTCGCGCGGTGTGCTGGGCGACCGTGCCGAGGGTGGCGAGGAAGACCTTCGCGGACGCGGGCGTGTCGCGCAGCGCCTCGAAGGAGGCGCCGTAGCGGACCACCCGCTCGCTCAGCGGGTCGACCGGCCGCTCGGGCAGCGTCTCGGCGAGGTTGGGGAACTCGGTGAGTCCGGTGATCGGCCGCTTGCGCCGCGCGATCGCCTTCTCACGCTCGGCGGAGACCGCGGCGATCCGGTCGCGGAAGGGCGAGAAGTCACGCCCTTCCTCCCACTCCGCCTCGATCTGGACGAAGGCGTCCCATCCGGCGGCAGCCATGTCGGCGGTCAGGCTCTCGACCGCGAACGAGCCCCCGGCGGGGTCAGCGACGGCCGCGACATGTGACTCGTCGATCAGCAGGTGGGAAACATTGCGGGCGATCCGGCGCCCGATCGCGTCCGGCACGCCGTTGGCGGAGTCGAAGGGCAGCACGGTGACCGCGTCCGCCCCACCGACACCGGCGGCGAAGGCGGCGACGGTGCCGCGGAGCATGTTCACGTAGGGGTCGTACTTCGACAGCATCGGCCGCGAGCTCACCGCGTGGATCCGCATTCCCTCGGTGGTCGAGCCTGTCGAGACCCCGGAGACCTCGAGAACCCGGTCCCAAAGCTGCCGGGCGGCCCGGAGCTTGGCGATCGTGGGGAACTGCTCGTCGGTCGCTGAGTAGCGGAACTCGATCAGCGCGGCAGCCACGGCGGGCGAGAACCCGGCCTCGGTCAGCGCGCGCAGGTAGGCGACGCCGACCGCGATCGACCAGCCGAGCTCCTGCACGTCGGACGCGCCTAGATCATGCGCAGCCGTGGCATCGACAACGATCGCCCGCACCCCGATCCCCTCGGCGAGTCGGGCGAGATCGACAAGCTCGGCGAACGCCTCGTCGGGCGCCAGGGGCAGGTCGCGCAGCAGCGCTCCCATCGGGTCGGCTCCGAGGTTGGTCGCGGCGTGCAGGCCGGTGCCCCGCTCGGCGATCAGCGCGAGCAGGTTCTGGGCGACCTTGACCGCTCCGATGGGTGCGTCGAGCACGATCGGTGCGAGGTCGAGGAGCACCTTGTCGAGCAGGACCGCGAGGTCGGTCGACTCATCGGCGGCCACCCACAGCGAGGAGACCCCGCCGTCGAGGTCGACCAGTGCGGCCTCGTTGGCCGCCTTCGCGTCCACCCCGGCGAGACCGGAGACGAGCGACCGGATGTCCCACGCCCCCGAACGCGTCGGGCGTGGCACGTCGGCGTAGGACTCACCCGGCAGCCCGAGGGGGGCGATCCGAAGTCCGTCGAGGGATGTGCGGGTCAGCTTGTCCCAGACTGCCGAGTCGGCGTCGTCAGACGTCAACCGACCGGTCTTGCGGAGGACGGCAGCGGTCGCCGCCTCCCACTGTTCCTGGGAATGGGCGTCCGCCGGCTGACTGAGAGGCACGGCGGCGCGAACGGCGTCGTTCATGCGCGCAACGATAAGGCCCCCAGGTGATGACAGCCACAGAGTGTGAGGTTTGCGACCATTAACCGAGACGCCAGACGTACGTCGCCTCCAGTCTTTCGCCCGCGAAGGTGCGCCCTCCTGCCGACGACGTCCGCGACCCTCGTCAAGCGAACCCTAGGAGCGCGAGGCACACCAGGCGTGCTTGGCACTCCTAGGGTGTGTCTCCGACCAGGCAGGGTTCCGAGCACGGCTCTGGGTATCCCATCCAGCCGCGGGCCTTCAGGATGCGAGCGAGGGAGAGCGCGGTTCGGCAGGGCCCGTCGAAGACCTGGTGCCAGCGGAGACGAGCCGTGACTGCACCAGTCGCCGCGAGGTCGTCCAGGGCACGGTCGGCGTCGCGGGCCTGATCACGCCAGGTGTCATGTCCGAGCGCGCCGTCGAGCTCGACCACGAGCCCGTACGCCTCGTACGCGACATCCCGGAACTGGCTGCCGCTCGGCGTCGTGCGCTGAACCTGCCGGTCGGCCGACGGCAGGCCGTGGGCGCGCTCGACCTTGACGAGATAGCCGTGCTCGAGGACCGAGTGAGTGCCGGACTCCAGATCGTCGATGATCTTTGCGATCCAGGCACGGCGGCGCAGTGACGGGAAGCGCCCGAGTGCCGCGCGCAGCGAGCCAGGGGTGACGTACGAGCGCCCGGCAACCTGAGCAAGGCTCGCCACCGCGTCGATCTCCGTGCGCGCCTCGTGCGCCAGCGCCAGCGCGTTGTCCTCGAGCCTCAACCGCGGTGGCGTGCCGCCGTAGGCATGAGTCTCGAGGTTCGTGAGCCGATGGATCACGATGCCCGACTGCGCGTTGACCCGGCGGGTCTGGTCGATCGCGACATGAATCGGGTCAGGTATGAACCCCGGCCGCGCAAGCTGCTCGCTCCGCGGTGGTTCCGCGCTCGGACCACACAGGTAGGCGGGAGCGGCATAGAGCACCGCAGCCCAGGCCCGCTGGTGCCAGCTGAGCGGTCCGGTGTGATCGACGTACACCCGGGGTTGCACCCGCCGCAGCTCCATGCGCCGCTGCATCCTCGCCAGATCCGCACGGGTCACCCCAGCGGCGGTCAGCTGAGCATGCGTGAGAATCCCATCCTGCATGCGCCGCTGACTCTCCAACTGCAGCCGCACACGCTCGCGCTCCCACTCGTCCTCGTCATCGCCCTGGCCCAAGACCCCCATCCCTCAGTTATCCCACGTCCTGGCACCAGACCCTAGGAGCGACAATCACATCAGGTGTGACTGCCACTCCTGGGGTTCAGAAATCGCAGGAGCGGCAGGCCCAGATAGACGATCACCCAGATCGGCCAGAAGAATCCGCGGCCGGTGAGGTGCCAGACCACAATGGCGACCGCGCCGCAGATCAGGAACACCAGAAGATCTCGTACGAGGCGGTATCCCGCCGCGCCGGGCGGGACTGGATCCTCGCCCAGGTCGTCGACCACCTCGGCGAGGGCGGCGGACCTGACCGCGTCCCACACTTCTGCGGCACGCGACTCCAGCTCGGGCGCGTCGAGCCGCCCGGCGGCGTACGCCTCGACGAGCCGGATGCGCGCGGCTTCACGGTCGGCGTCGCCGACACGCATCACAGACCGTCCAGGTTGATCTCGGCGCCCGCGGCGTACAGGTCCTTGGGACAGGTCGACGCGGCACAGTCCTGATAGCGATCGGACAGCACCGTGAGGGCCTTGACGGTGTCGGCGAAGGCCGGTTCACGGGCGAGGTTGCGCTGCTCATAGGGGTCCGAGGAGCGGTCGTAGACCTCGACCTGGCCGGTGTGCAGGCGGGCGTAGGTCCAAGGGCCGACCCGGATGCCGGACCACAGCCTGCGGTTGCCGTCGGTGACCCGCCAGCCGCCGACCGGGATCGGGCGCACCTGCTCCGGTGCGCGCAGCCACGGCATGATGTCGATCCCGTCGAGCGGTCGCGGCGGCCGAGCACCGGCGGCGGCCAGCAGGGTGGCGCCGATGTCAGGGTTGGTGACCGGCGTCCGGACCGTCCGACCGCGCGGCACGCCCGGCCCGCTCATCAGCACCGGGATCCGCAGCGACTCGTCGTAGTGCCACAGCTTGCCGTTGAGGTTGTGGTAGCCGGCCGAGTAGCCGTTGTCGGAGGTGAAGACGACCAGCGTCTTCTTCAGCTCGCCGCTCTTCTTGAGCGATCCGAGCAGCGAGGCGATGTTGCGGTCCAGGCCGCGTACGGCCTCGATCCGCCGCTGGTAGGCGATCCGCAGCGCCTTCTTCTTAAGGTCGCTGGACCTCCCTCGCGCGGGCGACCCCTTCGCATAGCCCGAGACGTCGCCCGGAAAGAGGTTGGGCCGCTCAGGGATCGGCACGTTGCCGTAGAAACCGCGGTCCCGCCCTTCGGGCACTGTCACCGAGAGCGCCGCATCGGTGCCCGGGTAGAGCTTCTTCGGGTCGTCGGGCCCGCTCGGCGCCCCGTGGTGCGGCGCCACGTAGTTGACCCAGGTGAACCAGGGCTTCCCGGAGGCCCGCTCGGCCGCGATCCCCGCCTGCGCGTGCTCGGTGATGACGTTCGAGGAGTAGCCCTTCGACTTGATCACCTCGCCGTTGACGTTGAACTTCGGCGAGCGGAAGTTGTACGTCGAGGGGTCGACCGTCGCGCGCCACTGGTCCCAGCCGGGCGGGACGTCACCGCGCGTGTCCCCCTCGCCGTAGCCGTTGAGGTACTTCCCCGCCAGGACGGTCGAGTAGCCCGCGTCCTGCAGCGAGGTGGCCAGCGTCGAGGAGTCGTCGAACGCGGCATAGCCCCCGTGCGGCCCCTCGATCGTGCGCGCGCCGTGGTTGTGGGCGTACTGCCCGGTCAGCAGCGAGGCGCGGGCCGGCACGCAGATCGGCGTCGGCGCGACCGCGTCGGAGAAGGAGACGCCGGTCCGCTCGACCAGCTTCCGCACCTGCGGGAGATAGTCCATGTCGAGGTAGGAGAGGTCGTCGACCGTGACCATCAACAGGTTCGGCTTCTCCACGGGCCGCTCGAAGGCAGGCGTACGCGACGGGGTGGCCGCCACGGCGGCCGGCTCGTGGACCAGGCCGGTCACGGCGAGGACGCTCATCGCAGCCGTCGCCACGGCAGCCCGCTTGCGACGGGTGAACAGGTCGCCGACCGCCATGACCAAACACTCCCAAGTAATATGAGTTATTTAGTCTACTTTAACGCCCGAGTGGACGAGGTTGTCGAGCCCGCCCGATGACCGAGACCGGTCCCACCGGGCCGGGCCTCGCCGGGGACGACCCGGCTAGAGACCAGCCAGGTCGAGCGGCCGGTTGGCGGCGTACATCCTCTTGGGGCAGGTCTCGCCGGCGCACTCGCGATACTTGTCGGTCAGCTCCGCGAGGCGCGCGCGGGTCCTGGCGTGGGCCGGGTCGTCGGCGAGGTTGTTCATCTCGTAGGGATCCGACCTGCGGTCGTAGAGCTCGACCCCGCCGGTGTTCAGCTCGACGTAGGTCCAGCGCCCCACGCGCACCCCGGACCAGAGCCGGGAGGTCCCGTCGGAGGTCGGCCACGCCTCGATGGGAACGACTCGGGTCTGCTCGGGCGCGCTCAGCCACGGCAGGATGTCGACGCCGTCGGGCTCATGCGGGTCGGAGGCGCCGGCCGCCGCGAGCAGGGTCGTGGCGATGTCGGGGTTCGTGATCGGGGTGCCGACCTCACGCCCCTTGGGCACGCCGGGACCGCTCATCAGGACCGGGATCCCGAGGGTCTCCTGGTAGTACCAGAGCTTGCCGTTGAAGTTGTGATAGCCGCTCGAGAAGCCGTTGTCCGAGGTGAAGACGACCAGCGTCCGCGCCAGCTCGCCACTCTTCTTCAGTCCCTCGAGCATGGACGCGATGTTGCGGTCCAGGCTGCGCGCCGACTCGATCCGCCGCTGGTAGGAGAGCCGATAGGCGTCCTTCTCGACCTGGGTCGGCTTCTTGCGCGACGGCGAGCCCTTCGGGAACCCCTCACGGTTCTTCGGGAACAGGTTGGGCTGAGGCGGGATCGGTTTGTCGGCGTACGCGTCCCGGTCCTGCCTGTCCGGGACGGGGACGCCGATCGCGCCCTTGGTGCCGGGGAAGCGCTGCTTGGGGTCGCCCTTCTCCGTCGGACCGCCGAGGTGCGGGGCCACGTAGTTGACCCACTGGAACCACGGCTTCGCCTGCTGGTTCGACGGCTGGTTCGACGGCTGGTTCGACGGTTGGGAACCCGGCGACTCGACCTGCCCCGATAATCCGGCCCGCTTCTTGGCGTCCTTCAGGGAGGCCTGCGCCTGCTTGGTGATGACGGTGGTCGAGTAGCCCTTCGGCTTCACCAGACGGCCGTTGACGTTGAACTTCGCGCCTCGGTAGTTGTACGTCGAGGGGTCGACGGTCGCGCGCCACTCGTCCCACCCCGGCGGCACGTCGTGCTTGCTCCCGTTCTCGCCGTACTCGTTGAGGTACTTGCCGGTGAACGACGTCGTGTAGCCCTCCTCCTGCAGCGAGGTCGCGATCGTCGCGGAGTCGTCGAAGGACGGGTAGCCGCCGTCGGGGCCGTGGATGGTGTGGGCGCCGTGGTTGTGGGCGTACTGCCCCGACAGGAGCGAGGCGCGGGCCGGCACGCAGATCGGCGTCGGCGCCACCGCGTCGGTGAAGGTCACGCCGCTCTCGCCGACGAGCCTCTTCACGCTCGGCAGGTAGTCCATGTCGAGGGAGGAGAGGTCGTCGACGGTGATCATCAGCAGGTTGGGCTTCTCGACCGGCATCTTGAACGACGGCGTCGCGGTCGAGGGCTGCTGCGGGACCGGCTCAGCGGTCGGCCGCTGGTTGGGCGCCTGCCCACAGCCGGACATCCCCACCACGCCAGCCACCGCGAGCGCTGCCGAAAGCGTCCGGACCCGTCGGGATACCGCCACAGATTGTCCTCATCACACTGGTCGATCACTACTGGGTTCAATCACGCCGGGTTCGACCACACTGGTCGATCGCTACGGCGCCCGCTCGGTCACCGAAGCCTGCCACTACGCCGATGGTTCATCCCCGATCAACGCGCGTGTCGCGCTCCCGCCATCCCCGAGCAGGACGCTGGTCCTATGAAGATCGCGTTGGTCACCGAAACCTTCTTTCCTACCATCGATGGTGTCACGACCACGGTGAAGGCCATCGCCGACCGCATGATCGAGTCCGGCCACGAGGTGCGATTCGTCGCACCCGGCCCGGGTCTGGCGGTCTATCGCAACAGCCGCGTCGTCCGGGTCTCGCCGATCGCCAAGACCGGCCGCCAGGTACGCAGCGCCCTGGAGTCCTTCGAGCCCGACGCCGTGATCGCGTTCGACCCCGGGCGCCTGGGACGCAAGGCACTGTCCTCGCCGACCGCGGCCGCCGCAACCACGATGGTCGTGCAGCAGTCCCCGATCTCGCCCAAGGCCGCGCTCACCTGGGACACCGGGGTCGCCGCGTACGCGGATGAGATCTTCGTCACCAGCACCTGGCTGCGTACGGTGCTGGCGGCGATCGCGGTCCAGGCAGAGGTCTGGGAGCCCGGGGTCGACTCGGCCGCCTTCTCCCCCAGCCTGCGTGACGACTGGCTGCACCGCCGCTGGTCCAAGGCGAAGTCCCGCCCCTCGCCTCTGGTGGTGGTCGGGTACGCCGGCAACCTGGCCAAGAGCCATGGCGTACGCCGCCTGGCCGAGCTCACCGCCGTCCCCGGCATCCGGTTGGTGATCATGGGTGACGGGCCGCAGCGTGGCTGGCTCAAGCAGCGGGTCCCGCAGGCGAAGCTGACCGGGCCGCTGGGCACCGGCGACATGGCCGTAGCGCTGGCTTCGCTCGATCTCCTCGTGCAGCCGGGCGAGGAGGAGGGATGCGGCCACATCCTGCGCGAGGCCGCGGCCAGCGCCGTCCCGGTGGTCGCTCCGCGTGCCGGTGCCGCCGCCGAGATCGTCCAGCACCTGGAGACCGGCCTGCTCTACAACCCGGCCCGCAGCCGCGAGCTCGCCGACGCGGTCGCCTCGGTGGTCTCCGACCCTCGGCGGCGGCTGCTCGGCGACCGCGGCCGGGAGCTGGCCGCGACCCGCCCGTGGACCGACGCGGTCGACGAGCTGCTGGCCCGGCTGACGACGTCCAGCGGGCGATCCGCGGCGGGTCCCTCACGAACTCACGACTCGGGGTCGAACCTCGACCAGCCTGCTGTTAGGCTTGCCTAACCCCGCCTGGCGATACTAGCCAGTAACCCCACCCGGTCACGCATAGCAGCGTAGATCACACCTGACCTGCGTTCTGGTCCGGACGTCGGTGGTAGTAGCGTGCGTGCCGTGGCAACCACGACTCTGATCAAAGGCGCGCGGTCGACGCGCTCGACGATCGCCCTGAAGCTCCTTATGGCGGCCAGCGGCATCGTCTTCATCCTCTTTGTGCTGGCGCACATGTACGGGAATCTCAAAGCCTTCAGCGGCGAGATCGCCTACAACGAGTACGCCGAGCACCTGCGTACGTTCGGCGAGCCGATGCTCCCGTACGGCGGCCTCCTCTGGATTCTGAGGGTGGTGCTCCTGGGCTCCCTGGTGGCGCACGTCGGCTCGGCCGTCGCGCTCTCCATCCGTGCGCACGCCCAGCGGCCCGTCAAGTACGCGGTGAAGAAGAACAAGGCCTCGTCGCTCTCCTCGCGCACCATGCGCTGGGGTGGCGTGGCCCTGCTCCTCTTCATCGTCTGGCACCTGCTCCAGTTCACGATCGTGAAGATCAACGTGGGGCCGGGCGGACAGGCGGCGAACGTCACCGAGAGCCCCTACCGGCTACTGGTGAGCGCGTTCCAGCCCGAGGCCTGGTGGATGGTCGTCATCTACCTGCTCGCGTTGCTCGCACTCGCCTTCCACCTGCACCACGGCACCTTCAGCGCCATTCAGACGCTCGGGTTCACCAACACCGCTGAGTCGCGTGCCAGGGCCCGCGTCGCCGGCTGGGTCGTCGCGATCGTGGTCGCCGGCGGCTTCTCGCTGGTCCCCCTGTTCACCGTCTTCGGCGTCATCTCGTAAGGACATCTGACACACATGGCTGCTGGAACTCATTACCTTCCCGGGCTGACCCCGACCAACGAGGCATCGGTCCAGAAATCCGATGACGCCGCGGGTTACTACGTGCTCGGCGACAAGCTGGTCGACGCGAAGGCGCCGACCGGCCCGATCGCGGAGCGCTGGACCACCCGTAAGTTCGAGAACCGTCTGGTCAACCCGGCCAACCGACGCAAGCTCGACGTCATCATCGTCGGCACCGGACTGGCCGGCGGCGCTGCCGCTGCCACGCTCGGCGAGGCCGGCTACAACGTGAAGTCCTTCTGCTACCAGGACTCCCCGCGTCGTGCGCACTCGATCGCCGCACAGGGCGGCATCAACGCCTCCAAGAACTACAAGTCCGACGGCGACTCCGACTACCGGCTCTTCTACGACACCGTCAAGGGCGGCGACTACCGCTCGCGCGAGTCGAACGTCTACCGCCTCGCCGAGGTCTCGACCAACATCATCGACCAGTGCGTGGCGCAGGGCGTTCCCTTCGCCCGCGAGTACGGCGGTCTGCTGGACAACCGCTCCTTCGGCGGCGTCCAGGTCTCGCGTACGTTCTACGCTCGCGGCCAGACCGGTCAGCAGCTGCTCCTCGGCGCCTACCAGGCCATGGAGCGCCAGGTGGCCGCCGGCACCGTCGAGCAGTTCACCCGCCACGAGATGCTCGACGTGATCATCGTCGACGAGAAGGCCCGCGGCATCGTGGCCCGCAACATGGTCACCGGTGAGATCGAGACCCACCTGGCCGACGCGGTCGTGCTCGCCACCGGCGGCTACGGCAACGTCTTCTACCTCTCGACCAACGCGATGGGGTCGAACGTCATGGCCGCGTGGCGCGCGCACCGCAAGGGCGCCTACATGGCCAACCCCTGCTACACGCAGATCCACCCGACCTGCATCCCGGTCACCGGCGCCCACCAGTCGAAGCTGACCCTGATGTCGGAGTCGCTGCGTAACGACGGCCGCATCTGGGTTCCGAAGAACGCCGAGGACTGCACCAAGGACCCGCGCGACATCCCCGAGGAGGACCGCGACTACTTCCTGGAGCGGATCTACCCGGCGTTCGGCAACCTGGTCCCCCGCGACATCGCCTCGCGCTCGGCGAAGTACATGTGCGACGAGGGCCGCGGCGTCGGCCCGGAGGTCGACGAGACCCAGCCCGACGGATCGGTGAAGAAGTTCCGCCGCGGCGTCTACCTCGACCTCGGTGCTGCCATCGAGCGCCTCGGTCGCGACAAGATCGAGGAGAAGTACGACAACCTCCTCGACATGTACGAGCGGATCACCGGCGAGGACCCGTACGAGCGCCCGATGCGGATCTACCCCGCGGTGCACTACGTCATGGGCGGGCTCTGGGTCGACTACGAGCTCCAGACCAGCATCACCGGCCTGTTCTGCACCGGCGAGGCGAACTTCTCCGACCACGGTGCGAACCGCCTCGGCGCCTCGGCGCTCATGCAGGGTCTGGCCGACGGCTACTTCGTGCTGCCGAACACCATCACCGACTACCTCGCCGACGGGCCGTTCGACAAGGTCGACGAGTCCCACCCGGCCGTGGTCGAGGCTCTCGAGGGAGTCACGTCCCGGGTCGAGAAGCTGATGAATATCAACGGCGAGCGCTCCGTGGAGTCCATCCACAAGGAGCTCGGTCAGATCATGTGGGAATACTGCGGCATGGACCGCCGCGAAGAGGGCCTCAAGACGGCCATCGGCCTGATCCGGGAGCTCAAGAAGGAGTTCTGGACCAACGTCAAGGTCCTCGGCTCCGCCGACTCGCTCAACCAGGACCTCGAGAAGGCCAACCGCGTCGCGGACTTCATCGAGCTCGGTGAGCTCATGTGCATCGACGCACTCAACCGACGCGAGTCCTGCGGCGGCCACTTCCGTGGCGAGTCGCAGACCGAGGAGGGCGAGGCGCTGCGCCACGACGAGGAGTTCGCCTACGTCGCGGCCTGGGAGTTCGGTGGCGAGGACGGCGCCCCGGTCCTCCACAAGGAAGACCTGATCTACACCGCCATCGAGATGAAGCAGAGGTCGTACAAGTAATGAAGCTGACTCTTAAGATCTGGCGGCAGGCCGACGCGTCCGACAAGGGTGCGCTCAAGTCGTACGAGCTGGACGGCGTCTCGCAGGACATGTCCTTCCTCGAGATGCTCGACCTGCTCAACGAGCAGCTCCTGCACAACGACGAGGAGCCGGTCGCGTTCGACTCCGACTGTCGTGAGGGCATCTGCGGCACGTGCTCGCTGATGATCAACGGCGAGGCGCACGGGCCCGAGGTCACCACGACCTGCCAGCTGCACATGCGCTCGTTCAAGGACGGTGACACGATCACCATCGAGCCGTGGCGCGCCTCATCGTTCCCGATCGTCAAGGACCTGATCGTCGACCGCTCCGCGTTCGACCGGATCATCCAGAACGGCGGCTACATCTCGGCCAACACCGGCTCGGCTCCCGAGGCCAACTCGGTGCCGGCGCCGCGCGACAAGGCGCAGCGGTCGTTCAACACGGCCACCTGCATCGGCTGCGGCGCCTGCGTCGCCGCCTGCCCCAACGGCTCCGCCTCGCTGTTCCTCGGCGCGAAGATCACCCACCTCGGTGAGCTTCCGCAGGGCCAGCCGGAGCGCTACTCGCGGGTGCAGTCGATGGTCGGCCAGCACGACGCCGAGGGCTTCGGTGGCTGCACCAACATCGGTGAGTGCGCCTCCGCCTGCCCCAAGGAGATCCCGCTAGACGTGATCTCGCAGCTGAACAAGGACCTGCTCAAGTCGATGATCCTCAGCTGACCCCTGGTTCACCCGAAAGGGCCGTCCTCCGAGCGAGGGCGGCCCTTTCGCGTCCCGCCCGGATACGACGGGACGTTCTTGTCGGTTACCGTCGAGTAGAGCGACAGGAACGTCCCGTCGTACCTCGCGGGGCCTGCTGACCGACCACAGGACATTCAGTCGATGCCGGGTCAGGCGGCTCGGTTCCTGAGGAAGCGCTGGCGCTGTGCGGCGGTCAGGGCCCGGCGCTGCTCGACCGTGACCGTCGGGGTCCACCACGTTGGTGGATCCACCGTCCACCGGCGTTCGGGCCCGAGACGCAGCGCGCGCTCGCGGGCTTCCTGCGTACGCCGCAGGAACCGAGCCGGGTCACGCCGGTCGAGCGAGGTCATGGTGACGTACTCCAGTCCGGCCCTGCGGAAGAGACTCTCGCGCTGGATGTCGCTCGCACGCCGTTCGCCCGCGAGATGGAGACTGCCGTCGTACTCACCGACGACACCGGCTCCGACGTCGAGCAGGTCCGGGGTGCCGATGTGGTTCCCTGCGAGATCGAAGACCGGATGGTTGCACAGCAGGTGCGGGAGCCCCAGGTCGAGCTGCCAGCGAAGGCGCATCTCGGGCTCCATCGGCGACCAGCTGGTGAGCCAGATCCGGCTGGCCCGCACCCCGTAATCCGCGCCCCTGTGGATAACCCCTACCGAGACGGATACGACGGGACGTTCTTGCCGGTCTACCGATGGGTAACCGACAAGAACGTCCCGTCGTATCTCTGGAGACCCTCAGGCGAGGGTCAGCTCGACCTCGATGTTGCCCCTCGTGGCGTTGGAGTAGGGGCAGACCTGGTGGGCCTGCTCGGCGAGCTGCTGGGCGGTCGCGGCGTCGGCGCCCGGGATGGTCACCTCGAGCTGCACACTCAGGCCGAAGCCGCCCTGGCCGTTGTCGCCGATGCTGACGTCGGCGACGACCTCGGAGTCGGTCATGTCGACCTTGGCCTTGCCGGCGACCAGCTTCAGCGCCGAGTGGAAGCAGGCGGCGTAGCCGGCCGCGAAGAGCTGCTCCGGGTTGGTGGCACCGCCGGCGCCACCCATCTCCTTCGGGATGCGGACGTCGGCGTCGATGAGTCCGTCGGTGGACTGGACGTGGCCGTTGCGGGCGTCGCCGGTGCTGACTGCGGAGGCTGTGTAGATCGGTGTCATGCGCACAACTATATTGCGCACAATTTAATAGCGCAAGGGAGTAGACTGGTGGATGTGTCCGGACGTACCTATCCGCAGCTCGCGCTCGACGCGCAGCTCTGCTTCCCCCTGTACGCAGCGACCCGAGCCGTCACCAAGCGCTATGTGACGCTGCTCAAGGGGACCGGCCTCACCTATCCGCAGTATCTGGTGATGCTGGTGCTCTGGGAGACGACGGAGCCGCTCTCGGTGACTACGCTCGGCCAGCGGCTGCGGCTCGACTCGGGCACACTGACTCCCCTGCTCAAGCGTCTCGAGACCGCCGGTCTGGTGCGACGCGACCGCGACCCCGGCGACGAGCGTCGGGTGCTGGTCAGCCTCACCGACGACGGTCGGGCGCTGGAGGAGCAGGCCGCCGGCGTGCCGCAGCTGCTCGGCGAGTCGATGGGGATAACCCGCGCCGAGGCGCTCGCGCTGCGCGACCAGCTCACCGAGCTGGTCGACCACCTCGACACGGCCGAGTCCGACTGAGGGACTCCGAGGGGCTACGGCTTGGTCAGCAGCCGCTGCACACCCAGCTTGACCAGCAGGCCGCCGAGGAGAACGTCGACGACCACGAGCACGGCGTGCGCGATGTAGTAAGGCTTGGGACGCGACTGCTCCGGATCCTTGGCCGTCTTGACCAGGTTGCGGCCGAAGTTGGTCCAGATCGCGATCGTCCAGAGTCCGATGACCAGGAGGAGCGCGCCGTCAGTCTTCTCGAGCTTCATGAAACGACTCTCTCATCAACCGTTCGCATCCGGACCTTCAGGGCCGGACTCGGCGGGAGTCGCCGAGACGTACGCGTAGGACGCTGCGTACATGATCACCACCGAGGTGTAGTGGATCCAGACGACCAGGATGAGGGCGATACCGAAGGCTTGGAAGGCCGGCTGACCCTGAGTGGCGGTGAGCAGCAGGGCCGAGGCCTGCTTGAGCGCCTCGAAGCCGATCGCGCCGAGCAACGCGCCACCCCACAGGGCCCGCTTGGGCTTTCCCCTCTGGGGCGCCAGATGGAACATGGCGAAGAACAGCACCATGTTGGCGGCGAGGCCGAGGACCAGGGTGAGGAGCACGATCAGCCAGCCGAAGCCCTCGTCGAGTCCGATCCACTGCAGAACGTTGACCGAGAAGGCGCGTACGAGGCCGGTGGCTGCCACCGCCACCAGCAGGATCATGCCGAGACCGATCAGCGCCGCCAGGTCGCGCGCCTTGGCCGCCAGGAAGCCGGGCTGGATCTCGTCGGGCACCACGAAGACGATCTGGAGGGCTTGGCGCAGGCCGGCCAGGAAGCCGAGGCCGGCGTAGAGCAGACCGAAAGCACCGATGATCCCGACCGTGCCGGCGGCGCTCTCGATGTCGGCGAGCTTGATCTGGCCCTTCCCGTTGCCGACCAGCCCCGGCAGGACCTGGTCGATCGCGTCGATCAGGTCGGCCTCGGCGCCGGCGTACACCTTGGCGATCTGCCCCACCGCGAAGAACCCGAGCGCGAGCATCGGGAAGGTCGACAGGAAGCCGAAGTAGGTGAGCGCGCCGGCCTGCTGGGAAGCGCTCACTTCGCTGTAATGCTCCTGCGTACGCAGCACCCGGTCCAGCGCCGGGAATCGCGCTCGCAGCTCGGCGATCTTCGCCTTGACCTTCTCCATCCCGAGATCCCCCATCTATCGAACGTGGCGGGATAACGCCCGCCCTCAGCCGGTAAGTGCTGCTCTCAATGCGAACTCGCGGGTCGGGCGCCAACCATCCGTGTCGTCGTGGACGTAGAGGTGGAACTCCTCGACCGACCACTCGCACTCGAAGTCGGCCAGCTCCGCGAAAGCCTTGTCGAGGCTAGCGTCGGGAAGGTCGTGAGCGATCGTGACATGCGGGTGATACGGGAACGTGAGCTTCTGGTCGAGCGGGCCATGCCGGACTGTGTTGGCGAGCTGCTCACAGCCCGAGATGCCTTGCACCACGGCGACGAAGACCACTGGCGAGACCGGCCGGAAGGTGCCGGTGCCGCGCAGATGGACGCTGAACGGAGCGACCCCCGATGCCGCTGTCTGGAGATGTGCCTCGACGTCGGGCAGCAGATCGTCGTGGATCTCTGTCGGCGGCACGAGGGTGATGTGCGTCGGGATCATGGTTGCCGTCGCGTCCCCGAGAGACGTCCGGTAGTCCTGGAGTCGACTTGCCCATGGCTCCGGGATAGCGATGGCAACACCGATGGTGCGCATGCGCCGACCTTACTAGCCGAGAGGCGGCGCGGGGGGCACTAGGCCAACCCGCTCGTAGACGTCGGCCAGAGTCTTGCGGGCAACCGCGCCCGCCGTCTCCGCGCCCCGCCGCAGGACGCCGTCGAGATAGGTCTTGTCCTCGAGCACCTCGAAGGTCTTCTCGCGGAAGGGCGTGACGTAGTCGACGACGACGTCGGCAAGGTCCTTCTTGAGGTCGCCGTAGCCCTTGCCGGCGTACTTCTCGACGAGCGTGTCGATCTCGGACCCGGTCAGTGCGGAGTAGATCCGCAGCAGGTTGGAGACGCCCGGCTTGGCCTCCTCGTCGAAGCGGATCTCCATCTCGGAGTCGGTGACCGCGGAGCGGATCTTCTTCGCCGAGACCTTGGGGTCGTCGAGCATGTCGATCAGGCCGGCCGGGCTCGATGCCGACTTGGACATCTTGCTCGTCGGGTCCTGGAGGTCGTAGATCTTGGCGACCTCCTTGAGGATGTAGGGCTCGGGAAGCTTGAAGGTCTTCTTGTAGCGGCTGTTGAACCGCTGCGCCAGGTCGCGGGTCAGCTCCAGGTGCTGACGCTGGTCCTCGCCGACCGGGACGTACGCCGGGCGGTAGAGCAGGATGTCGGCGGCCATCAGCATCGGGTAGCTGAACAGGCCGACGGAGGCCGCGCCCTCACCACCCTTGGCGGACTTGTCCTTGAACTGGGTCATCCGGCGCGCCTCGCCGAAGGACGTGATGCACTGCATCACCCAGCCGAGCTGGGCGTGCTCGGGGAGGTGGGACTGGACGAAGATCGCGGACCGCTCCGGGTCGACACCGGCCGCCAACAGCTGGGCGGCGGCCCGCCGCGTACGTTCCCGCAGGACCTTCGGGTCCTGCTCGACCGTGATCGCGTGCAGGTCGGCGATGAAGAAGAACGGCTCGTGCTCCTCCTGCAGGCTCACCCACTGCCGCACCGCGCCGAGGTAGTTGCCGAGGTGGTAGGAGTCGGCGGTCGGCTGGATGCCGGAGAGGACCCTGGGCCGAGTGGTCGAGGCGGGACCCGAGACGGACGGGTCCCGGGGAGCGGTGCTGCCGGTCATGGACGCATTCTGACAGCCGCTCGCCGAAAGGCTCGAAATGGTGGCCCGATGTCGATGTCTACGTTCTGTGGACCCTTCTGTGGACCCTGCCCGCGGCACTGATCTGCGTGCCGGCCATGAGCCTCGGCGCCCCCCGTGATCAACGTCGAGGACCGTGGCCGCCCGCGGTCTTGAAGGCCGCGGGCAGGATCCGCATGACCACTCAACGACGGATCTTCGGTTGGGTTATCGAAAGGTGCACCAAATTCTTACGAAGTTGTGGGAATCCTGAGAATCTCTACTCAGCCGGGATTCGATCGCCCGTCAAAAGCCCGTTCGCTGAACGAAACCTGATCCTGTTACCGTGGTTGGTCGACCCGCGGATCCTCCAAGGGGTCCGCAGCCTTGCCCAACCAGCCAACAGGGTTCAAGGCCCGGCGACCTTCGAGGAGACCTGTGAACCAAACGTCCGCTGCCAATGCGCGCATGCTGCTTGCGACCGATCTGGACGGAACCTTCCTGGCCGGCGACCCGGAGGCGAAGGTCAAGCTCTACCAGACGCTGAGCCGGCGTGAGGACGTACTTCTGTCTTTTGTCACCGGTCGTGGCCTCGAGTCGGTGATGCCGCTGCTGGCCGACCCGACCATCCCCACGCCCGACTTCATCATCTGCGACGTCGGTGCCACGATCGTGACCGGACACGACCTGCTCGCCGTCGAGCCCATCCAGCAGGAGATCGCCGCCAAGTGGCCCGGCGAGCTCACCGTCCTCGAGAAGATCGGCGACCGGCCCGGGCTGGTGCGCCAGAACGTTCCCCAGGACCGCCGGGTCTCCTACTTCTGCGACCCCGAGGCGGTCACCGACGATCTCGCCCCGCTGGTGGCGCAGATCGGCTGCGACCTGCTCTACTCCGCCAGCCACTACCTCGATGTGCTCCCCGGCGGGATCAACAAGGGCCACACCGTCACCAAGCTGGTCGAGCACCTCGGCATCCCCAAGGACCGCGTGCTGGTCGCCGGTGACACCCTCAACGACCTGTCGATGTACGACATCGGGTTCCCGGGTGTCTGCGTCGGCGAGGCCGAGGACCTGCTCCTGGACGCGACCCGGGACAAGGGACGTACGTTCCACGCCACCTCCCCCGGCACCGGCGGGATCCTGCAGGCGATCAGGCACTTCAACCTGCTCGACGACGAGCACATCTTTGACCCCGAGAACGACGCTGATGACCCCGGAAAGTCCGACCTCGTCATGCTGTACCACCGCCTCCCCTATGACGAGGTGGTCGAGGACGGGGAGGTCAAGCGCCGGCGCCCGAAGTCGCCCAACGGCATCATCCCGACGCTGCTGTCGTTCTTCACCGAGCGCACCGGGTCCTGGGTCGCCTGGTCGATCGACGATCCCAAGCGCGGCGAGTTCGCCACGCACACGGTCGTCGACCCCAAGCTCTATCCCGGGCTGGTGGCATCGCGACTGCCGCTGTCGAAGAAGGACGTCGACATCTTCTACAAGCGCTTCTCCAAGGAGGCGTTCTGGCCGCTGCTGCACACCTTCTGGGAGCGCGCGAAGTTCAAGGAGGAGGACTGGCAGGTCTACTGCCGGGTCAACAAGGCCTTCGCCGAGCAGGCGGCGGCCGAGGCCGCGTACGGCGGGATCGTCTGGATCCACGACTACAACCTGTGGATGGTGCCGGCCTACCTGCGTGAGCTGCGGCCGGATGTGAAGATCGCGTTCCTGCATCACACCCACTTCCCGTCCTCGGACGTGTTCAACGTGGTGCCGTGGCGCCGCGAGATCATCGGGTCGCTGCTGCAGTGCGACTACATCTCCTTCCACATCCCGCGCCAGGTGGAGAACTTCGTCGACGTGGCGCGCGGGGTGGCGCCGGTCGCGGTCGTCGAGACCGAGGACTGCGCTCCGCGCTTCCGGACGTACGGCTTCGCACTGGGCCTCGACACCATGCCGTCGGTCATCGACGTCGGTGGGCGTCGGGTGCACCTGGGCGCGAACCCGGTCAGCGTGGACACGAAGAAGATCGAGGACACGCTGGCCACCGACGCCGTGCAGAAGTCGATCGCCCGGGTCAAGACGGAGTTCGCCGGGCAGCGGATCGCGCTGGCCGTCTCGCGGCTCGACTACACCAAGGGCGTGCTGCAGCAGCTCGAGGCCTTCGAGCGCGCGCTGCTCGAGGATCCCTCGCTGATGGGTGAGCTGTCGCTGGTGCTGGTGTGCGTGCCGGCGGCCGGCGAGATGACCGTCTACAAGTCGCTGCAGAACCAGATCGAGCAGGCCGTCGGGCGGATCAACGGCCGGTTCTCGCGAATGGGCTGGATGCCGGTGCACTTCTTCTTCCGGCCGATCCCGTTCGAGGAGCTGCTGGCCTACTACGCCAACGCCGACATCATGTGGATCACCCCGCTGCGCGACGGCCTGAACCTGGTCGCGAAGGAGTACGCCGCGGTCCACGGCCTCCTCGGCACGAGCGGCACGCTGGTGCTCTCCGAGTTCGCCGGGGCCGCTGCCGAGCTGCGCGGCGCGGTGCTGACCAACCCGCACGACGTCTCCGACATGGTCAGGGTCTTCCTGCAGGCCGTCGACATGGACGAGGCCGAGACCAAGGACCGGATGCGTGGGCTGTGGGACACGGTCCGCCACCACGACTCCAAGGCCTGGGCCGACGGGTTCATCGCGGCGGTCGAGGCCGCCACCGCCGCTCCCGAGGACGAGGCAGACCTCTAGAAGATCCGCCGAGTCGGCGCGTTATGACGCGCCGACTCGGCATCGTCTGGCGTCAGGATGAGCCGACTCGGCGTTCCCCTTGAACCCGGCGCCGGCCAGACCGGCTCCGACCAGCGGCGCCTCGCGGGCGCTCCAGGTGTCGAGCGCGATGCCGCCGGCGAAGGCACCGAGGGCGTTGGCGATGTTGAGGCTCGCGTGGTTCATGGCGGCGCCGAGGGTCACCGCGTCGTCGGCGACGTCCATGAGGCGGACCTGCAGGTTGATCACCAGCACCGAGGCCACCGCGGTGGTCAGGAACGCGACCGGCGCGAGCCACCAGCCGGTCGGCGCGACCAGCCAGAAGAGTCCCAGCACCGCGATCATGCCGAGGCTGCTGGCGAGCAGCGAGCCCATCACCGACCAGCGTGCCATCTCCCCTGCGACCCAGGTGCCGACGACCATGCCGATGCCGAACGCGAAGACGAACCACGGCACCGCTCCCTCTGCCAGCCCGGCGGTGTCGGTGACGATCGGGGAGATGTAGGAGTAGGCCGCGAACATGCCGCCGAACCCGATCGCGCCGGCCAGCATGGTCAGCCAGACCTGCTTGTTGGTGAAGAACCTGCCGGCCTCGCTGCGGCCGGTGGCGTTGGGGTCGCCCGGGAAGTGGGGCACCGAGATCTGCACCAGGACCACGGTCAGCAGGGCGAGGCCCGCTGCGGCTGCGTACGGTGCCCGCCAGCCGGCCGTCTGACCGAGCCAGGTCGCGAACGGGACACCGATCACGTTGGCGACAGAGAGCCCGAGCATCACCAGGGCGACTGCTCGTCCGCGGTGCGACGGCTTGGCCATCGACGTCGCGACGATGGTCGCGACACCGAAGTAGGCGCCGTGCGGCAGCCCGTCCAGGAACCTCGCGACGAGCAGCATGTGGAAGTCGACGGCGACGGCGCTGAGCACGTTGAACAGGGCGTACGCCGCCATCAGTGCGAGCAGCAGACCCTTGCGCGGAAGGTGGGCGACGAAGAACGACAAGATGGGTACGCCGACGACCACTCCGACCGCATAAGCGCTGATCAGGTGGCCCGCCGTCGAGGTTCCGACACCGACACCCTCTGCGATCTCGGGCAGCACACCCATGGTGACGAACTCGGTCGTACCGATCGCGAAACCACCCATCGCGAGCGCGAGCACGGCGATGGTGAAACGGGCAGGAGTGACCGGCCTGGCGGCGGTCGTGGTGCTAACGGTGTCGGTCACTACGGACTAACCATGGCCACTTCAGAGGCTATTCCGTGAATCGGTGTGACCCGTGTCCCCTGCCGAGGCGTCACTTCTGCAGGCCGAGGCGTCAGCTCTGCAGGCCGAGGCGTCAGCTCTGCAGGCCGAGGCGTCAGCTCTGCCGGCCGAGGCGTCAGCTTTGCAGGCCGAGTGGGCACCCCGGTGACCTCTCGGCCTGCAGAGGACCTCTCGACCTGCAGAAGTGACTTCTCGGCAGCGGATTTGTCAACTTCGGTTGACAATACTCGACTGTCAACTTACATTGACAGCATGACGGATGTGAAGGACCTTGCCGAGTCGGCCGCGAGCGCCGACCCGCGCATCGGGTTGCGAGCCGCGCTCGCGCTGCGTCGCCTTGCCGACTCGCTGGAGCGGCTGCAGGTGACGAACGCCCGCCGACAGGGATGGGCCTGGCAGGAGATCGCCGATGCGTTGGAGGTCAGCCGGCAGGCGGTCCACAAGAAGTACGCGAAGGAGACCTGATGTTCGAGAGATTCACCAAGTCCGCCCGCGAGGCGGTGACCGGGGCCCAGACGTACGCCACCGAGCTCGGCCACGAGCGCATCGGCGACGATCACCTGCTGCTGGCCATCCGGTCGGGGTCTGATTCCGCTGCCGCCCGGGCCCTTGCCGACGCGGGTGTGGATCCCGCAGCGCTACGCGTGGAGATCGAGCGGGCCCACGGGCACCTGGGCGACGATGACGCCGACGCCCTGTCCGCGCTCGGGATCGACCTGGACGCGGTGCGCGCCAAGGTCGAGGAGACGTTCGGCGAAGGAGCCCTGGACAACGGGAAGCCACGCCGCCGCCTCGGCGGGCACATTCCCTTCACCAAGGATGGGAAGAAGGTCCTCGAGCTGGCGTTGCGCGAGGCGATCCGGCTCGAGGATCGCTCCATCGGCTCCGAGCACATCCTGCTCGGGATCATCCGCGCGGAGGGGGAAGGACATGCTGCCCTACGGGCCCTCGGCGTGGATGCTGCTGCGCTTCGCCGCATGCTCGAACGCGGCGAAGCCGCCTGACGCCGAAGCGTCACCGCCGCAGGCCGAGGCGTCACGCCCGCAGGCGGTCAGCCGGCCAGATGGGACCAGGCCGGGGCAAGGCCAGACCAGGGGCCCACGGCCGCGACCTCACCGTCGACCATGACGACCACGCGGTCGGCCTGGGCAAGAGCGGCCCGCTTGGAGGTCGCCCCGATGACCGTGGTGTGCCGGTCGCGCAGCGCCCGCCAGAGCTCGATCTCGGTGGCCGCGTCGAGCGCGCTGGAGACGTCGTCGGCCAGGAGCAGCTCGGTGCCCGCGGCCAAGGCCCGTGCCAGAGCGAGGCGCTGGACCTGACCACCTGAGAGGCGTACGCCCCGGTGGCCGACGATCGCATCCGGTCCGCCCGCCTCCTTCACGTCGAGCTCGAGGCGGGCATCGGCGACGGGGTCGTCGAAGGGCCGGTCGTGGCCCAGGCGGATGTTGTCGGCGAAGGTGCCCGAGAGCACCCGCGGCACCTGTGCGACGTACGCAACCTGCCCAGGCCTCAAGAAGGCCTGCGGGTCCGCGACCAGCTCATCGTTCCACCGGACCTCGCCGGTGTGCTCGATGAGGCCGGCGAGCGACGCGAGCAGGGACGACTTGCCCGAGCCGACCTGCCCGACCAGCAGCACCAGCTCGCCGCGCTCGATGGTGAGCGAGACGTCGGAGACACCGATGGTGCCGTCGTCGTGAACCGCGGACAGCCCCGCGAGCTCCAGCGACCGCAGCGAGACCCGCTCGACCGGAGCCGGGTCCGGAGCTGCGCCGGAGACCAGGTCGACATCGGGCGGCAGGTCCATCAGGTCGCGACCGCTCGCGAACCGGCTGGTCTCCTTCTGCCAGGCACGGGTGCCGGGCGCCTCGGTCACGACCATGCCGGCCACCCGGCCGAACCAGTCGAAGCCCGAGACCGCGTTGGTCACCAGCAGCGCGGTCGCCAGCCCCCAGCCGCCGCCGAAGTAGATGCCCCAGGCAGCCACGACACCGCACTGCACCATGAGCGCGGGTACTCCGTCGAGGAATGCCTGCACCCGGTGCTCCTTCACCGCTGCCTCGACGCGGCCGGAGTCGACGTGCTGCAGGTGGATGTGGACCTGCGGGGTGGCAGCGGCCAGCTTCACGGTGCGCACCGACTCCAGCGCGGAGACCACCGCGCGACCGAACCGCGCACGGGCCGCGGAGGAGGCCGAGGCCGAGCGGCCGGCGATCGGCCGGCCGACCGCGGAGGCCAGCGCCGAGGCGATCATGACTACCAGGAGCACGACGCCGGCCAGCGCGGTGCCCGCGAGCAGCGCCGTCACCGCAGCGATGACGAGTCCGTTGAAGAAGTCGACCCAGCGGTCGGCGTACCGGGCGTAGCGGTCCGCGTCCATCGACCGCGCGACGACCTCGCCCGGCGGCGTACGCGTCAGGCGGTGCTGGCGGGTCTGGCCGTAGAGCACCGCCATCCGGGCGCGCAGCATGACCTCGATCCACCAGCGCGGGTAGCGGTAGAAGGCGTCGGCGAGCATCAACGGCGCGGCCAGCAGGCTGACCACCAGCAGCACCGACATCACCGTCGGCGTCCCGCCGTCCTGCAGCGACTCGACGATGCGACCCCAGAGCAGACCGGTGAAGGCACCCTGCGCGCCGGTCATCGACGCGAACAGGAAGAGCAGCGCGCCCGCGACACCCCACTCGGGGCGGATGAAGAGGGCGTGCGCGATCCCGCGGGTCAGCGACGGGCCGGTGCCGACCTCGGGGACCTCCGGTGGCGGTCCTGAGCGCCGCTTGCCGCCCACGTTGCCCTCGGCGACATGGTCGAGGGTGGAGTGGTCGACCGGCTTGACGTCCGGCGAAGGTGAGTCATGGTGCTCGGTGCGGCTGGCGTCGAGCAGGTCCCGGAACGGGCCGGGCGCGGCCGCCAGGGAGGCCCGCAGCCCGTCCTGGATCACTCGGCCGTGGTCGAGCACGGCGACATGCGGCGCCCGCTCGATGGTGGAGAGGCGGTGGGCGATCAGGATGCCCGTACGTCCCGTGAGCAGCCGGTCCGAGGCCGCGACCACCCTGCGCTCGGTGAGCGGGTCCATCCGTGCGGTCGCCTCGTCGAGCACGACCACTCGTACGTCACGCACCAGCAATCGGGCGAAGGCGACCAGCTGCTCCTCCCCCGCCGACAGCGAGGTGCCACCAGGTCCGAGCAGGGTGTCGAGACCGTCGGGCAGGCCGTCCACCCACTCCGAGAGCCCGAGCCTGGCGACCGCGCCCTCGATGTCCTCGCGCGGGCGCTCGTCGTCGAAGAGGGAGATGTTCTCGGCGAGCGTGCCGGCCAGGATCTCCGTACGCTGCGTCACCACGCCCACCGAGGCGCGCAGCTGCTGCAGGTCGAGGTCGCGTACGTCGACGCCACCGAGGAACACCGATCCGTGCGGCGGCTCGACGGCTCGGGAGAGCAGCGAGGCGAGCGTCGACTTGCCCGAGCCGGTGCGGCCGACCAGCGCGATGGTGTCACCAGCCGGCACCGTGAGCGAGATGCCCTGGAGGGCGAAGGCGCCCTCGGCGTAGGAGAAGGTCAGGTCGCGCAGCTCGACCTCCAGCGCTCCCCCGTCGGGCACCGGGGCGCCACCTTCGGGCTCCGGCTCGGTAGCCAGCATCTGGCGCAGCCGGATCACCGCGCCCATCCCCGCCTGGATCTCGGGCAGGTGGCTGGCGAGCATCGCGATCTGCCCTACGAAGGTGCTCGTGACCAGGAACAACGTCACCAGCGCGCTGATCCCGAGCTGGTCGGTGGCGGCGAGGGCCACGCCAGCTAGGCCGATGCCGGCCAGCAGGGAGTGCAGGAGCACGCCGGCACGCCGGCCGACCTTCGCCTCGACCGTGACCACCGCACGGAACCTGTCGTGGACCGTCGCCGAGAGCCTCGCCACCCGGCCGACGACGTGGGCCTGACCCAGGCTCGTACGCAGGTCGTCACGCCCCGCGATGCCCTCCTCGAGCACAGCAGCGTGGTCGGTCCAGGACGCTTCCTCGATGACCTTGAGGCGCGAGATCTCGCCCAGCAGCCGGCGGATGGCGAACCAGGTCACCACCGCCAGCAACGGGAACAGGAACGCCGCCGGCCACCAGGTGAAGCTCGCCACGATCCACATCGGCAGCGCCGCGAAGATCGAACGGAACAGCATCCACAGCTGCCAGCGCAGCAGGTTGCCGACCTCGTGGGAGTCGTCGTCGACCCGGTCGAGGATCTCGCCCACCGCCTGCTCGCTGAGCTCGGCGAGCGGCTGGCGCATGGCGGCCTGGAGCACGTCCTCGCGCAGCCTGCCCTCGACCCGGTCGGAGGCACCGACCCACGCGATCTTGGCCGTCGAGTCGACCAGCGAAGCACCGATCACGCACAGCGCCAGCCACCCGACGAGGCTGGCGGTCGGATTCTCGGCCAGCCGGCCGGCCACGATGGTGCCGATCGACTGAGCAACCATGGCCACCGCCAGGGCGATCAGGGCAGCAGTCGTCACCGGTCCTCTCAGGCGTCGCCAGTCGACCTGTCGACTCGAGTCGACAGGCTTGGCGGGGACTCCGAGAGCCTGGCCGGAAGTCGGCACGGGCGGAGTCGAGAGGGTCGCGGTCATCAATAGATCACGGTATGCGCGACCACCGACACTTACCTAAAGGTTTTCCGCCCTGGAGAGGGGTCGAACAGGCCACCTACCTGCGGAAATAGGGAACCGATAAAGATCTGGAGAGCAACCTCACACACCCCAGGAAGGCGTCCGAGCGCGCCGCGGCCCGGCACGAGATCCGTGCCGGGC
>NZ_JBOHDN010000275.1:0-17268 GCF_050699375.1 Nocardioides sp. | reverse complement strand
CCGGATAGCCGATCGGATGATGCCGGGTCCCGGAGACCGGCCGTAGCCTGTAGCGACCATGTCGACCGATGCCGCGCCACCCTCAGAGTCGCCCTCAGAGCCAGCTTCAGGGCTCGCTTCCGGGCCGGCTCCGAGCGCCGGCGGGATCCTGGCAGGCCAGACGCTGCTCGACCGCTGGTTGCACATCTCCCTGGTCGTGCTCGTCGTCGCCTCGGTGGTGCGCTATCTGCAGGGGCACGGTCTGGGTGACCGGGCCGAGGTGGTGCTGCCCGGTGCGGCCGTGCTCCTGATCGCGTACGCAGCCGGCCGGCGCCTCGCCGGCACGGCCGCCATCGTCTGGCTGGCCGCGGTGGTCGCCTGCTGGACGGTCCTGGCGCTCATCGCGCCCTCGTTCTCGTGGGCGGCGGGGCCGCTCGTCTTTCACGCGCTCCGGGTGCTGCCGGTCCGCTGGGCGGTGGCCGTCACCGTCTTCCTGGTCGCGGTCGTCGCGCTCGCGTGGAGCCGGATGACCGGCCTGGTCGATCCGACCGTGCTGCTGGGGCCGGTCTGCGTGGCGGTGCTCGCGGTGACCGCCTATCGCGCGCTGGAGCGCGACGCCGCGACCCGGCGGGCTCTCCTCGACGACCTCGAAGCGGCCCAGGACGAGGTCGCCGACGCCGAGCGCCGGGCCGGCGTGGTGGCCGAGCGCGCCCGGTTGAGCCGGGAGATCCACGACAGCGTCGCCCAGGGTCTGACCAGCATCAACCTGCTGCTCCTGGCCGCCGACCAGGAGTGGGAGTCGCGCCCGGCCGACGCCCGTGACCACGTCGACCAGGCGGCCACCATGGCGCGCTCCTCGCTGGACGAGGCGCGACGCGTGGTGCGCGACCTCGCGCCCGCGGAGCTGGCCGGCGGATCGGCCCTGGTCACCGCCGTACGCCAGGTCGCCGACGACGTCGCCGCCACCTCCGGGCTCGCGGTCTCGGTCCATGTCCACGGTGATCCGATCGACGTTGGCGGGCGGGTGGCGACGGCCGTCGTACGCACGCTGCGGGGCGCGCTCGCCAACGTCGCCGAGCACGCCTGCGCGACCACGGCGGTCGTGTCCCTCACCTTTCATGAGGCCGGGGTCGCCCTGGACGTACGCGACGGCGGAGCCGGGTTCGACCCGTCCCACCTTGCGGAGGAGCCCGACAGCTTGCGCGGTCACGGCCTGGCGGGAATGCGAGCGCGCGCCCGGCTGCTGGGTGGAGACTTGGTCGTCGAGAGCGCCCCGGGCGAGGGCACCGTGATCGCAGCCTCGTTCTCCGGGACGCAGTCGCAGCAGGGGGAGGAACGTCGTGGTTGAGCAACGCGTCCGGGTGGTGCTGGTCGACGACCATCCGGTGGTCCGGGCCGGCGTACGCGCCCTGGTGGACGCCCAGGACGACCTCGACGTCGTCGGCGAGGCGGCCGACTCGGCCCAGGCCGTCGCGGTCGTCGGCGAGACCGGTCCGGACGTGGTGCTGATGGATCTCAGCCTGGGCGAGGGACCAGGCGGTGCCGAGACCACCCGGCTGCTCCGCGAGCTGCCGTCGCCTCCGCAGGTGCTCGTGCTGACCACGTACGACACCGAGGCCGACGTCCTCGAGGCGGTCGACGCTGGTGCGTCGGGCTATCTGCTGAAGGACGCTCCGCCCGAGGAGCTGTTCAGGGCGATCCGCGGCACCGCGCGGGGAGAGACCGTGCTGGCGCCATCGGTCGCCTCCCGGCTGCTGAGGCAGGCGGCCTCACCGGAGCCGAAGGTGAGCCCGCGTGAGGTCGAGATCCTGCGGCTGCTGGCGCGCGGGCTGGGCAACAAGGAGATGGCCCGCGAGCTCCTGGTCAGCGAGGCGACGGTCAAGTCGCACCTCTCGCACATCTACACCAAGCTCGGCGTGGACACCCGCGCCGGCGCCGTCGCCACGGCCATCGAGCGTCGCATCCTGCGACCCTGACCACGGCGACGGGCACCGGCCCGTCTCGGGAGCCCGTATCAGCAGGTCGCGAGCAGCATCGGCTCGAGCAGCAGACCGAGGTCGTAGAGCTCGTCGGTGCTGTCCCAGTTGCGACCGGTCCAGCCGAGGGTGACCTGGCGGGCGCCGTCCGGCGAGCCCCAGCTGATCGACTGGGCGCCCATGTGAGCGCCGTCGTGGCCGTAGAGATACTCGCCCTCGTTGCACGGGTCGGCGACCCGGTAGATCCCGAACCCGTAGTCCGGGTCGGTGCTGCCTGCGATCGGGGGCAGCATCTTCTCGACGGAGGCCGGGCTGAGCAGCTCTCCGGTGAGGAGCGACTCGTTGAGGTCGGCCAGATCCTCGGTCGTGCTCGTCGCCGCACCGGCGGCGTGGAAGATGCTCGGGTGCAGGTCGGTCATCGGCCGCCACTCGCCCTCGTAGTAGCCGGCGTCCTCGAGGAACGGTCCGCGGTTGCGGGCATCGGTCGGGTACGCGCTCTGACGCATGCCCGCGGGCTCGAGCACCCGCTGGCGTACGAGGTCCTCGACCCTCTCACCGGTCTCCTTCTCGAGCATGACCCCGAGACCGACGTAGCCGTAGTTGGAGTAGGAGAAGTCGGTGCCGGGCTCGAAGAGCCAGCCGGTCTCGCCCATCACGGCGAGGTGCTCGGTCTCGGAGTAGTACTGGCCGAGGGCGTCGATCGTCTGGTCCCACGAGGTCGGGTCCTCGATGCGCTCGTAGATCAGCTCCTCGGGCCCGCGCGGGGCGCCGGAGGTGTGGTTGAGCAGGTGCCGGATCGTGACGCCGTCGGGAAAGATGCCCGGGAGCACATCGTTGGCAGGGGTCTCGAGGGTCCAGGTGCCCCGCTCGACCTCCTGCATAACCAGGGTCGCGATCAGGGTCTTGGTGTTGCTGGCGATGTGGAAGCGGTCGCCGTCCTTGACGGGCTTGGCCTTGCCGGCCTCACGTACGCCGCCGGCCCCTGACCACTCCAGGTCGGGCGTCTCGACGCGGGCGGTCACGCCCACGGCCCCGTCGGCGATGAGCGCGTCGACGGCGGCGTCCAGGTCGGCGGCGGAAGGAGCCGCCTTCGCCCTCGCCCCTTGCTGCTTGGCGGCCGCCTTCTCGGCGATCGCGGTCGCCTCCCGGGTCAGCGCGGTCGGGTCCTGCCAGCCCGCTGACGGGTCTGGGGCGGGATCGGCGTACGCGGCGGGGATGGCCGCCAGGGGGAGGAGCACCGCTGCCAGTGCTGCGGTGCCCGTGCGGAGGATCTTCCGAGACATGCCTGCTCCTGTCGTCGTTGACTGTTGCAGCCATGGTTCCGCGTGCGGACGTACGCCGACATCAGCCTCGAGACGGAGATCGGGGGCCGAAAACGTCAGTCTCGGAGCTGACGCCGAAGGGCGCGAGCGGCTTTGCCCTTGCGGGAGAAGAGGTCGCGGCGCTCGGCGGGGGACATCGGGGCGAGCTTCTCGATCACCGAGGAGGGGAAGCCGGCGACCTCGGTGGCCTCGCCGATGGGCACGGTGGTGTGCACGACCGGGGCGCCGGGGACGCCGCCGGCACCCTCGTCGTAGAGGTGGACCAGCGAGATCGCCTGGTGGCCGTCGACGGAGGCGGAGTAGCGGTCGAGGGTCGCCGGGGCGGCGGTGTAGCAGCTCGCGGAGGCGACCGAGACCGGGATGCCGGCGAAGGTCGTGCTGGTCGAGTAGTGCAGGTGACCTGCGAGAACGGCGCGTACATCGGTGCCCTCCAGCACCTCGGCGAGCCGGTCCTGGCCGTCGAGCTCGATGATCACGCTGGCCTCGTTGAGCGGCAGCGGGACCGGCGGGTGATGCATCGCCAGCAGCGTGCCGTGGGGTGCGGGATCCTTCAGTACGTCGCCGAGCCACTCGAGCTGTGGCTCGGTGAGGTCGCCGTGGTGCCAGCCGGGCACGGTCGTGTCCAGGACGACGATCCGCAGGCCGGCGATGTCGTAGACCCGGTCCTGAGGTGCGTCGGAGGCCTCCCCGAAGAGCACCTCGGAGTAGATCTCGCGCTCGTCGTGGTTGCCCATCACCCAGATCAGCTCGGCGCCGAGCTCGTCGGCGACCGGCTCGACCTGCTCGCGAAGACGTACGTACGCGTCGCGCTCACCCAGGTCGGCGAGGTCCCCGGTGAAGACGATGGCCTGGGGCGGCGTCACCATGCCGCGCAGCCGCTCCAGAGCGCGCGCGAAGCCCGGCTCGGGGTCCACCTTGCCGAAGATGAGCCGGTCACCGGCGTAGAGGTGGGGGTCGGAGAGATGGGCGATCGTATGGCGGGGAGCGGGATACTGGCCGAACTGCACCTCCCCAGCCTAGATCGCCGCTGGAGTTGGATGTTGGCCGGAAACTCCCAAGTCCCGGTTGGAAGTTGCCGATAACTTCCAACTCTGGCGCGATCTGACTGGTAAGTTGACCGGACATGGACCCGGACAGGTATGACGCGCCGCAGTTCGGCAGCGCGACCAGGGAGCCGGGGAACAGGTGGGCCTACTGGTACTACCGACCGGCCCACATCCCGCGTGACCTAGCGTTGCGGCCGCTCACCGTGAAGGCGCTCTCGGATGCCGATGCCGCCCTGGGCCGCCTTCAGGGCGTGAGCGCGCTGATCCAGGACCCAGAGCTGCTGATCGGGCCGTATCTGACCCAGGAGGCCGTCGCCTCGTCACGGATCGAGGGCACCCAGACCACCCTCAAGGAGGTCCTCCAGGCCGAGGCGGGTGGTCGGACGTCCTCGGCCCTGGCCGGGAGCGAGGACGTCGCCGAGGTCGAGGCGTACCTCGCCGCGACCCGGCAGGGGTTCGAGCTGATCAGGTCGTGGCCGTTGAGCCGGCGCCTCGTCCTCGAGCTCCACAAGACCCTGCTCACGGGCGTCAGAGGTCAGGAGCGCAGCCCCGGCGAGTTCCGGCGCACCCCGGTGTGGGTCGGTTCGCCGACCGACAACCCGACGACCGCCGCGTACGTCCCACCCCTCCCGCACGACCTGGCCGAGCTGCTCGCCGACTGGGAGGCGTACGTCAACGTCCCCGACCTCAGCCCGACACTGGTGCGGTGCGCGCTGATGCACTACCAGTTCGAGACGATCCACCCGTTCCTCGACGGCAACGGGCGCATCGGGCGGCTGCTGATCAACCTGATGCTGATGGAGGAGGGGCGACTGACGACGCCGCTGCTCTATCTCTCGGGCTACATCGAGGCCAACCGGCAGACCTACTATCAGCGGCTGCAGAGCGTCCGGGAGCGCGGCGAGATGCAGGAGTGGCTGCAGTTCTTCCTCACCGCGGTGCGACGCTCGGCGGAGGACGCGACGACCAGGTCCGAGCGCCTGGTCGCGCTCAGGGAGAGCTATCTCGAGGAGGCCGCGACCTCGCGCGCGAACCTGTCCGGGCTGGTCACGCTGCTGTTCGCCAATCCGTACGTGACGGTGAAGCGGGTCCAGGAGGCGACCGGCCTGACCAACCAGGGCGCGCGCAACCTGATCCAGGACGCCGAACGGCGCGGGTGGATCGAGGCGGCCGGCCGGTCGGGCCGCGGCGGCAGCCACTACTGGGTCGCCGGGGCCGTGATGGACGTGATCGAGGAGCCCCTGGCCTACGACTGAGGAGCGCCGGCCAAAACGTGCCGACGGCCCCGAGCGTGCACGAGTGCACGCCCAGGGCCATCTGTGCGACGTGGCCGGTCAGATCGTGGTGGGTATGACGATCGCCCGACTGTGGTCGCGTTGGCTCAGAAGGAGCCGAGAGGAGACATCGGGTTCGGGACCTGATCGGTCGGGACGCCGTCGAGAACCGGGCTGTCCTGAGGGATCAGGAACGAGACCTGCTCGAGCTCGGAGGGCGACAGGTCGCTCGGGCCGGCGCCCTCGGTGATCTTGTCGTAGATGTAGCCCGGCGCGCCGATGTAGGCACCGGCGACGACCATGGCCGCACCCATGCCGACCTTGTGGCCGCCCTCGTTCCAGTTCTCCCAGGCCTCCATCTGCTCGGGGGTCATGGGGGCGCCGGTGGCACCGGAGAGGAGCGTGCCCGGGGCACCGATCCAGGCGCCGCTGACCATCTGGGCAGCGCCGCCGGCCATGAACGACCCGCCGATGATGAAGTCCTCCCACGCCTTCTGCGTCGAGGGCGAGAGGTCACCGGTCGAGGTGCTGACGGAGCTGCTGGCGTCGTCGGTGACCGGGGCCGCGGTGGCGGATCCGGTCGTCAGTGCGAGGGCGACACCCGAGAAGGCGGCTACGGCCGCGGCGCGGCGAACCATCCCTGTCTTCTTGCTCATTTCTTACCTTTCGTCGGTCAATTCGAATTGAAACAACATCAGCGACCGCGGTGTGTTGACGTTTTGCGCGCCTACACGTCCCAGGCCGATCACCGACGCTATGGATAGCAACAGAATGATGGCCAGAGCGACACGGCCTGTTGGTTACCAAGTGGACGTAAACGTTGCATACCGGCCGGTAATGCTGTTAGGGGGATAGATGGCCGCCGGCGTAAGGACGAAATTCACCGAACACACCGTTGCCGGGAGTCCGTCGTCAGGTCGGCGTTCAACTCGGCTGGTCAAAGTCCGAGCATGGATCATGCCGCCGCCGTAGGGCTGGCCATCGGAGCATGCGTCCTGTTCTCCCTCTCGGCCGCGGTGCAGCAGAGCGCGAGCGCGATGGCGCCCGGGCGCAGCGGCGGGATCGCGGGTGCCGAGCAGCTGATGCTCGCCCTGGTGCGCAACCCGCTGTGGGTGACCGGTGCGGTGGTCAACGCGGTCGGGTTCGGGGTGCAGGCGGTGGCTCTTCACCTGGGGTCGGTCTCGGTGGTGCAGTCGGTGATGCCCACGCAGCTGCTCTTCGCGCTCGTCTTCGCCGCCGTCGCGGCACGGCACAGGCCGACGCTCGCCGACTGGGCCAGCGGCGCCGCCATCTGTGGCGGCGTCATCCTGCTGGTCACCGACGACCATCGCGGAGGCACGTACGCCGAGGTCGGCCGGGTCGCGCTCTTCGCCGCGTGCGTCGCGGTGGTGATCTGCGTGCTCCTTCTGGTGGCGCACCGGTTCCCGCCGCCGATCGCGGCCGCGACCACGGCGGTGGCGGCAGGCTGCTCGTTCGCGACCACCTCGGTGCTGCTGAAGATCACCGCGGACCGGGCCGCCGCGGACGGCTTCCTCGGGTTGCTCACGCTGCCGGCGTTCTACGGACTGCTGTGCACCTGCGGGCTCGGGATCGTGCTCACCCAGGCCGCTCTCGCCGCCGGCCCGCTGCCCTGGGCGATGGCGGCGATGACGATCACCAACCCCACGGTCTCGTACGTCGCGGCAGTGGTCGCCTTCGGCGCCTCGGCTCCCACGCTGTGGGTGGCGGTGTGCGCCGGCGTGATGCTGGTCGCCGGGATCCTCGGGCTGGCCCGGTCGCGGTCCGCCGGGCGCTGGACGCCGGAGCAGACGGGGTCAACCGGGATCGCCCGGGAGCGATTCACGGCTGATAAGTGAGCCGCTGCCGCGTCGGTGCGTGCTTCAGGCGTGCTCTTGCATCGACCGCGGCCAGGAGCGCCGCCTGGTCGACCTGGGCTTGAGGTGCTCGGGCAGCGCACTGATGTAGGGCGCGGCATGCCGACATTCACCACAGGTGACGTCTCGATAGTCGTAGGAGGACGGCGGATCTTCTCCGTACGCCCGACACACCGGTCCGAAGGAGTCGGCGAAGTGCGTGCGCTGTTTCGTCGTCAACTCGCTCATGTTCGCCTAACCTGATCATTGGCATGGATTGGTCACAGCAGGGTAACGGTGTCCCAACAGAAATTGCGCTCCGACACCCTGACGACCCCGGCTCCGTTCACGCATAGCGTCGAGCCCGCCGGGCGGCCTGCCGCTGCCGTGAGCGCGCGAGGAGATAGGTCGGCGCGGTCTCCCGCGCGAGGCTCTCGTGGAGCCCGATCATGTCCTCGATCGTGCGCGCCCAGGGGAACTGCTCGGCCCGTTCGCGGGCCGCGAGCCGGGTGGCAGTCACCGGTCGCTCGGCGACATCGATGACCGCGTCGGCCAGTGCCGCCGGGTGCGCGTCGGCCCAGGCTCCGCACCGGGGGGCGATGAGCTCCCGAGCGCCGCCGCGGTCGGCGGTCACCACCGGCGTACCGCTGGTCAGGGCCTCCAGGACGGCGAGCCCGAAGGTCTCCCGCGGGCACACGGAGAGGGCGACGTCGGCCTCGGCGAGCGCTCTTGCGATCCGGTGGCGGTCGGAGACGTGTCCGTGGAAGACGACCGGCGCTCCGGCGGCACTTGCCTCGATCTCCGCCCGGTGCGGACCGTCGCCGTAGACGTCCATGCGTACGTCGAACCCGCGTCGGTGCAGCTCGACGGCTGTGGCGACGGCGAGGTCGGGGGACTTCTCGCGGGAGAGTCGGCCGACGTGGATGAGCCGCAGCGTGTCGTCGCGGTGTCCGAGGGAGGGTGAGAAGAAGTCGAGGTCGACGCCCAGCGGCACCTGGGCGATCGGACAGCCGACGGTCGAGGCCAGCGGCTCGAACTCGTGCCGGGCGTAGTCGGAGGTCACCAGCACCTGGTCGAAGGAGCGTACGAGCATCCGGTTGAGCAGAGCGGTGGAGACCTTCGACGTGGTGTCCATCCCGGTGTAGGTGGGCATGTACTCGTCGAGACGCTCGTGCGAGAAGAGCACCGTCCCGATGCCCTGACGCCGGGCCCAGCGCGAGACCGGCAGCATCGTGAACTTGTCGCTGACCTCGAGGCTCGTCGGATTGAAGCGGGTCAGCACGTCGGTCACCCGCCACGGCTCGATGATCAGCCGGTAGCCGCCGCCGACCCGCGGGGCCCGCAGCTGCACCACCTCCCCGAGCTCGGTCGAGGTCACCGTGTCGTACGGGCCGGGGACGACGAGAAGACGTTCGTGGCCGGCGTCGAGGTAGCCACGGGCGAGGGCCTCCAGAGCCGTCTTCATCCCACCGGAGGTGGGGCCGACGAAGTTCGCGAGCTGGGCGATGAGCACGGGCCACATCGTGTGGCATCGAGGTAGCCCAGCGGCGACCTCGATATGACGCCGGCATGGCGACGCAACGTATTAGTCCCAGCGTCATCCGCTCAGGGGTAGCGTTGGGTCATGACCAACCTGGAGGCGCACCCCACCCCGGTCGAGTGTGTCGGGGGCACCGGTGACGAAGGTGTCGAGATCCAGCTCATCGAGCCGCGCCAGGTTCCGCTGGGCGGTCCGCGGGCGATGAACGTACGCCGCACCCTGCCCTCCCGAGCGCGGTCCCTGATCGGCGCGTGGTGCTTCCTGGATCACTACGGTCCCGACGACGTCGTGGTCTCCGGCGGGATGTCCGTGCCCCCGCACCCGCACACCGGGCTGGCGACGGTCTCCTGGCTGTTCACCGGTGAGATCGAGCATCGCGACTCGGTCGGCACGGTGGCGATGGTGCGTCCGGGTGAGCTCAACCTGATGACCTCGGGCCGCGGGATCTCCCATTCGGAGAACTCGACCGACTCGACGACCGTCCTGCACGGTGCGCAGCTGTGGGTCGCGCTTCCCGACGAGTCCCGTGATGCCGAGCCGGCGTTCCAGAACCACAAGCCGATGCCGATCGAGAGTGACGGGACGACGGTGCGGGTCTTCCTGGGGTCGCTCCTGGGTGACACCTCGCCGGTGCGGACCCACTCGCCGCTCCTCGGCGCCGAGATCCTGCTCGAGCCGGGCACGCAGCTCCAGATCCCCGTCGACCCCGGTTTCGAGCACGGGGTGCTGGTCGACACCGGCGAGGTGTCGATGACCGGCATCGGCCCGTCCGGCCCGGCCTCGGCAACCGTGGAGAAGGACTCGCTGGCGTACGCGCCCCCGGGCGCCACGACGCTGACCCTGCAGGCCGGTGAGGCCTGGACCCGGCTGCTCCTCCTCGGCGGCCCGCCGTTCGGCGAGTCGATCATCATGTGGTGGAACTTCGTGGGGCGTACGCACGACGAGGTCGTCGCCTATCGCCAGGAGTGGCAGGACCAGATCACCCGCGATGGCGGAGAGGTGATCGAGGACTCCCAGGACGTGGCGGCCGGACGCTTCGGCGTGGTCGAGGGCAACCACCAGCAGCCGATTCCCGCGCCCCCGCTGCCGAACGCCCGCCTCCGCTCCCGCTCCTGACCCCGCCGAGTCGGCTCATCCTGACCAGAACCAGCGCCGAGCCGGCGCGTTGTAACGAGCCGACTCGCCACCTTGTGACCGGCCGTCGGGACCACGCACTGACCGTCCCGGAGACTCCCGAGTCTTAGACTCGTTCGCGTGAATGTGGAGCAGCCCGATCCAGGAGTAGTCCTTGCCGTCGCAGTCGGCCGCAGCCGCAGCCAGGCAGCGGTCTTCGACCTCGCCGGTCGCGAGCTGGCGGGGGACACCCGCGACCACGAGGTGGGCATCTCCGCCGAGGCGCTGATGCCCGAGGTCGTCGAGCGGCTGACGAAGATGGTGACCGCGGTCGACCTCCCGGTCCTGGCGATCGGGATGAGTCTGCCCGGGGTGGTCAACCCCGATCTCGGCATGAGCATCGACACCCCGGCGATGGGCGGCTGGGACGGAGTCCAGCTGGCCGTCTACTTCCAGTCCTTGACCGATGCGCCGCTGATCCTCGCCCACGACGCCCACGCGCTGGCGCGCTCCGAGCTCTTCAACGCCGACCATCCCGTACGCAACGCCCTGGTCGTCAAGGCCTCGACCGGTCTCGGCATGGGCATCATCGCCGACGGCAAGGTCGTCACCGGGGCCCTCGGGGCGGCGGGCGAGATCGGGCACACCCGAATCGACGCCGCCGGTGACCGGCCCTGCCGCTGCGGCTCCACCGGCTGCCTGGAGACGGTCGCCTCCGGCTGGGCGCTCGCCCAGCGACTGACCGACTCCGGCGTCCCCGCGGGTCACGTACGCGACCTGGTGGCCGCCGCGAACGACGGCGACGCCGTCGCGCGCGGGCTGCTGCGCGAGGGTGGACGACAGCTCGGTGAGGTGGTGGCCACCGCCGTCAACCTGCTCAACCCCGAGGTCATCGTCATCGGCGGCGACATGGCCGGCGCCTTCGACCTCTACACCGCCGGGGTGCGCGAGAGCGTCTACTCGCGCGCCAACCCGATCGCCACCCGGGAGCTCACCTTCATGGCCCAGCTGCACGGCGACTCCTCCGGTCTGGTGGGTTGCGCCGCGATGGCGATCGAGCACGTCCTGCGGGCCTGACCCCGGGTGAGGGCGCTCACGTTCTCCGGTCCGTCGGTCGGCGCTGCGGCGGTGTGCACCGGGAGGATCGTTAACGTGATCCGGTGATCTCAGGTCTGCTCTGGCTGCTCGGGTGCCAGCTCGTCGGCACAGTGATCGTCGACGTCACCGGGATCCCGCTCCCCGGCCCGGTGGTGGGGATGCTGCTGCTCTTCATCGTGCTGGTCGTGCGCCGCCGCGACGCCGAGAAGGATCCGATCATCCAGGTCGGCGACTACTTCCTCTCCCACCTTCAGCTCTTCTTCATCCCTGCCGGCGTCGGCGTGATCGTCTACCTCGCCATCATCCGGGACGCCGCGCTGCCGATCACGGTCGCGCTGCTCGGCTCCTGGCTTCTCGGGCTCGCCACCGTGGGCTGGGTGCTCAGCCTGTTCCTGCGCCGCCTGCCCGATGTCGGCACCGAAGGCGCGCCGGGGGAGGAGATCGAGTGAGCGTCATCTTGTGGCTGTTCGTGACGGTCGCTGCGTACGAGCTGGGGCGGTGGCTCCGCAAGCGGACCGGTTCGCCGCTCGTGCAGCCGGTGGCGATCGCGATCGTGCTCATCGGTGCCCTGCTGATGGTCAGCGGCACGGCGTACGACGACTATGCCGACGCCACCACGCTGATCAGCTTCCTGCTCGGGCCGGCGACGGTCGCGCTGGCGATCCCGCTCTACCACCAGACCGCGCGGCTGAAGGGGATGGTGGTGCCCGTCCTGGTCGCGCTCGGTGCCGGCGCGGTCGTGTCGATGGTCAGCGGCATCCTGCTGGTGCGCTGGCTCGGCGGCAGCGACGCGCTGGAGCGGACGATGACGACCAAGGCGGTCACGGCGCCGGTGACGATCGCGCTGGCCGAGCGGCTGGGCGGCTATCCGGAGCTGTCGGCGTGTTTCGCGATCGTGATCGGCATCTTCGGTGCGATGGTCGCGCCCCGGCTGCTGACCCTGCTCGGGATCCACGACCCGCGTGCGCGCGGCGTCGCCGTCGGTGCGGTCTCCCACGGCATCGGCACAGCGCGGATGCTCGAGGAGAGCCGGGTCGAGGGCGCCTTCTCGGGGCTGGCGATGGGTCTCACCGCGGTTGTGACATGTCTCCTGCTCCCGCTCGTCGCGTACTTCCTCCTTTGACCATCGTCTGCGCCTAACGTTGGCCCCATGGCTCGCGTGCACGCCTTCAGCGATGACGTCCTGGGCAGCCTCGACGCGGTCGGGATCGCCGAGGCGCTGCGTCGCGGCGACTTCAGCGCCACCGAGGCGGTCGAGGCGTCGATCGCCCGGATCGACGCGGTCGACCCGGAGCTGGGCGGGATGGCCTACCGGACCTTCGACCGGGCGAGGATCCAGTCCCGTTCGCCGCGCGCCGGTTTCTTCGCCGGCGTGCCCACGCTGATCAAGGACAACACCGACGTCGCCGGGGTGCCGACGCGCAACGGCACCGATTCGTACGTCGCCGTCCCGGCGACCCGCAACGAGGAGGTCGTCAAGCTGCTCGGCAAGCTCGGGCTGATCTCGCTCGGCAAGAGCCAGCTCTCCGAGTTCGGCTTCTCCGCGACCGCCGAGCATCCGAGGTTCGGGCCGGTGCGCAACCCGTGGGACACCAGTTTGGTCGCTGGGGCCTCTTCCGCCGGCGCCGGGGCGTTGGTCGCCGCCGGCGCCGTGCCGCTCGCCCATGGGAACGATGGGGGCGGGTCGTTGCGGATCCCGGCCTCCTCGTGCGGGGTCGTCGGGTTCAAGCCGACCCGCGACCGGTTGCCGAAGAACCCGCTGTACGGCCTGCTGCCGGTCAACCTCGTCGTCGACGGTGTCCTGAGCCGGTCGGTGCGGGACACCGCCGCGTTCCTGAGGGAGGCCGAGCGGGTCCATCACACCAATCTGCCGCCGATCGGTGATGTCACCGGTCCGTCGACGAGACGCCTGCGAGTGGCGATGTACACCGAGGCGCTGGGCAGGTCGGCGTCCCCCGAGGTCGTCGACCTGGTCAAGAAGACCGCCTCGGTGCTCGAGGAGCTCGGGCACAGCGTCGAGGAGGTCGTGCCGCCGGTGACGGAGGGCTTCGGCGACGACTTCGTCCTCTACTGGGGCTCGCTGGCGGTCGCGCTGGCGAACGCCGGGCCGCTGCGTGGCCGCTCCTGGGACCGCGCGCGCCTGGACAACCTCACCCTCGGGCTCTCCGCGGCGACCCTCAAGAACGCGCGCCAGCTGCCGGCCGCGATCAACCGGCTGCGCCGGTCCACCGCGCTCGCGGAGGGGTTCCATGCTGCGTACGACGTGGTCCTGACGCCGACGGTCGCTCATGTCACTCCCGAGGTCGGATATCTGGCGCCGACGCAGCCCTACGACCTGGTGCTGAAGCGGCTGATGGACTGGGTCGCGTTCACTCCGTGGCAGAACGTGACGGGAGGGCCTGCGGTGTCTCTGCCGGTGCAGACCACCCCCTCCGGACTGCCGCACGGGATGATGTTCGGGGCCGCTCCAGGGCGCGAAAGCATGCTCCTCGGGCTCGCCTTCGAGCTCGAGGAAGCGATGGGCTTCGCCGATTTGTTGAGCGCGCCGACCCTGCCGTAACGTTCTCTTTCGCAACGCCCCTTTAGCTCAGTCGGCAGAGCGTCTCCATGGTAAGGAGAAGGTCTACGGTTCGATTCCGTAAAGGGGCTCTGGAGTTCGGGACCCGCAGTAGGAATACTGCGGGCCTGATTCCTGTTGAGGCGGGGTAGCTCAGGCGGTTAGAGCGCACGACTCATAATCGTGAGGTCGCGGGTTCGATCCCCGCCCCCGCTACCGCCAAAGACCGCAACACCTCGATCAGCACCGTAAGGACTCTCCCGTGGCCAGCAAGAGCAGCGACGTTCGCCCGAAGATCACCCTCGCTTGCACCGAGTGCAAGGAGCGGAACTACATCTCGAAGAAGAACCGTCGGAACGACCCCGACCGCATCGAGCTCAACAAGTACTGCCCGCGTTGCCGCAAGCACACCCCGCACCGCGAGACCCGCTGAATCCTCTCAGTAGAGCGCGACGCTGACCGACGCTCCGAACGCCCCGCCCCAGCCACTGAGTTCCAGATGGCCGGGAGGCGGGGCGTTCGTCATTTGCCCAGAAGTCTTCTCGGCCGACGTGGGTGACTTCTCGGCAGGCCACTAGAGTTGTACGCATGGCAGTTGATGGGTCGCTCGTAGGGCGCGTGTTTCCTCCGACCAGGCCCTATCGGGCCACCGAGGAGAAGGTGCGGGAGTTCGCTGCCGCCAGCGGTGTGGACTGGGAGAGCGGGGATCCGGTTCCGGCCACGTTCCCGATCGTGCTCGCCTTCGACGCGATGAACGCCTTCCTGGACGAGGTCGGGGTGGAGCTGTCCCGGATCGTGCACGGCGAGCAGAAGTTCTCCTACGCAAGGCCGATCGTGCCGGGCGATGTGCTCGCGGCGTCGCTGAGCGTCGCCACGCTGCGGCAGATCGGCGGCAACGACATCATCGGCACGGTCTCGGAGATCACCGACGAGACCGGTGCGGTCGTGTGCACGACCTCGGCCACGCTGGTCCACCGAGCGGCGGAGGTCGCCTGATGTCGGCAGCGGTGCTGGAGACCGGTGCGGAGCTGGCTCCCAAGACCTACCCGATCACCCGGGCCTCGCTGGTGCGCTATGCCGGGGCGAGCGGCGACTTCAACCCGATCCACTGGTCCGACCGGGTCGCGACCGCGGTCGGGCTCCCCGGCGTGATCGCGCACGGCATGTTCACGATGGCGCTGGTCGCCCGCGCGGTCGCCGAGTGGACCGACGGAGCCGAGGTCGTCGACCTCGGTGCCAAGTTCACCAACCCGGTCGTCGTACCCGACGACGACACAGGGACCGAGGTGACGATCAGCGGCACGGTCAAGTCGGTCGCGGACGGCCTGGCGACCATCCAGCTGACCGTGGTCTCGACAGGCTCGGGGCCACTCCGTTCAGACCCCGGGGAGCCCCAGAAGGTCCTGGGGATGCCGAAGGTGTCCGTACGTGTCTGAGCCGATCACCTCGGGCTCCACTTCGACCGAGCTGCTGTCGAACCACACCACCTTTCACCTCGGCGGCCCCGCGGCGGAGTTCGTCACCGCGACCACCGAGCCCGAGATCGTCGAGGCCGTCACCGCGGCCGACGACGCCGGCAAGGACGCACTCGTCCTCGGCGGGGGGAGCAACCTGATCGTCGCCGACGCGGGCTTCCCCGGCATCGTCGTCAAGCTCGCGAGCACGGGTGTCGCGGCCGAGACGGTGGAGGGTGGCGTAGGTGTGACGGTGGCCGCCGGGGAGACCTGGGACGACTTCGTCATGACCGCCGTCGACAAGGGCTGGAGCGGGGTCGAGGCGCTCTCCGGCATCCCCGGCAGCGTCGGCGCGACCCCGATCCAGAACGTCGGGGCGTACGGCCAGGACGTCTCCCAGACCATCGAGAGCGTCAAGGTCTTCGACCGGAAGCTGCGGGAGCTGCGTACGTTTGCCGCGGAGGAGTGCCAGTTCGGCTACCGCTGGTCACGCTTCAAGGCCGACCTGCTGGCGGAGAGCCCGAACCAGTCCAGCTCCGGCCGCTACGTCGTCCTCGAAGTGACCTTCCGGCTGGGTACCGACGGCGACCTCGGCTCGCCGATCGCCTACGCGCAGCTCGCCGGCGCCCTCGGCGTCGAGCAGGGCACCCGGGTGCCGTCCAAGCAGATCCGCGAAGCCGTCCTCGCCCTGCGCAGCAGCAAGGGCATGGTCATCGAGGAGGCCGACCACGACACCTGGTCGGCGGGCTCCTTCTTCACCAACCCCGTGGTCGCCCCCGAGGACGTCCCCGAAGGCGCCCCTGCGTACCCCCAGCCAGACGGCACCGTGAAGACCTCCGCCGCCTGGCTCATCGACCACGCCGGCTTCAAGAAGGGCCATGCGCCCGAAGCTCTCGCCGGCCGCGTCTCGCTCTCCACGAAGCACACCCTCGCCCTCACCAACCGCGGCCAAGGCACCACTGAGGACCTCCTCGCCCTGGCGCGGGAGATCCGCGACGGCGTCGAGGCGGCGTACGGCATCGTGCTCGTCAACGAGCCCGTCATGCTCGGCGTGGAGCTCTAGGAGCGACCAACCCCGACTCGTACGCGACGACGACGAGCTGCGCGCGGTCGCGCGCGTGCAGCTTGGTCATCGCCCGGTTGATGTGGGTCTTGGCGGTCAGCACGCTGATCACCATGGCCTCGGCGACCTGGTCGTTGGTCATGCCCCGGGCGACCAGGGCGACCGCCTCGCGCTCCCGGTTGGTGAGCTCGGCGAGCCCGAGGGGAGCATCGGCTGGGGAGGGCTGGCTGACGTAGTGGTCGATCAGTGCGCGGGTGATCGACGGCGCCAGCAGCGCGTCGCCTCGCGCCGCGACCCGGACCGCGTGCACGAAGTCCTCCGGCTGGACGTCCTTGACGAGGAACCCGGCAGCGCCGGCGCGCAGGGCCTCGAGGACGTACTCGTCCATGCCGTAGTTGGTCAGGATCACGATGTGCACGCCAGCCAGCGCCGGGTCGGCAGCGATCCGCCGGGTCGCGTCGATACCGTCGGCCACGGGCATCTGGATGTCGACCATCGCCACGTCCGGCCGATGCTCGCGGGCTAGCGCCACCGCCTGGACGCCGTCGCCCGCCTCGGCGACGACCTCGATGTCGTCCTCGATGTCGAGAAGCGCCCGGAAACCGCTGCGGATGAGCGGCTGGTCGTCGACCAGGAGCACCCGGATCACGACGTACGCTCCACCGGCAGTCGCGCTTCGACCATGAAACCGCCCTCCTCGCGGGGCTCTGCCCGCAGCTGACCTCCGAGCGCGAAGACTCGCTCCCGCATCCCGAGCAGCCCGATGCCGGGGACGGTCGCGGCCGGCGCACCGGTGCCGTTGTCCTCGACCCGGATCCCGAGCGAGTCGGGCCGGTGGTCGATGTGGACCGACGCGGTGGTGGCCGCGGCGTGGCGGGTCACGATGGTCAGCGCCTCCTGGACGATCCGGTAGGCCGTCCGGCCGACCGCGACCGGCACCGTCCCGGGCTGCCCGTCGAAGGTCAGGGTGACGTCCAGCCCGGTGGACCCGGC
>NZ_JBOHDN010000274.1:0-2459 GCF_050699375.1 Nocardioides sp. | reverse complement strand
CCTCCTGCGACGCCGGCACCTCGGTGACCCCAGGCTGGCGCCCGAACAGCATCCGGTGCAGCCCGCCGGTGGCGGTGTTGGCCGTCGGCGCCCACCAGGCGACGACCTGCGACTGGGCGCGGGTCAGCGCGACGTAGAGATCTCGCAGCTCCTCACCGAGCTCCTCGGCCTTGTGCCGCTCCACATGCTCGGCCCAGCCGGAGCCGGTGCGGGTGACGTCGATCGTGCGCTGCCCCGAATCGTCGTGGAACCGCGCCACCTCGGGGTCGCGCACGAAGAGGTCGTAGGCGAAGGGCAGGTAGACGACCGGATACTGCAACCCCTTGGAGCCGTGCACGGTGACGATCTGCACGGCGGCGGCGTCAGAGTCCAGCCGTCGTGGCCGCTCGGCGGCGGCTGAGCGGCGTCGCTCGTCGCGATACCAGGTCAGCAGCGCCGGCAGCCCGAGCGAGTCGCGCACGGAGATGTCGTGGAGCAGCTGCCCGAGATGACGTACGTCGGTCAGCAGCCGTTCCCCGTCGGTGCGCTGCAGCACCCGGCTGGTGAGCCCGCGCTCCTCGGCAGCTTCGATCAAGGCTGCGACGCCTCGACCGCGCAGCAGCAGCGCCCACCCGCGCAGCGTGTCGGCGATGCGCGAGGTCAGTGCCTCGCCACCGGCGTCGAGCTCGGTCGCGGTGTGGCCGAAGAAGACTGTCAACCCGGCGGCTCTCACCAGAGGCGTCCGGTGGGGTGAGTCGAGCGCCTGCAGCAGCGCGAGCCAGTCCTCGCCGGCGGGGGTCAGGAACACGTCGCCGCCGCCGGCCATCACCGCCGGGATGCCGCGCGCCTGGAGCTGGCGCTGCACGAGCAGCCCGTGCTCACGTACCGCGACGATGACCGCGACGTCCCCTGCCGCCACCGGGGAGTCGCACCAGGTGGCGCCCGAGCCGAGCAGCTCGGCGACATCGCCGGCGAGGTCTCTGGCGATATGCCGGCGCGCGTCGGCGGCGGAGATCATCTTGCCTCGGGTGAGCCTGAAGCCGTCGCGCCCGACTCGGCGGAGCCGGAACGGCGAGGGGTGCGGCGCACCTTCGAGGCGGGACCCGGCGTGGTGGGCCTCCACCTCCCGCACCACGATGTCCGGATCCCCGAGCGCGGCGCCGCCCAGAACCACCTGGAGCCGCTCGACCAGCGGCCCGTCGCTGCGCCAGTTGGTGCCGAGCGTCGACTGCGTCCGGGCCGTCCGGGCCGCTGCCAGGTAGGTGAAGACGTCGCCTCCGCGGAAGGCGTAGATCGCCTGCTTGGGGTCACCGATCAGGACCAGGGTGGCGTGGCCCTCGAAGGCCCGCGACAGCACCTGCCACTGCACCGGGTCGGTGTCCTGGAACTCGTCGACCAGCACGATCCGCCACCGCTGCCGCATCCGCGCCCGCGCGGGAGCGGATGGTTCTGCCAGCGCGGAGGCGAGCCGGGAGAGCAGGTCGTCGTAGGAGAGGACGCCACGCAGCTGCTTGCGGCGGTCGACCTCGGCCCGCACCGCCTCCGCGAACCGAACCCGCGCTCCGGCCAGCGGGTCCTCGGGCGGCGCCGCGGCGAGCTGGGACTGCGGGTCCTCGACCGCGGTCCGCGCCAGCCCCAGCGCGTCGTCACGGTTGAACGGTGGCTTGTCGCGGACCTCGCCGAACCACTTCAGGTAGAGATCGTCGACGACCTCCACGACCAGCTCGTCGAGCGACTCGACCAGCTCGGCGCCGGCGTCGGTGTCACCGGCCACCCCGAGCGAGCGCAGCACGAGCTGACAGAACTGGTGCGTCGTCGCGATCGTCGCCCCGTCGAACGAGGCAAGAGCGTCGCGCACGCGCTCGTGACGTACGCCGATCTCTTCGTCGTCCACGTCGAGCAGGAGCTCCAGGTGGGCATCGAGCGGTGCCGGCCGCCGCCCACCGGCCGCGGCCGCGAACGCCCGCTCCGCCTCGACCAGATGGGCGCGCACCCGGTCACGCAGCTCCTGGGAGGCGGCACGACCGAAGGTGATCGCCAGGATCTCGTCGAGGGTGGCGACGCCCTCGATGACGTAGCGGGTGACCAGGGCGCCGATGGTGAACGTCTTCCCGGTGCCGGCCGAGGCCTCGATCAGCGTCGTCCCGGTGGGGAGGGGTCCGCTCAGGTCGAAGGGCGTCATGATCACCAGCTCCCCTGCTCGGCCTTGAGCAACGGCGACCAGACCCGCAGGGCGAGCGCACCGAAGCGCGTCGTCTCCCCGTCGAACTCCTCGCCAGGGCCCGGCAGGTCCCGAAGACCCGGGATTCCGGACCCCGCACCCCAGGCGCGCAGCTGTTCCACATCGGACTGTTCGCCCTCGAACCGGCCGTCCTTCCAGTCCCAACCGGCCTTGTAGAGAGCGTCGTCCGGGCTCGCCTGGGTCCGGCGCTGACGCGCGTAGGTGAGTGATGTCTTCAACGGCAGCGGCAACGGCTCGG
>NZ_JBOHDN010000273.1:0-6269 GCF_050699375.1 Nocardioides sp. | reverse complement strand
CCATGGCACGCACTGGGCGGCGTTGCCCCCGCTCGAAAGACCCCGGTATGCCTTCGCAGGGGCGCCTTGCCCAGCACGCACCCTGACGACGGACCAGGGACGAACTATCGGCTCAGACCACTAGCCGATGCTCTGAGCGATGCTCTGCTCGATGATGGCCGAGAGCTCGGCGGGCTTGGTCAGCTGCGGCCAGTGGCCGGTGGGCAGGTCGACATAGGTGACGTTCTTGTGCTTCGCGATGGCCGCGACCGGCTCCGCGCCGTCGGCGACCCACTCCCGGAGGTCGGCGGCCCGGTACTCGGGACAGACGAACACTGCCGGGACCGTGTAGCGCCGCTCGTCGCCGAGCACGAACGGCTCGGAAGTCAGGCTGGCAGGGGAGGGCCGCAGCAGCGCCTCGAAGCTCGCGCGGTCGAGGTCGCGTACGTCTGCCTCGTCGAACTCCTCCCAGGGCACCGGCGGCAGATCGGCGCCGTCGGTGGCGAAGTTCTTGGCCGGGATCATCCCGGACTCAGCGGGCCAGCCTCCGACGTAGACCACGGCGGCGACCGTGTCGACGCGGGCGTCGAGGGCCGCCCCGGCCACCGCGCAACCCATCGAGTGTCCGACGAGCACCACCGGCCCGGTCGACTCGTCGATGGCGGCGACGACCGCATTCACCTGATCGGCGACATGCACGCCGGACCGGTCCGTCTCCGCGGAGGCGAGGCCGGGCAGGGTGAGCGGTCGGGCGGTGTGACCGGCGCCGGTCAGGTGGGGGACGACGAGGTCCCACGAGGATGCGTCGAGCCAGAGTCCGGGTACGAGAACGATGTCCATGGATTCATTCTCTGCCGGGTTGCGGACGATCCACTTCCGCCTCCGGGAAGGCGTTCGAACAAAAGAACGGTGACCACCGCAGAGCGGTGGTCACCTCATCTGGACGCCCGAGACAGCTGACGTCAGGTATCGATCAGCGAGCTCCAGCGACCTCCAGTAGCTCCGCGACCTCGTGGGCGCGGCAGTCGCAGGCGGAGTCGCATGGCAAGAAGCGATGACGTGCGTGCCCACACTCGCGGCACGGCATGTCGTGAGAAAGCGTGAAGCTCTGCACCTCAACGGTGTCCCACATTATTAATTCATCCCCCAGAGATGGTGATTGGTGTTTATCAGGAATCTGCCTGATATGTAACACGATAAACCTCAACTTTGGAAGGGGGTGGACAACACGCCGAGACATTGTTTTCCCTGGTCAGTCGACCGATATGAATATTCGGTCGACCGATAGATAAACTCATAAGGGTCCCCTGTGGGCGGGATGTGGACGTCCGCTTTACCGCTCGTACGCTGCCGTTGCGCCGTGTGGACGGAATGAAAGAAGAACACCTCTCGGCGTGTCACCGCCGACAGCATCGTGTGACCGCGGCCACAGTTCTTCGCTCCAGAACCGGACGACCCGCGAAGCGGCGCCATGAACCCAGAGGGGCACGGATCGACAGATCGACCGCCGCGGCAGGAATCCCGCGGACCGGTTGAGCGTTGAACTACCCATGAAGAAGATCGGATTCTTGTCGTTCGGCCACTGGACGCCGTCTCCCCACTCCCAGACGCGGTCGGCCGGCGACGCCCTCCGCCAGGGAATCGACCTCGCGGTCGCGGCCGAGGAGCTCGGCGTCGACGGTGCGTACTTCCGGGTCCATCACTTCGCCCGTCAGTACGCCTCCCCGTTCCCGTTGCTCGCAGCGATCGGGGCCCGCACCTCCAAGATCGAGATCGGCACGGGCGTCATCGACATGCGCTACGAGAACCCGCTCTACATGGCCGAGGACTCCGCTGCCGCAGATCTGATCGCCGGAGAGAGGCTGCAGCTCGGGATCAGCCGCGGGTCACCCGAGCAGGTGATCGAGGGCTGGCGCTACTTCGGTTATGACCCCGGCGACAGCGCCTCCGAGGCCGATATGGCGCGTGCCCACACCGAGACCTACCTCAAGATCATCGAGGGTGCGCAGTTCGCCGAGCCCAACCCGCGCCCGATGTTCCCCAACCCGCCCGGGAAGCTCCGCGTCGAGCCCTACTCCGAGACGCTGCGAGACCGGATCTGGTGGGGTTCGAGCTCGCTGGCGACGGCCCGTTGGGCAGCCGGGCTGGGCATGCACCTACAGAGCTCGACCCTCAAGAACGACGAGAACGGCAAGCCCTTCCACGTCCAGCAGCGTGAGCAGATCGAGGCCTACCGGGAGGCCTGGAAGGAGGCCGGCCACGAACGCGAGGCGCGGGTCTCGGTCTCGCGGTCCATCTTCGCGCTCGTGAACGAGGAGGACCGCCGCTACTTCGGCCTCGACCGGCAGGCCACGGACCAGGTCGGCAACATCGACGACCAGACCCGGGCCATCTTCGGTCGCTCGTACGCCGCCGAGCCCGACGTCCTGCTCAAGGAGCTGGCCGAGGACGAGGCGATCCAGGCCGCGGACACGCTGTTGCTCACCGTCCCGAACCAGCTCGGAGTCGACTACAACGCCCATGTCCTGGAGAGCATCCTGACCCACGTGGCACCTGGCCTCGGCTGGCGGTAGGATCTTGCGTTCTCGGGTCACAAAAGGGCGCATAATCGATGTTAATCGCCCCACGCGACCTCCCGATTGGTTAGCGTGCAGGCGACCGTTACTCAAAGGGGACTCTGTTGGCAACCTACGCCGAGCTGCTCGACAACAATCTTCGTGACCCTGGCCCGGAGTCGCTGAGGGCTCTGCGTGAGGCGATCCTCGAGGCTCCCAACTTCCGGCCCGACCTCGAGATCACCGAGATGGTCGCTCCGATGATGTCGGTCGGCGACTATGCCGGCGCCGTTGCCGCGGTTCACGGGCTGATGCCCGGTGCGATCTTCAGCCCGTCGGCCCACGCCGCGCTCGCCGATGCTCAACGCGGTCTCGGCAACTTCGAGCAGGCCCAGCGCGAGGCGGCTCTCGCTCAGGCCGCGCTCGACAGCATCATCAGCACCGGCGAAGGCACCGAGGCCGCGCCCTGGTCGGTGCTGAGGACCAGCGATGCGTACGACGTCGTGCTGGCCTCGGGCAAGACCCCGCGCTCGCAGGTCGCGGTCGGAAAGCTCGACCGGATCGTCTGCACCGACTCGACGGTGTGGTTCTTCGACACCAGCACCGCACTCGCTCGCACCTGAGAGATTGCGCGGGTAGGGCCGTCGTCGCGAGCGTCGCGAGCGTCGCGAGACCGGTGTCCTGGCAAGGCGGAGCCACGAAGGCGGTCTGGTTGCACCGTCGAGTGGCGACAACGCAGCCAGAGGCCACTTCGTTCAGACCTCGGTATCGCGGCGCGCAGCAGGCGGCCCTACCCGCGCAATCTCTGAACCGATTGTTCACCGGCTTGTTGCCGGTAGGGACGGCCTGCGTCGAGTTCCTGACGGGACCGGCGCGCACGCTCGTGAGCATGATGAGTCGTGCCTTGCGGATTCTGCTCGCCGGGATGGTCGCCGTCGTGTTCGCCTCCGTGGCGCTGGCCTCGCCCGCGTCGGCGCAGGGGCCGGGGACCGCCGATCAGGGACAGGTCGCATTCGAGAACAGGCAGTTAGACCCCGAGGACGCTCGGCCGGGCGGCGGTGCGGCACCGTTCGAGACCGGCCTGGTGATCGCGGCCAACACGGTGCTGCTCGGCGCGCTCGTCGGCGGCGTCATCTGGGGACGCCGCCGGCTCGGCTGCGCCGATGCTCGCCTCCCCTGGTTGTCCACATAACGATATTTCCATCTCATCTATCGGGATTCCCTGCGTAAGGTCGGCGCATGTCGACCTACACCCACGGCCACCACGAGTCGGTTCTGCGCTCACACAGGTGGCGTACGGCGGAGAACTCCGCTGCCTACCTGCTGCCGCACCTGAACCCTGAGCAGCGGCTCCTCGACGTGGGTGCGGGACCGGGCACGATCACGCTCGACCTCGCCGCCCGGGTCGCTCGGGTGACCGCGACCGAGGTCGGGGAGCCGGAGATCGGGCTCTCGCGGCAGGAGGCCGAGACCAGAGGAGTCACCAACATCGACTTCCGGGTGGAGGACGTGCACGCGCTGAGCATCGAGGACGATGCGTACGACGTGGTCCATGCCCATCAGGTGCTCCAGCACGTGGCCGACCCGGTGCAGGCGCTGCGGGAGATGGGTCGGGTGACGAAGCCCGGCGGTCTGGTGGCGGTGCGGGACAGCGACTACGCGGGGTTCGTGTGGTGGCCCGAGTCGAGTGAGCTGACCGAGTGGATGCGGCTCTACCAGTCGGCCGCGCGAGCCAACCGCGGCGAGCCGGACGCCGGGCGTCGACTGGTCTCCTGGGCGCGCGAAGCCGGGTTCAGCGACCTCACCGCCACCTCGAGCACCTGGTGCTTCGCCGACCCCGAGGACCGCGCCTGGTGGGGCGGGCTCTGGGCCGACCGGTTCACAGACTCGGCGATCGCCCGCCAGATCGTCGACTCACGGATCGCCACGACCGCCGACCTCGCCCGGGTCGCGGCCGGGTGGCGGTCGTGGGCTCAGGCCGAGGACAGCTGGTTCTCCGTCCTCCACGGCGAGATCCTGGCCCGCGCCTGAGGATCAGCGCCGCAGGATCCTCGACGAGACCGTGTTGCCGAGCAGCTGGATGACCTGGACCAGGGCAACCAGGATGATCACGCAGGCCCAGGTGACCGCTTCGTCGTACTGGCGGTAGCCGAAGGTCTGAGCGAAGCTGCCCAGGCCGCCACCGGCGATCAGGCCGGCGACCGCTGACATGTCTACGACCGCGACGAAGGCGAAGGTGTATCCGAGGATGATCGGCGCCAGCGCCTCGGGCACGACGACCGTCGCGGCGATCCGTGCACGCGAAGCGCCCATGGCGCGTGCGGCCTCGACTACGCCCGGCGGGACGGTCACGAGATTCTGCTCGACGATCCGGGCGATGCCGAACATCGAGGCCAGGATCAACGAGAAGACGACAGCCGGTGTGCCTATGCCGGTGCCGACGACAAGCCGCGCGGCCGGCTGGACGGCTGCGATGAAGATGATGAACGGGATCGGCCGGAAGAAGTTGACCAGCAGATTCAGCACGGTCGAGACGACGACGTTCTGATAGAGCCCGCCCTTGCGGGTCAGGTAGAGCCCAAGACCCAGGACGAGCCCGAGGGTGCCACCGATCAGCATGGTCAGGGCGACCATGAGGAGCGTCTCGCCGGTGGCCTGCCAGATGTCCGGCCACAGCTCGCCGATGCGGGTGTCGGTCGGTAGAGCGGTGTGGAGAGCGGTCAGCATCACAGCTCCTTCGCGGGGACGAGGGCGGCCAGCTCGCGTACGGCCTCGGTGACCTCGGCCGCGGGGCCGTCGAGGGAGAGGGTCAGGTTGCCGAAGGTGGCGCCCTGGATCTCCTCGATGCCGCCGAAGACGAGCTCGAAGGCGATGCCGCGCCGGAGCAGGACGGCGAAGATGTCGGTCTGGCGCGGGCCACCGTCGCGCAGCTCGAGCTTCACGAAGCGCCCCGGGTGACGGGACCGGAGAGCGGCGAGCGCCTCCGCGTCGGGCTCGTCGTCGACGACGGTGCCGACGAAGCGCCGGGTGACCGGCTGCTGCGGTGCCGAGAAGACGTCGTAGACGGCGCCGGACTCGACGATCCTGCCGTTCTCCATGACCGCGACGTGGTCGGCGAGCTCACGCACGACCTCCATCTCGTGGGTGATCGCCACGATCGTCGTGCCGAACTCCTCGTTGACCCGCTTGAGCAGCTGCAGGACCTCGTGGGTCGTCTCCGGGTCGAGCGCGCTGGTGGCCTCGTCGGCGAGCAGGAGCGAGGGGTTGGTGGTCAGCGCGCGGGCGATGCCGACGCGCTGCTTCTGTCCGCCCGACAGGTTGCGCGGGTAGGTGTGCGCCTTGTCGGGGAGCCCGACGAAGTGGAGCAGCTCGGAGATCCGGCGCTGCTGCTCGGCCTTGGCGACCCCAGCGACCTGCAGCGGGTAGGCCAGGTTTCCCCAGACCGTACGTGACTCGAAGAGGTTGAACTGCTGGAAGATCATCCCGATGCCGAGGCGGATCGGCCGCAGCTTCCGCTCGTTGAGGCCGACCAGCTCGGTGCCACCGACCTGGATCGAGCCCGAGGTCGCGGGCTCGAGGCCGTTGAGCAGCCGGACCAGGGTCGACTTGCCGGCACCGGAGTAGCCGACGATCGCCTGGACGTCACCGGGGGAGACGTCGAGGTCGACGTCGTCGACCGCGTGGACCGTCTCTCGGCCCTTGCTGCCGGGATAGGTCTTGGTGACGCCGCGGAGC
>NZ_JBOHDN010000272.1:0-36100 GCF_050699375.1 Nocardioides sp. | reverse complement strand
CCTGCAGCAGCGACGTACCCGAACACGCCAGATCGAAGAACCGCGACCACACCTCTGCCGGATAAGCCACCGCAACACTCCTTCATCAGGGATGTTGCTTAGACCGCTGGATTCCGCCGACCTCTCGGCCTGCAGGAGTGACGCTTCGGCCTGCGCACGTGACTTCTCGGCCTGCACGGGCGACTTCTCGCGGGGGCAGGGTCTTGCCAGGCTAGGTTAATGAACGTTAACCTCGGGGCATGGCGGCGAACTTGCGTGAGCTCACCGACGAGCTGCGACAGCGGCTCGGGCGGGTAAGACTGGGTGGGAGCGAGCGCTCCCGGCAACGGCACACCGACCGCGGGAAGCTGCTTCCACGCGACCGGGTGGACACGCTCCTCGACCCCGGGTCGCCGTTCCTGGAGCTGAGCCCGCTGGCAGCGTACGAGATGTATGACGACGGCGACGAGTGGGCGGTGCCGTCGGCGGGCGTCGTCGCCGGGATCGGGCTGGTCAACGGCCGCAAGTGCATGGTCGTGGCGAACGACGCGACGGTGAAGGGCGGCACCTACTACCCGATGACCGTCAAGAAGCACCTGCGCGCGCAGACGATCGCCGCGGAGAACCAGCTGCCGTGCATCTATCTCGTCGACTCCGGCGGCGCCTTCCTGCCCATGCAGGACGAGGTCTTCCCCGACCGCGAGCACTTCGGGCGCATCTTCTTCAACCAGGCCAACATGTCCGCGCGGGGGATCCCGCAGATCGCCTCGGTCATGGGATCGTGCACGGCCGGCGGCGCGTACGTCCCGGCGATGAGCGACGAGACCGTCATCGTCCGCGACCAGGGCACGATCTTCCTCGGCGGCCCGCCGCTGGTGAAGGCAGCCACGGGCGAGGAGGTCACCGCCGAGGAGCTCGGAGGCGGGCTGGTCCACGCCACCACCTCGGGCGTCGTCGACCACCTCGCCGACGACGACAAGCACGCGCTCGAGATCGTACGTGGGATCGTGGCGACGCTTCCGGAGCAGGCGGCCTCGGACGCCGGAACCTACGACGAGCCGGTGGAGTCTCCCGAGACGCTCGTCGACGTGGTGCCGGGCGACACCAGGACCCCCTACGACGTACGTGAGGTGATCCGCCGCATCGTCGACGGGTCCAAGCTGCAGGAGTTCAAGCAGCTCTACGGCGAGACCCTGGTCTGCGGGTTCGCGCACATCGAGGGCCAGCAGGTCGGCATCGTCGCCAACAACGGCATCCTCTTCTCCGAGTCGGCGCTCAAGGGCGCCCACTTCGTGGAGCTGTGCAACCAGCGCGGCATCCCGCTGGTGTTCCTGCAGAACATCACCGGGTTCATGGTCGGCAAGGAGTACGAGAACAAGGGCATCGCCCGCGACGGCGCCAAGCTCGTCACCGCGGTGGCGTGCTCGGTGGTGCCGAAGTTCACCGTCGTCATCGGGGGGTCCTATGGCGCCGGCAACTACGGCATGTGCGGTCGCGCCTACGACCCGAGGTTCCTGTGGATGTGGCCCAACGCGCGGATCTCGGTCATGGGCGGCGAGCAGGCCGCATCGGTGCTCGCGACCGTCGCCGGGAAGCCGGACGACGAGGAGTTCAAGACGCCGATCCGGGAGCAGTACGAAGCGCAGGGCTCGCCCTACTACGCGACCGCGCGCCTGTGGGACGACGGGATCATCGACCCCGCCGACACCCGCCGGGTGCTGGCGATGGGCCTCGCCGTGGCGGCGAACGCGCCCACGCCCGAGCCCAACTACGGAATCTTCCGGATGTGACCATGCCGAGTCGGCTCATCCTGACCGCAATCCACGCCGAGCCGGCGCGTCATGACGCGCCGACTCGGCAACCACTGTTCCTGAAGGGGCTGGAGTGATGTTCGAGAGTGTGCTGGTCGCCAACCGGGGCGAGATCGCGCGACGGGTCTTCCGGACGTGTCGAGCGATGGGGATCCGGACGGTCGCGATCTACACCGCGCTGGACTCGGAAGCCCCCCACGTACGCGACGCCGACGAGGCCATCGAGGTGGCCTCCTACCTCGACGTGGACGAGGTGGTCTCAGCCGCCACCGCGGCCGGAGCCGGGGCGATCCACCCGGGCTACGGCTTCCTCTCCGAGCGGGCGGAGTTCGCCCGCTCGGTGGCGAAGGCGGGGCTGGCCTGGGTCGGTCCGACGCCCGAGGTGATCGAGCAGATGGGCCGCAAGGACGCCGCCCGCGAGATCGCGGTAGCCGCCGGCGTACCTGTGGTTCCGCGGGGTGAGGACAGCCCCTATCCGCTGCTCGTCAAGGCCGCGGCGGGCGGCGGCGGCAAGGGCATGCGCATCGTCCGCTCGGCCGACGAGCTCGACGAGGCCCGGGCGGCGGCGGCGCGCGAGGCGCTGAGCTCGTTCGGTGATGAGACCCTCCTGATCGAGAAGTACGTCGAGCGTGGCCGCCACATCGAGGTGCAGGTCTTCGGGGACACCGCCGGCGACGTCATCCACTTCGGCGAGCGCGACTGCTCGGTCCAGCGCCGCCACCAGAAGGTGATCGAGGAGGCGCCCGCCCCGACGCTCACCGACGAGCAGCGAAATCTGGTTCTGACCAGCGCCGTCGCGCTCGCGAAGCAGGTCGGCTACGCCGGCGCGGGGACCGTCGAGTTCCTGCTCGACGAGGCAACCGGCGAGGCCTACTTCCTGGAGATGAACACCCGTCTCCAGGTCGAGCACCCGGTCACCGAGGAGGCCGTTCGGGTCGGTGGCGAAGGCGTCGACCTCGTCGCGCTCCAGCTCCGGGTCGCCGCCGGTGAGCCGCTGGGCATCGCCCAGGACGACGTACGCATGGAGGGCCACGCCCTCGAGGTCCGGGTCTACGCCGAGGATGCCTTCGACGGCTTCCTCCCGCAGGCGGGCACGACCTCGATCGTGCGCTGGCCGTCCGCGGCCCGGGTCGAGCACGCCCTGGAGAGCGAGCAGGTCGTCAGCACCGCCTACGACCCGATGCTCGCCAAGATCATCGTCCGCGGCGACGACCGCGAGGCGGCCCGCAGCGCGCTGGTCAAGGCGCTCGACGAGACCGCGGTCCTCGGGCTGACCACCAACACCGGCTTCCTGCGCGTGCTGGCCGCCTCCGACGCGTTCCGCGACGCGGAGATCGACACGGCCTGGCTGGACCGCAACGAGGTGCCGGTGCCTGATCCCGAGGTGCCGCGCACCCTCGTCGCGTGGGTGAGCGCGATGCTCTCCGCGGCCTCCGACACCAAGACCGCGTTCCGCGCCGACGGCTGGCGGATCGCCGGCCCACCGGCGCCGACCATCGTCGACCTGGACCGCACCGTCACCGTCGACCGCCCGGCGGGCCTCGTCGACAACCATCGCGTGCAGCAGATCAGCGCGGCCGACCACGTCCTCGTGGCCGTCGTCGACGGCGTACGTCACTGGGCGGCCGTCAACGTCCAGTCCAGCCGCACCCAGAGCGGTCTCGCCGAGATCGTCCACCAGGGCCACCGCTTCGACCTCTCCCCGCCCGACCGCGTCGCCGGTGCCGCCGCGCACCACAGCGACGGTGCGGTGGAGGCCAAGATGCCCGGAACCGTGATCGACGTGCGCGTCGAGGTCGGCCAGCGGGTCGAGGAGGGCCAGGTCCTCGGCGTGCTCGAGGCCATGAAGATGGAGGTCGCCCTCAAAGCACCGTTCGCCGGCACGGTCACGGTGGTCGGGGCAGCCGCCGGCGCGCAGGTCCCCCTGGGCGCGGAGCTCTTCGTGGTGGAGCCCGATGAGTGACCGGCGAACATGTAACACGTCGTTCGTAGGTCTATCCGGTCGTTCTGATAGGGCGAGTAGTCCTACGAACAGCGTGTTACCCCTGAAGGAGACAGTGCAATGAGTGCCCTCCCCGCCGTCGTACGCCAGGACGGCCTCCCGACGAGCGTGACGATCTACGAGGTCGGCGCGCGGGACGGACTCCAGAACGAGCAGACGAGCATCGACACCGGGGTCAAGGCAGACCTGGTCACCCGGCTGCTCGACGCGGGCCTGAGCCCGGTGGAGGCCACCAGCTTCGTGCACCCGAAGTGGGTGCCGCAGCTGGCCGACGCCAAGGAGCTGATGACCGAGCTGGTCGACCGCCTCGGCGAGAGGGCCAGGGAGCTCCCTGTGCTGGTCCCGAACGAGAAGGGGCTCGACCGTGCCCTCGAGCTGGGCCTGCGCCACATCGCGATCTTCGGCAGCGCGACGGAGACTTTCGCCAACAAGAACCTCAACCAGAGCTACGACGGCCAGTTCGCGATGTTCGAGCCGACGATGGCGCGCGCGAAGGATGCCGGGATGACCGTCCGCGGCTACCTGTCGATGTGCTTCGGCGACCCGTGGGAGGGTCAGGTCGAGATCGCCAAGGTCGTCGAGGCCGGCAGGCGGCTGCTCGACCTCGGCGCCGACGAGCTCAGCCTCGGCGACACCATCGGCGTCGGCACCGCGGGCCACGTCAAGCAGCTCGTCGGCGCCTTCACCGCCGCCGGCGTCCCGACGGAGAAGCTTGCGCTGCACTTCCACGACACGTACGGCCAGGCGCTGGCCAACACCTATGCAGGCCTGGAGTCGGGCGTGACCACCTACGACGCCAGCGCGGGCGGCCTCGGCGGTTGCCCCTACGCCAAGAGCGCGACCGGCAACCTGGCCACCGAGGATCTCCTCTGGATGCTCGACGGCCTGGGGATCGAGCACGGCGTCGACCTCGGCAAGGTCGCCGGCACCAGCAGCTGGCTCGCCGACCACCTCGGCAGGCCGAGTCCCTCGGCCGTCGTACGTGCCCTCCGTCCGTAGGGCTCTAGACTGCACGCAAGAGTGACGGCCGGGTGACAAAACACGGACCGCCGCGACAATCTCTACTAACTTGGTGCAGAATAGCGGGACCATGGCGCGCAAAGTCTTCCTCCACGTCGGCGCCCCGAAGACGGGCACGACGTACCTCCAGGACCGGTTGTTCCACAACCGGGTGTCCCTGGAGAAGCATGGCGTCTTCTACCCCGTCGGCGGCCAACCCGACTTCTTCCGGCCGGCGCTCGACCTGATCGACCGTCCTTGGGGTGGGATGAGGAAGACTGTCCACGGCGAGTGGGACTCGCTGGTCAAGCGCATCCGTCGCCACGAGTCCGACACCGTCGTGATCAGCCACCAGCTCCTCGCCGGAGCCAGGCCCGACCGGGTCGAGAAGGCGATGGCCGACCTGGGCGAGGGTGGCGGCGCCGAGCTGCACATCGTCTACACCGCCCGCGACATCTCGCGCGTCGTGGCCGCGGAGTGGCAGGACCAGATGCAGCGCGAGCGCAAGGTCACCTTCGCGCGCTACCTGGAGCGGATGCAGACGGCCAAGCAGTCGCGCTCGGCGGCCTGGTTCTGGCGTACGCACGGCCTGCCCGACGTGCTCAGCCGGTGGGGACGCAACCTGCCGCCGGAGCGGGTCCACCTGATCACCGTGCCGCACGACGGAGCTCCGAGCGAGGTGCTCTGGCGCCGGTTCTGCGACGTCATCGGGGTCGACGAGTCCTGGACGCCCATCGACAGCGACCGGCACAACCAGTCCCTCGGCCGTGCCGAGGCCACGCTGCTGCGCCGGCTCAACGCGAGGCTCGAGGCGGAGGAGCTCCCACGTGAGGACTACCGCCAGATGGTCACCGAGGTGATCGCCAAGCGCACCCTCGCCCACCGCGACGGCCGTGAGCGCGTCACCATGCCGCCCGCTGCCTTCGGCTGGGCCGACCAGGTCGCCGACTCGTGGGTCGAGTGGGCCGAGCTCGCCAAGGTGGACGTCGCGGGCGATCTCGCCGACCTCCGGCCGCGGCATCCGGCTGCCGACGCCGAGTGGATCGACCCGGACGCTCCTCGCGCCAAGGACGTCGCCGACGCCGCGATCGATGCGCTGGTGGCGGTCGTCGTCGAGGCCTCCCGCAGCCGGCGCCCGGTCGCCTCGCGCGCCTCGAACCTCATGCGACGGGTCAAGGGGCGACGCTCCTGATGCAAGCGGGCACGCTGGCGCCGACCAGGGGTTGGGGTTGGGCCGCGCATCTGCGCGAGGGTGGGACGACCCCGTGGGCCTCATGGTCCGAGCCCGCCTCGCCGTTCGCTGCCGCCCATCTTCCCGGTGCCGAGATGCTCGAGCTGCTGCGACGGCTCAACGCGACCGGCCCGTCGGAGCCCTCACGGGTCGACAGCCTGCTGCGCACCAGTCCGCCCGGCCGCGGCCGCCGGGACCTGCCGCTGCTCGGTGACACCTCGAACAGGACGTACGGCCCCCAGCCGGTGGATCCGGCCACGTTGCCGCCGCAGGAGCTGTTGAGAGCGGCCAGTGTGCTGCTTGCCGAGGATCTTCTGGCAGGCATCGAGGAGGAGCGGGCGCCACGTACGAGATGGCTGGCTCGGGCTCGGCGACGCTGGGCCGCGTCGCACGGGTCGGCCGGACGGACAGCCCCCGAACAGGACAGGCTGCCGTATCGCCTGGTCGGCTCCCCGTGGCTCACCCTGCCGATCCGGGAGGAGCTGGAGCGGCAGGGGAAGCGGCCCGGGGGCGAGGGCTACACGGTCTATGTCCTCGGTGGCCCGCTCGACGAGGTCGCCGCCGCTGCCTGGAAGTTCCGCACCTTCACCAACCGGGTCAACCCATGGCCCATCTGGATGCGTGACGCCCAGTGGCGTGGCTGGCTCGGACCGCGTGCCGACCTGCCCCGGATCGCCGCCTGGTGGGCGGCGCGGGTCGGGAAGGAGCGCGTCGAGATCGTCACCGACCCCTCCCTGCTGCCCGGGCTGCTCGGCGTCGACAGCCTCCCCGGGCCCTGGTCCGTCTCGGCCGAGGCGCACGAGGTCGCTCGCGTGATCGGGCAGGTTCTCAGCGTACGAACCGACCTCGAGACCCATCGGAAGCTGCTGATGGACGGCCTGCGGCCACGGCTGGAGAAGCTCGAGCCCCTTCATCCCGGGGCGAGCGAGGTCGGCTTCCCCGCGCAAAGTTTGAATTGGGTCACAACACGGGCGCGGGCCCAGCGTGATGCACTGGTCGGAGCCAGATACGCTCTCCATGGAGACCCGGACCGGCTTCTTCCCTCGGGGAGGACGTCGCAGGGTCCCGACGGGCGCCGGGCGCTGGCGCTCGCATTGTCATTGCTGGCGGGGCGTTCCTAGAGGAGTAGAAACGTTGGAGACTGGGCGGCGCGTGCTGCTTCACGTCGGCACCCCGAAGACTGGCACGTCCTATCTTCAGGACGTTCTCTTCCACAATCGAGAGTCCCTCGCCGGGCAGGGCGTCTACTACTTCGCCGACCGCTTCGACGCGCACTTCCTCGCTGCGCTCGACCTGATGGACCTGCCCTGGGGCGGCATCGAGGAGGAGGCGACCGGCGCCTGGGACGCCCTCGCCGAGAAGGTGCGGGCAGTCGAGAGCGGCACCGTGATCATCTCTCACGAGATCCTGGCGAGTGCGTCGTGGCAGCAGGCCAAGCACGCCCTGGACTCGCTGGGCGACTCCGAGGTCCACATCATGCTCTCCGCCCGCGACCTGGCCAGGCAGATCCCGGCCGAGTGGCAGGAGAACATCAAGCATCGCTCGGTCGTGTCGTACGCGGAGTTCCTCGACGAGATCCGTGATCCTGCCCGTGAGGGGAGGATCGGGTCGTGGTTCTGGGGGGTCCAGGAGCTGCCCGACATCCTCGACCGATGGACCCAGGGCATCCCGCCCGAGCGCGTCCACCTGATCACCGTCCCGCCGCCCGGATCCGACTCGGCACTGCTGTGGCAGCGGTTCTCCCAGGCGTTCTGGCTCGACGATCTCGAGATCGACTTCGCCGAGATCGACCGGGGCAACCCCTCGCTCGGCGTGCCCGAGGCGGCCCTGCTGCGCGAGATCAACCTCGAGGTCGTGCCGGTGATCGAGCCGGCCGACTACCGACCTTTCGTACGCGAGTTCTTGGCCCACCGCACGCTGGCCAAGCGCCGCGGATCGGCCCGTCTGGCGCTCTCCCCATCGATCCTGCCGTGGGTCGACGCGCTCTCCGTGAGCTGGGTCGAGGCGCTGTCGGGCCGCGGCTATGACGTGGTCGGCGACCTGGACGAGCTGTTGGTGCCCGCTGACCTCGCCGAGAAGCCGTTCGTCGATCCCGACTCGATCTCGTCGCGCGAGGTCCTGGACGCCGGCGTCGCCACCATCGACGCGCTGCTGCAGGAGGCCATCCGGCTACGCGCCTCGGAGGCCCGGCTCGAGGGCGAGGTCGGCGCCCTGCGGGCCGAGCTGGAGCACACCCGGACCTTGGTGCCGAAGGAGCGTGCGCGCGACGGTCTCGAACGCCGCTGGTGGGGCCGGGCCGTGCTGAAGGTCTACCGCGTCGTGCGCTTCGGCAGAAGCTCGCGCGAGGCGTAACGGCCGATCTGGTAGGTCATCCACCCGTCGGCGCCGGCGCCGACGACGCCGCCGACGAGCGGGATCCGCTTGGCGACCATGGAGACGATGCGCTTGCCGGCGACCCGGCCGATCAGCTCCTGGACCACCTCCGCGGCGACGATGTCGTCGACCGCGCGGTCATAGGCCGGAGCTGTCGCGATCGCCATCGGTGGAGCGGGAATCCTCTGCTCCTGGATCTGCTTGCTGACCTTCTCCTCGCTGAGGAGCGTGAGCAGGATGGCGTTGCGGACGCGAGGATCGGTCAGGTCGTAGCCGCGCAGGTGCGCGATCGAGGCCACCATCCGGCACTGGATGATCGCCATCCCGGTGATGTTGGCCGGCAGCGTCACGGCCTGGGTGACCAGGCCGCCGATGTTGGTCGCGAACCCGCCCACGCCGGCCAGACGCACGTGGGTGTCGATGACGTGCCTCACCGCGAGCTCGACGTCGTTGTCGTGATCGTCGAGATGCTTCTCGGCGGCCGCGGCTGCTCCCGGGAGCGGGCCGACACCGACGATCGCGTGGTGCAGTGCCTGCCGGATCACATTGGTGGTGACGCCCGGGGCGGACTGGACGACCTTGGGCGCGAGGCGGCCAGCCGCACTGGTGAGCACTGACTTGGGACCGATCATGAGCAAATCTTAAGTGTGTGGTGGTTGGGGCGGCGCGGGGCGATACCGTTTCGCCGTGGCGAATCTTGGGGGTCCGATCGAACCGGAGCCGTCGCCGTGGGCCTTTGCCGACCTTCGTGACCCGCGTGCGGCTGCCCACGGAGCGGGTGGCCTGGACGATCTGGTGGGCATGGGGGCGGACACCGCACCCGGGACGCTCCTGGCCGCCTACCGGCACGGAATCTTCCCCATGCCCGGGGAGTCACCGCGCGATCCGATGATGTGGTTCTCGCCGGTGAAGCGCGGCGTACTCCCTCTGGACGGGCTCCGCGTCTCTCGCTCTCTGCGCAGGTCATCACGGGAATTCGAGATCCGGATCGACACCAGCTTCGACGAGGTCGTGGCATCTTGTGCCGACCCGCGCCGGCCGCACGGCTGGATCGACAAGCGGATCCGTCGGGCCTATGGCGACCTGCACGAGCTGGGCTGGGCGCACTCCGTCGAGGCGTGGCAGTCCGACCGCCTGGTCGGCGGGCTCTATGGCGTCGCCATCGGTGGGCTCTTCGCCGGGGAGTCGATGTTCCATCGCGTCCGCGACGCGTCCAAGGTCGCTCTCGCCGCGCTGGTGTCGAGGCTGCGCGAAGCGGGCTCGACCGACCAGCGGATCCTGGACGTGCAGTGGCGTACGGACCATCTCGCCTCGCTCGGGGTCACCGAGATCGCTCGAAACGACTACCTCGACCACCTGGAGAAGGCGCTCCGGCTGCCGCTCCCGGAGGTGTTCGGCGGCCCTCCGCCGGAGACGAGCTAGAGGACGTACGCGTCGGCGCCGGTCTCGCTGACCATCGGCCGCCCGGCGGCGGCCCAGTCGAGCATCCCGCCGGCGAGGTTGACCACCTCGAAGCCCTGCTGGGCGAGGTAGTTGACCGCCTGCGCGCTGCGCCCGCCGACCTTGCACACGACCAGGGTCTGACCCTCGGGGATGTCGCCGAGGCGGGCCGGTAGCTCCTGGAGCGGGATGTGGGTCGCGCCTTCGATGTGCCCGGCGGCCCACTCGTCGGCCTCGCGCACATCGAGGACTGCCACGGGCAGCGGGTCGGGCACTCCGGTGATCTCGACGGTGGGGATGCTCACCGGGAAAGCCTACTTGAGGAGCCGGGACATCCGGCGATCGGCGAGCGGCTTCCCGCCGGTCTGGCAGGTGGGGCAGTACTGCAGGCTCGAGTCGGCGAAGCTGACCTCGAGGACCGTGTCGTCGCAGACCCGGCACTTCTTGCCGGCCTTGCCGTGCACGGCGAGGTTGGACTTCTTCTCGCCCTTGAGCTCGCTCATCGCCAGGCCGGAGTCGCGCTCGACGGCGTCCTGGAGCGTGGAGCGCAGGGCTGCGTAGAGGCTCTCCGACTCCTCGGCCGTCATGTCGGATGGCTTGAACGGCGACATCTTGGCCGCCCAGAGGATCTCGTCGGAGTAGGCGTTGCCGATGCCCGCGATGATCGACTGCATCCGCAGCACGCCCTTGATCTGCTTGCGGCCCTGACCGGCGAGGATGTCGCGGAACCGGTCCAGCGTGAAGTCGTCGGAGAGCGGGTCGGGGCCGAGGGAGGCGACACCTGGCACGTCCTGCGGGTCGTGGACGACGTAGAGCGCGAGGCTCTTCTTGGTGCCACCCTCGGTGATGTCCAGCCCGGTGTCGTCGTCGAGCACGATGCGGATCGCGAGCCCCGACTTCGAGCCCGGGCGCGGTGGTGTCGCCGGGATCTCGTCACGCCGGCGGATCCAGCCGCCGCGGGCCAGATGCATCACCAGATGGATGCCGCTGGCCTCGATGTCGATGAACTTCCCGTGGCGGGTCACGTTGTCGACGAGCGTGCCCTCGACCGCGGTCAACGGCGGATCGTACGTCTTGAGCGCGCTGAACTGCACGACGTGCACCTTCGTGATCGCGCGGTCCTTCAGTCGTCCGCGCAGGTCCTCGGCTAGCGCTTCCACCTCGGGGAGTTCCGGCATGTTCGCGAGTCTAGGTCTTCCGGGTTGCGCAGGGGAGAAGAAAGTGGATATCATCGAACAAGTGTTCGACGATAGCGATTGATCGGGCTCTCTGTGCCTTTCTAGGATCTGTCTTAGAAAGACGGATATTGACCTACGCTCACCAATGATGTGGCTCGCTAGCGAAATCTAAGACGCGCCCTATATATGTGGATATCGTCTGATCATGGACCCGATCCGCAACCCGTACGCTCCCGGCGCCGGCCAGCGGCCCCCTGAGCTCGCCGGTAGAAACGAACAGCTCGGGCAGTTCGACGTGGTGCTCGAGCGGGTGGCGAGGGGGCGACCGGAGCGGTCGTTGGTGCTCACCGGGCTCCGTGGCGTCGGCAAGACGGTGCTGCTCAACACGCTGCGATCCGCGGCGGTCCGAAAGGGCTGGGGCACCGGGAAGATGGAGGCCCGTCCCGACCAGTCGCTGCGCCGGCCTCTCTCGAGCGCGCTCCATCAGGCGGTTCGCGAGCTCGGCCATCCGAGTGCCGACGACGTCGACCACGTGCTCGGCGTGATCCGCTCGTTCGCCCAACGGGAGGCCGGCCCCAACGCCAAGCTGCGTGAGCAGTGGTCACCGGGCATCGAGGCGCCCGCGGTTCGGGGACGTGCGGACTCGGGTGACATAGAGATCGACCTGGTCGAGCTGCTCACCGACGTCGGTGGGCTCGCCGCCGACGTCGGCAAGGGCGTCGGCGTCTTCATCGACGAGATGCAGGACCTCGGCCCCGACGACGTCTCGGCGATGTGCGCGGCCTGCCACGAGATCAGCCAGTCGGGCCTGCCGGTGATCGTCGTCGGCGCCGGCCTGCCGCACCTGCCGGCGGTGCTCTCGGCGAGCAAGTCCTACTCCGAGCGGCTCTTCTCCTATCAGCGCATCGATCGCCTCGAGCGGGACGCCGCCGACCGCGCGCTCGCCGCCCCTGCGGGCGAGGAGGAGGCCGAGTTCGAGTCCGCCGCCCTGGATGAGATGTACTCCGCCACGGGCGGTTATCCCTACTTCATCCAGGCCTACGGCAAGACCGTGTGGGATCAGGCGCCCCGCTCCCCGATCACCGTCGAGGACGTGAAGGTGGCCGCTCCGGAGGCCGAGCGCGAGCTGGCGGTCGGCTTCTTCGGCTCGCGCTACGAGCGAGCAACGCCCGCGGAGCGGGACTACCTGCGGGCGATGGCCGACGCCGCCGTCGAGCTCGGCGCCGACGACATCGGCACCGTCTCCACCGCCGACGTCGCCACCTTCCTCAACAAGAAGCCGCAGTCCCTCTCCCCGGCTCGAGACGCGCTGATGAAGAAGGGCCTGATCTACTCCGGCGAGCGTGGCCGGATCGCCTTCACCGTCCCTCACTTCGGGCGCTACCTGCGGCAGCAGGGGTAGGCCGTCTCGCGGCAGGGACCATTGCGGCGGGCGAAATTTTTCGCCCGCCGATGGGGGGGTGGCTGCGTCTGTCTTCGTGGTGGGTGGCGATCTACCGGTCGCGTCCGGCGGCCTCGGGCGGGGCGGAGCCGGATCTCGCTGATGGTCGGGTGAGCCTGCTGGGCGGGCTGGAGCGGCGTGCCAGCGGTCCCTCCCTCGGGTGCTATCTACGGCAGCAGGGGTAGGCCGTTTCGTGGGGGCAGGGTCGATTGCGGCGGGCGAAATTTTTCGCCCGCCGATGGGGGGGTGGCTGCGTCTGTCTTCGTGGTGGGCGGCGATCTAACGATCGCGTCCGGCGGTCTCGAGCAGACGCAGCCAGATCTCGCTGATGGTCGGGTAGGCCGGAACGGCGTGCCAGAGGCGGTCGAGTGGGACCTCGCCGACAACCGCGATCGTGGCTGCCTGCAAGAGCTCGGCGGTGTCCGGGCCGACCGCGGTGAAGCCGACCAGTACGTTGCGCTGGTCATCGATGACCATCCGCGCCTGGCCGCGATAGCCATCGGCATGCAGGGAGGATCCGGCGATCGCCCCGAGGTCATGGTCGACGACACTGACCTCGATGCCGGCATCCTTCGCGGACCGGGCGGAGTGACCGACGGCGATCACCTCGGGATCGGTGAAGATCACCTGGGTGACGGCACGCTCGTCGGCGGTGGCGGCGTGACGCCCCCACGGGCTCAGGTCGGGCTGCTCGCCGTTGGCTCGGGCGACGAGAAGATCGCCCAGAGCGCGGGCCTGGTATTTGCCGTGATGGGTCAGCAGTGCTCGATGGTTCACGTCGCCCGCGGCGTAGAGCCAGCCGTCCTCGAGCCGTCCTCCGTCGTCGACCACCGCGAGCGACTCGTCGACCTTCAGCCAGCTGCCGGGAGTCAGGCCGACGTGCTCGAGCCCCAGGTCCTTGGTGTTCGGCACGCGGCCGGCGGCGACCAGCACCTCGTCGGCCGTCACCGTCGTGCCGTCGGAGAGGGTCAGGCGTACGTCGCCGGAGTCCTCCCGCTGGGCCTCGACCGCGTCGACATCGACGTGCATTGAGACCCCGTACGTCTCGAGGGCCTCGGTCACCTGCTCGCTCGCGAACTCCTCGACGCTCGGAAGGATCCGGGTGCGCGAGATGAGGGTGACCTGCGACCCGAGGGCGCTGTAGGCGGTCGCCATCTCGGAGCCGACGACTCCGCCGCCGATGATCGCCAGGCGGCCCGGGATGGACTTGGCGCCGGCGGCCTCCCGATTGGTCCACGGGTTGATGTCCGCCAGGCCGGTGATGGGCGGGATCAGGGCGGCGCTGCCGGTGGCGACCACGACCGCGTGACGTGCGTGAAGCGTCGTCGTTTTCCCGTCGGAGCCCGTGGCGGTGACGGTCCGGGTGTCGGTGATGCGGCCGTGTCCGCGGACCAGGGTGATCCCGGCTCCGGTCAGCCAGTCGACCTGGCCGGAGTCGTTCCACCCGGAGGCGAACTGGTCACGCCTGGCCAGGACCGCCGACGCGTCCAGGTCTCCCGTGACCGCCTTTCCCGCGGCCGGCAGGGCGCGCGCGGCGCGCAGCGCCGAGGCGTCACGAAGGAGGGCCTTCGTCGGCATGCATGCCCAGTAGGAGCACTCCCCGCCGACGAGCTCGCTCTCGACGATCGCCGCACTCAGCCCGCCCTGGACCGCGCGGTCGGCGACGTTCTCGCCCGTCGGTCCGGCGCCGATGACTACGACGTCGACGGTGATGTCCGCGCTTCGCGCGGTTACTCCCTCGCTCGGCGCGAGCGGACGAGCAAGCTCGCCGCTCGGCCTCGCTCCGGTCGTCTCCTGGCTGCTGCTCGTCATGTCGGTTCACATTACCCGCGCGTGCCGCGGGCGGACACCCAGATCGTTGGCCAGTGTCGCGGTCCCGACAGGCTCGACCACCGGTGGTCGAGCCTGCCGAGACCACGCCATACGGCCAGGGTTCGAGCAGGCGCTCAGCTCACGCCGTTGTCGGCGAGGAACTCCTTCGCGACCGTGGCCGGGTCGGTCTTGTCGACCTGCACCTTCGCCAGCGCGTCGGTCAGGTTCTCGGTGGTCAGCGCCTCGGAGACGGCGTTGATGGCGGTCTCGGCATCGTCACTGAGCGCCTCCGAGCGGATCAGCGGCACGACGTTCTGGGAGAGGAAGAGGTTCTTCGGGTCCTCCAGGACCACCCAGTCGTTGGTGACGATCCCGGAGTCGGTGGTGAAGATGTTGGCGACGTCGATGTCGCCCTTCTTCAGAGCGGCCGCCGTCAGCGGGCCGCCCGCGTCCAGCGGCTTGTACTCCTTGAAGGTGACCCCGTAGGACTTCTCGAGCCCGGGGACCCCCTGGGGGCGCTTCTTGAACTCCGGGCTGGCCCCGAGGGTGAGGTCCTTCGCGACCGGCGCGAGGTCCTCGATGCTGTCGAGGGAGTACTTCGCGGCGGTCTCCTTGGTGACGGTCAGCGAGTCCTTGTCCTCGGCCGCGGACTGCGGCAGCGTCTGGCTGCCCTCGGGCAGCGCCTCCTGGAGCGCGGTGTAGACGTCGTCGGGTGCGGAGACGTTCGCGGGCACACCGTCGGGCTTGAGGTAGAGCAGCAGGCCGCCGTTGTACTCCGGCAGCAGATCGATGTCACCGCTCTTGAAGGCCTCCATGTAGACCTCGCGGGAGCCGATGTTGGGCTTGGTCTTGACCGAGACCCCCTCGGCCTCGAGCGCTTGGGCGTACATCTCCATGAGCAGCTCGCTCTCGGGGAAGTTGGCCGAGCCGACCACGATCGTGTCCCCGCCCTCCTCCGAGGCGGAGTCGAGCGGGTCGCCACCGCAGGCGGCCAGGGTTCCTGCCATGGAGAGCGTCGCGAGCAGATACGCAGTGGTGCGGATTCGGCGGGACATGAGATACCTCTCGGTTCGCTGGGTGCTGCGTCGGGTTCGTAGTCGATATAGGTCTGGATGGGTACGTCTGGAGGGGCCGGTCTGGAAGGGTCAGCCTGTGGGCGCGACCAGCAGGCGCTGCATGCCGGCGAGGGTCAGGTCGACCACGACGGCGAGGACGGCGATCACGATCGCACCGGCGACGACCTGGTCGTACTCGAGCGTCGCCAGCCCGTCGAAGAGATAGCGGCCGAGGCCGCCGAGACCGACGTACGCCGCGATGGTGGCGGTCGAGACGACCTGCAGTGCCGCGTTGCGGAGGCCGCCGACGATGATCGGGAGCGCGATCGGAACCTCGACACGCCAGGCGATCTGGCTGCCGGTCATGCCCACGCCGCGAGCCGCATCGACCGTCGCGTCGGGGACGGCCTGGACCCCGGCGTACGTGGTGGCGAGGATCGGCGGGATCGCGAGCACCACCAGGGCGATCGTGACCGGGACCAGCCCGATCCCGACCAGGGCCAGCGCGAGCATGAGCACGCCGAGGGTCGGCAGCGCGCGTCCGGCGTTGCCGAGGTTGATCGCGACGATCGAGCCACGCCCGGTGTGGCCGATCAGCAGCCCGATCGGGAACGCGATCACGAACCCGATCGCCAGGGCGATCGCCGTGTAGCCGAGATGCTCGAGGATCCGCTGCGGGAAGCCGCTCGGATCGCTGAAGGCCCAGTTGGCGGAGTCGAGAAGGTAGGCGAGGCTCACTCGGCACCTGCCTGTGTCCAGGGCGTGAGGCGACGCTGTGTGCCGACGATGAGGAGGTCGGCGATGACCGCGAGCGCGACCGAGAGCACGAGCCCGATCACGATCGGGGGTAGGTAGAAGCCCAGCTGGAACCCTCGGGTGAAGAGCTGGCCGAGGCCCCCGATGCCGATCAGGGCGGCCACGCTGACCATGCTGACGTTGGCGACGGTGGCGACCCGGAGACCGGCCAGGATCACCGGCAGCGCCAACGGAAGCTGCACCGCGAACCAGCGGCGTACGGGCCGGTAGCCCATGGCCGTGGCTGCCTGCAGGACGGTCTCATCGACGGCGGCGAGGCCGTCGGCGGTGGTGCGCACGAGGAGGGCCAGCGAGTAGAGCGTGAGCGCGATGACCACGTTGACCGGATCGAGGACGCTGGTGCCGATGAGACCGGGAAGCAGCAGGAGGAGCGCCAGCGACGGGACCGTGTAGAGGACGCTGCCGACGTTGAGGGCGACGTGGCGTACGGGTAGATAGTGGTGCGCGAGCGCGCCCAGCGGCAGCGCGAGCAGGAACGCGATCGCGACGGGGAGCAGGGCGAGCCAGATGTGCTGCCCGAGCGCCGTGAGCACGTCGCCGCGGTTCGTGACGAGGTAGCTCCAGAGGTCGCTCACCCAGCCCCCTCGGCCAGGACCGTCAGCCGCTTCCGCTGTTGGTCTCGTACGCCGCCGGCGAGGTCCACGAGCAGGACCAGCCCGTCCGCCCGACCGTCCTCGTCGACACGTACGGCCGCACCGGCGGGCGAGAGGATGACCAGGTCGGTGACGGCTCGCAGGCTCGCCCCCTCCCGGAAGGAGCCCTCGGTCGGGAAGAGCCCGTCGGTGGTCCGCCACCCGAGCGGGCGACCGTCCTGGTCGGTCTCGAGCCTGGAACCGTCGACCTCGTGGTCGATGGGCCTGACCACGATCTGGCTCTCGTCCGCGAACGAGAGACCGCGGAAGCCGCGGTCGCGCCCGACGAGCGAGGCGACGAAGTCGTCGGCAGGGGCGGCGAGCAGGTCCGCGGGGGCTGCGTACTGGGCCAGGCGGGCGCCCTGCGCGAAGACGGCGACCCGGTCACCCAGCCGGATCGCCTCGTCGATGTCGTGGGTGACCAGCACGATCGTCTTGCCGAGCTCGCTCTGCAGCCGGAGCAGCTCTGCCTGGAGATCGTCGCGGACCACGGCGTCGACGGCGGAGAACGGCTCGTCCATGAGCAGCACCGGCGGGTCGGCCGCGAGCGCTCGGGCGACCCCGACACGCTGCTGCTGGCCCCCGGAGAGCTGGGAGGGGTAGCGCTCGCCGAGGTTGGCCGGGAGCCCGACGCGCTCCAGCAGGCCGAGCGCCTGCATGCGTGCGTCCCGGCGGCGCTCGCCCCGCAGCACGGGGACGGTGGCGATGTTGTCGACGACCGAGCGGTGCGGGAATAGTCCCGCGGCCTGGATGACGTAGCCGATCTCGCGGCGCAGCTGCGCCGCCGGACGGGTGGTGACGTCGTCCCCGTCGATCAGGATGTGTCCGGAGGTCGGTTCGACCATCCTGTTGATCATCCTCAGCGCGGTCGTCTTGCCGCATCCGGACGGTCCGACGAAGACAGTGATCTGGCCCGTCTCGATCTTCAGCGTGAGGTCCTCGACGGCAGTCGTCCCGTCTGGATAGCGCTTGGAAACGCTCGCGAACTCGATCACAGCTTCCGCTCCTGTCTGGGCACGCGCACCCGCGAACAGGACACGCACGACGTAAGAGCCTGCCAGACCCCGCCAATCGACCGACGCATGGACCGTGGCGAGTCGTGCCGTTGCCGCCGGCGGGCGGAGGTACGGGTGCGTGACACGATGGCGAGATGACCGAGACGAACACCCAGATCCTGCTCCGTTCCCGCCCGGTCGGTGAGCCGACCGCCGAAGACTTCTCGATCGTCAGCTCGGCGGTGCCGGTCGCCGGCGAGGGTGAGGTGCTGCTGCGTACGAGGTACCTCTCGCTCGACCCGTACATGCGAGGACGGATGAGTGACGCGCCGTCGTACGCGGCGCCGACCGCGCTGGGCGACGTGCTGCCCGGCGCCACGGTCGCGGAGGTCGTCGAGTCGCGCGATCCCTCGCGCGAGGTGGGTGACGTGGTGCTGGCGTACGGAGGGTGGCAGGCGTTCTCCGTGGCACCGGCGAAGCAGACCCGGCGCCTCGACCCTGACGCCGCGCCGGTCTCCACCGCGCTGGGAGTGCTGGGGATGCCGGGGTTCACGGCGTACGCGGGGCTGACCCAGATCGGACGGCCGAAGCCGGGCGAGACCGTCGTGGTGGCTGCCGCGACCGGTCCGGTGGGCGCCACGGTCGGTCAGATCGCCAAGGTCCTCGGCTGCCGCGCGGTGGGCATCGCCGGCGGGCCGGAGAAGGTCGCGCACCTGACCGAGCTCGGCTTCGACGCCGCCATCGACCACCGCGCGCCCGACTTCAAGGAGCAGCTGAAGTCGGCCGTTCCCGACGGGATCGACATCTACTTCGAGAACGTCGGTGGGCACGTATGGGACGCGGTGCTGCCGCGGCTGAACAAGTTCGCGCGGGTTCCGGTGTGCGGGCTCGTCGCGCACTACAACGCCACCGCGGCGCCGGAGGGCCCCAACCGGGCGCCTGCGCTGATGAGCCACATCCTGACCAAGTCGCTGCTGATCAGGGGTTTCATCCAGGACGAGTTCGCGCGCGATCACCAGCGTGAGTTCCTCACCGAGGCGACCGGCTGGATCGCCGAGGGCAGGCTGCGCTACCGCGAGGACATCACCGAGGGGCTCGAGAACGCGCCCGAGGTGTTCAACCGGATGCTCCGGGGTCAGAACTTCGGGAAGACCGTGATCAAGGTCAGCTGAGTAGCTGGATCACGGTGTGACGGTCGCGGATGCTGTGGCAGTTTCGCTGGGGGCCACGGACTCGGTGTCGTCGCTCGACGGCGTGGTGTCATCGACGATCGGCGCCGGGAGATCTATGAACGCTGGGTCCTCGGAGTCGTCGAGGCTCACGAGGAACTCCACGATCGCAAGGTCGGTGGGCAGCGTCGGCATGTCGACGAAGTTGGTCTTGCACGCGTCGAGCACCGCCGCGTAGACCTCAGGGCGCGTGGACTCCAGGTCGCCGTAGACGATGACGATCGCTGCGGCGTACCTCTCGTCGAGTGTGGGCTCAGGCTCAGGCTCGGGTTCTTCGGTTGCCGGCGGATCGGTCGGCGTCGGCGTTGGGGTCGGCGTCGGGGTGGGAGTTGCGGTCTCCCCGCCCGCGTCCCCGCTGCCGGCCTGCGAATCACCGGTCTCCGAGCCGTCGGCGGTCGTGCTGGGTTCGCTGGTGGGCTCGGCAGGGGCCGGGGCCTCGGGCGCGTCGGGAGCCGGCGCAGCCTTGATCGTCGTCTTCGGCTTCGGAGTGGCGCTGTTCGGCGTGGTCGGCAGGGCGGACGCGGTCGGCCTCATCGTCGAGGGAGCCCCGCCGTCGACGTCGGCGGAGCCGGGGAACTCGCCGTTGCGATACTTGTCGGCGATCTGCAGCACCGTCGAGACGTACGTCTGGCTCTGGTTGTAGCGGAAGACGGCGGAGCGGGCGCCGGCGTCGGTGCTGACGTCCTCGGTGCCGGCGCACAGGTAGGCGGCGCCGGCGACCGCGGCGTCGTCGATGTCCTGCGGGTCGCGGCGGTTGTCGCCGTCGCCGTCGGCTCCCGCGTAGGTCCAGGTGGAGGGGATGAACTGCATCGGGCCGACCGCGCGGTCGTAGACGGTGTCGTGGTCGTAGAGGCCGTTGTCGGTGTCGCGGATCTCGGCGCGACCGTGGGTGCCGTCGAGCTGGGTGCCGATGATCGCCGGGCTGGCGCTGCCGTTGGGGCCTAGCTCGCTGCCGCCGAACCGACCGTGGTTGCTCTCGACCATGCCGATCGCGGCGACGAGCGCCCAGTCGATGCGGCAGGTCGCGTCGGCGTCGTTGAGCACGGTGGACGAGCGCTGGTAGGCGGCCAGGGCGACGGGCGGGATCGAGAGCTCCTCGGCGTCGCCGGTCAGCCTCACGGCGTCGGTCGAGGTCAGGTTCTTCACGCCGCCCATCGCGTTGGAGATGCCGAGCGGATCCTGAAGCGCACCCGGGTCGGGCTGAGCAGGCTGCCGATGGCCGGTGTCGAGGCTTCCCTCACCGGGCGCGAGGATCGCGAAGGCAGCTGTCAGCGCGACGGCGGCAACCACCCGAGGTCCAATGCCTGCCATCGCCGTCAGCCAGATATGCCGGGATGCTTTGGTCACGCCGTTTCTCACCTCATCCACGCGTGGGGTACGTGTGTCCTCCGAGGGTACCCAGTTCGTCCAGCCCGCCGCCTGGCAATAGGAAATCCCGTGTCCATGGTGAAGAACATCAATTATTGGGCATCTTGCGTTGGGTTGGTGTTATCCATCGCGCCGCCAGGCCTCACCCTGCACCTGTCACGGTGGAGAACATGTCTGAGCAGGTGTCTTCTGAGCGGATCAGTCTTTGGACGGTGCCGGTGGTCGCTGCTGCCGGTTGGGCCATCGGTTTCCTTCCGCAGCTCGTCCGGCCCCAGCCGCTGCTGCTCGCCCCGATGGTCGCCGAGCTGGTCTCGTTCACGCTGCTCGCCGCCGCGCTCGGTGGGCTGGCGGCCGGGCTGCGGCCCGACCGTCGGACGCTCAGCGCCGCCCTCGCCGGCGCCGGGGTCCTGGTCGCCGCCGTCGTCGGTCTGTCGCTCGGCGCGGGTGCCGCCGCGGCCAACCCGACGATGCTCACCCATCTGGTCGCGGTCGCCGCGATCACCACCTTCGCCGGTCTCGGGGCGGGCCTCGCCGCGGGCCTCGGACCGTGCGTGCTGAGGGCGCCGATGCTGGCCGCCCCGGCCGTCTGCGTACCTCTCTGGCTCGACGGCATCCTCCCCGGCGAGCTGCCGTCGTCGGTGATCAACGCACTGCTGGCCGCTGCGCTGGTGACCGTGCTCGTGACGTCCGTACGCCGCGCCGTCGATCTGGTCGCCTGGCTGCCCGCCTGGATCCTGGGCTGGGCGATGCAGACGCTGCTTACGGTGCTGGTCGCCATCGGCGTACTCATCCAGGAGGGCCGCTCGGTGAACGCCGGTCTGCTCTCCTCGCACCTGGTCTACTTCCACGAGCGCTGGAACGAGCCCGCCGTGCACTATCCGGCCGGGTGGGCGCTCGCCGGAGTCCTGGCGCTGGCGCTGGTCGCGTGGCGGCTGCGTGACACCCTTCGGGTGTGACGAACCGATCCCTGGGCAGATCTCTGCGCACTCTCATCACCGGAGGCACCCGCGGCATCGGTGCCGCCATCGCTCATCGGCTCGCCGCCGACGGCCACTCTCTCGTCCTGGGCTATCTGTCCGACGCCGAGGCCGCCGAGTCGACCCGCGACTCCGTCCGCGCGCTCGGGGCCTCGTGCGAGGTCGTCCGCGCCGACATCACCACGGACACCGGGATCGCCGAGCTGTTCGAGGCCGCCGGCCCGATCACGGGCGTGGTCAACAACGCCGGCGCGACCTACCGCTACGCACCCCTGGTCGACACTCCGGCCGACGAGATCCGGAAGACGTACGCGGTCAACCTGGTCGGCCCCACCCTGGTCGCCCGCGCCGCGGTGGCGGCGCTCACCGAGAACACCCGGAGCGGCGGCGTGATCGTCAACATCTCCTCTGGCGCGGCGACGCTCGGCTCGCCGGGAGAGTACGTCCACTATGCCGCCGCGAAGGCCGGGATCGACGCACTCACCAAGGGGCTCGGCCTGGAGGTCGCCGGTCAGGGGATCCGGGTGGTCGCGGTCGCTCCCGGGCTCACCGAGACCGGCATGCACGCAGCGACCGGCGACCCCGGCCGGATCACGAGGATGGCGCCCCAGATCCCCCTCGGCCGTTCCTCCTCACCCGACGAGGTCGCGGAGGCGGTCGCCTGGCTGATGAGCGACAAGGCTTCGTACGTCACCGCGACGACCCTGCGGGTGGCCGGCGGGCGGTGAGACGCCTCATGGCGACGGTGCAAGATCCGTACGCCACTGGGTAAAGGTTTTCCGTGCGGCGCGATCCGAGCTCCCTGCTCGTGTCGCGCGCCACGGCCTTGATCGATGGCCCACAATCGCTCCATGAGGCCCCAGGTCGTCGCGCACCGCGGCGCCAGTCATGAGATCGCCGAGCACACCCTGGCCGCGTACGTCGCGGCCCTCGACGCGGGGGCGGACGCCTTGGAGTGCGACGTACGGCTAACGATGGACGGGCACCTCGTCTGCGTCCACGACCGGCACCTACGGCGGATCGGCGCTCGCGGGCTGGTCTCGGAGATGACGCTCGCCGAGCTGCAGGCGATCGACTTCGCGGCGTGGAAGCACGGCTCCGGTTCCGGGGCGACGGTGGACCCTGACCCGGACATGCGCGGCGTGCTGACGCTGCATCGGCTGCTGCGGACCGTGCGGGACTACGACCGGCACGTCGAGATGGCCATCGAGACCAAGCACCCGACGCGGTACGGCGGGCTGACCGAGGGCCGGCTGGCCGACGTGCTCAATGACTTCGGCTGGGCGGGGCCGAACAGCCCGGTGCGAGTGATGAGCTTCTCGTTCACGGCGCTGCAGCGGGTGGAGCGGCTCGCGCCGGGCGTACCCCTCGTGCAGCTCATCGACCGCGCCGCCAACTGGTCGCTCGTGCGGCACGTGATCGGCGAGGACTGGTGGATCGGTGCCGGCATCGACATGCTCGGCGCCCACCCGAAGCTCGCGCGTCGGTTGGCGAGCAGGGGCCGGAACCTCCACGTCTACACCGTGAACACCGAGGACCAGCTCAAGCTCTGCCTCGACCTGGGGGTCAAGGCAGTGATCACCGACCGGCCGCGGTTCATGCTGGAGCTGCTCGGCCGCCGCTGAACATTGGCCGCTGAACATGTAACACGCTGTTCGTAGGACTATCCGGTCGTTTGGATAGGGCGAGTAGTCCTACGAACGACGTGTTACATGTCGGAAGGGCCGGTCAGGTTAGGGTTTGGCCGTGGCCAAGAAGTCCCGAGTAAAGAACCGTCAGGCGGCTGCGGCCCCGGCGGACGGTCCCAACCCTCGCGCGGCGTGCCCGTGCGGGTCCGGAAAGCGTTACAAGGCGTGCCATGGTGCCGCCGGAGGTGCGTTCGTGGGGCGCCCGTTCGAGGGCCTGCCCGGCGAGTGCGACCTGGTCGCGCTGCGCGAGCTGGTGCCGTCGGCGACGGCGTCGCTGTCGATCAAGGGGTACGAGTCGGTGCCGGTCACCCTGGGCACGCTCCTGCCTGGCGCGGCGCCGGCGATGTCGCGCGACTCGGGCGAGGTCTGGGTCGGGCTGCAGGTGCAGCACAACTACGGTGACGTCTCGCGTGACGTGGCCGCGACGCTGGTCCAGGCTCTGGAGCAGCGCGCCGCGGGCGAGTCCGGGATCTTCGGCCTCACCTCGGCGCCGGGCGACGGTCCGCGCCTTCAGGACCTGGTGCTCAACGCCGACCTGGACATCACCGTGCACGAGGGCTTCGACTGGTGGCTCGCCGACGTCGAGGACAAGGGCGACTTCGAGCACGCGCTCGAGCACGCCAACGAGTCCGTGCTGCCGACCCAGCGGCTGACCTCGGTCGATGCTGCGTACTGGACCTCGGTGGGCTCCAAGGAGCACCTGCGCTGGGTTATGCCCGAGCCCGAGGACGCCCTGCTCACCGCACTGGCCCGCCTGCACGTCTCTGGTGGCGACGTGATCGTGCCGGATGCCCGTTTCGTCGGGATGTTCCGTGCCCACGGGCTGCTCGCACCCGTCTGGGACCTGCCGGTCGGCACCGGCGCCGAGGCGCTCGAGGAGCCCGCCGTCGCCTTCAGATCGGCGCTCGACGAGGCCCTCGCGGACACCTCCGAGATCATTCCCGAGGTGCGCTCGGCTCGCGCCGGCCTCGCCAACCGTCAGGTCACCATCCGCTGAGACCCGGTGGTCGAGCCTGTCGAGACCTCCCCGGTGACGGTCCCGACAAGCTCGGCCAGCGGCAGTTCTACGCCTTCTCCACCGGCATCCAGAGCTCGCAGGACGCATGTGTCTCGGTGAGCTCGAGATAGCGCAGGACGGACGGTCCGGGCCGGAGCCGCCACGGGTTCGAGGGGAACCAGTCGGTGGCGGTCGCCGCCCAGAGCCGCTGCAGCGTCTCGGGGTGCGGGCCGCTGGAGGCGAAGACCGCCCAGGCGCCCGCAGGCACCGTGATGGCGTCGAGGTCACCGGGGACCGCGGTCGACGGCGTGACCGCGACCCCGTGCAGGTAGGTGAGCATCGACCCCTCCACGGCGTCGGGCTCCTGGTCGGCGCTCACGGCGAGGATGCCCCGCGGCTCGGCGTCGTTGAGCGCCTTGAGCCGCTGGTGCTCCTCGGGCGCGATCGAGGCGATGTGCGCCTGGATGTGCGGGTTGACGCCCTCGTGGATCAGCGGGACCTTCGCGGCGTGGCCGACCAGCCGCAGCTCGAGCATGTCGGTGATGGTGACGTCCATCGGGGTGCTCCCTTCGACGCTCAGGCGGAACCTGAGCGTGGGTTGTGTGCGTAGCGGACCACCAGATCGGCGTACGTCGGCCGGAGCCGAACCGTGCACGGCACGGAACGCGCGCCCGAACGCCTCGGTCGAGCCATAGCCGTAGCGCACCGCGACCTCCAGAAGGTCAGGGGCACCCGCCACCAGGTCGGCCGCGGCCAGCGTCATCCGGCGGCGGCGTACGTACTCCGAGAGCGGCATCCCGGCCAGGGCCGAGAACATCCGGCGCAGGTGATACTCCGTGGTGCCCTGCTCGCGGGCGACCCGAGCCACGTCCACCTCGCCGGACGGCCCGTCGACCAGTTCGGTCTCGACCAGGTCGACCAGGGTGTTGAGCGTGCCGATCATGTGGTCCTCCTTTCGACGACAAGCCTCGCCCGGACGCGACGTCCGTCGCCCGACCATCCTGGTCAGGTTCGATCGGGTCCGATCGAGGTCCGAGGTCCGCCCCGCAACGGCTCAGTCGTCGCGCGCCGCTCGAAGGCGGAACGCCTGCAGGCGCGAGTAGCCCTTCACGCTCGTCCGGCGCATCTTCTCCACCTGGAAGCCGTCGACCTCCTCGAGCGCGGCCGCGGAGCTCTGGTCGATGACCACCGAGGAGGGCCGGGCGAGGGTGGTGAGGCGGGCGGCGATGTTGACCGTCGGGCCGAAGACATCGCCCAGCCTGAGCACCACGTCGCCGTACGATATCCCGGCTCTGACGTGCGGAAACTGGCTCTCCTTGTCGTCCCCGAGAGCGGCCAGCTCGAGCGCCGTCCGGGCGGCGGACTCGACGTTCTCGAAGGTGAAGAACACTCCGTCGCCGAGATACTTGATCACTCGTCCGCCGTGCTCGACGACGACGTTGGAGCAGGTGTCCTCGAACTCCTCGACCCAGTCGACCAGCTCCTTGTCGCTGATCCGCTTGGAGCGAGCGGTGTAGCCGACGATGTCCACGAAGCCGACCGCCAGCGCCACCGCGCTCGCGTCCGCGACGGTGAGCATCCGCCGCGCCGCGCTGACCAGATGACGGCGCCAGACGTAGTCCTGCAGCGCCTCGACCAGCGGCAGCACCTGACCGCTCAGGGCGACCAGGTCCTCGACCTCGTCGCCACCGCGTTCCCGAGCGACCTCTGCCAGCAGCGAGGTCTGCCACTCGGCCAGCCGGGCGTAGGACCGCCCCCACGTCCGCACGAGTGCGGCTCGCCGGTCCTCGCTGAGCACCCCGAGGCGTACGAGCTCGTCGGTCATCCGCAGTGCCTCGACGTCGGCCTCCGTGAAGGCGACCTCGTCCTGGCCCGCGTGCGGGAAGCCGAGCTGGTGCCAGAGGTCCTCGGCGAACTCGGCGGGTACGCCGGCGGCGGCCGCGACGTCGACGCGGGTCAGACTCGGCGTCTGTCCGAGGACGAGGGCCTCGACCACGGAGAGCGCCTCGGCCAGCTCGATGTCGGCCTCGCGGCTGCGGGTCTGGTCCGGGCCGGCCCCGGATCGGTCGTCCGCCTGGTCATCGACGCGAGGCTCTGAGTGCCCTCCTGAGCCCGGCGAGGAGCTTGTCGAATGGGTCAGGAGTCGAACCTCTCCTTGGCGACCTTCTCCAGCGCCTTCGCGAACGACGGCATCTCGACCGAGAGCTGCTGCAGCTTTTCGGCGCTGAGGTGGATCAGGTCGAGCGGGGTGAGGGCGACGATGGAGGCCGTACGCAGCGACCCGCGCAGGATCGCCGCCTCGCCGATGATGTCACCGGGACCGCACTTGGCGATCTCCTCCTTGTCCCGGCGGACCGAGACGGTGCCGTCGAGGATGATGTAGGCCTTGTCCGGCGGGGTGTCCTCCCAGATCGGCGACCAGCCCTCCGGCAGGTGCACGCGGGTGCCGGTGGCGCTGATCTGCGCGATCTCCTTGGGGGAGAACATGGAGAAGAACGACTCAGTCACGAGGGTTTCCTTCGGTCGGCTGTGGGGTGGCTGCCGTTATGTGACGGCGGTTACAGAGATCAACGATGCTGGTCGGCAGGGGTTACCCGCGGGTTACCCCCGAGCGGGCTACCCCTGAGCGGGTGGGCCGAGCGGGTCGCGGGTGATCGGGCAGCTCATGCACCGCGGACCACCTCGACCGGAGCCCAGCTCGGTCCCGGCGATCGCGATGACCTCGATCCCGGCGGCCTCCAGGGCGGAGTTGGTCTGGGTGTTGCGCTCGTAGCCGACGACCACCCCCGGCGACAGCGCCAGGGTGTTGTTGCCGTCGTCCCACTGCTCGCGCTCGGCGGCCACGGGGTCGAGCCCGGTGTCGACGTGGTGCAGCTTGTCGATGCCCATCGCCTCGGCGGCGACCTCGAGGAACGGGCGCGGGCTGGCGATCTCCAGCCGGTCCCCCTCGCCCGAGGCGGTGACGGCGTACGCCACCAGCGAGTCGACCGCGTTCGGGTAGATGACCATCTTGTCGGTGCTCACCAGCGTGGCGATGGTGTCCAGGTGCATCGTCGCGCGCTCCTGCGCGATCGGCACCGCGAGCACGGTGTGGGCGAGACCCTCGGCGAAGACCTGTCGCGCGAGCCGCTCTGCCCCTGCCGGAGTCGTACGCTCGCCGACCCCGACGGCGACGACACCGGGAGCGAGGAGGAGTACGTCCCCGCCCTCGACATGCTCCAGGTGGGAGCCATGCAGCCGGGGGCTGCCCCGGAACCGCGGGTGGAACTCGTAGATGAGCTCGGTGAGCGCGGTCTCGCGCTTACGGGCCGGCATCGCGAGGCTGGTGACGGTCGCCCGGTCCTTGATCCACACCGACGAGTCGCGGGTGAAGAGCAGGTTGGGGAGCGGGTCGATCAGGAAGTCGTCGTGGGCGAGGAGGCTGGTGACCAGACCGTGGCCGCCACGCACCTCGTCGTTGCGTACGCCTGCGGTGAGGTGGTCGGTCAGCTCGGCGGGTCCGGCGTCGGCGAGGGCGCCGCTCAGGTAGGCGCGCAGGGTGTCGCCGAGGGTCAGCGTCTCCAGCACGTTGCCGAGCGCCCGCTCCCTGGCCTCGGGCACCTCGAGGGTCTCGGTGAGCAGGTCGGTCAGGTAGAGCACCTCGACGTCGCGATCCCGCAGCGCGGCCGCGAAGGCGTCGTGCTCGTCCTGCGCCCGCCTCACCCACGGGATGCCGTCGAAGAGCAGCTTGTCGTTGTTGCGCGGCGTCAGGCGGGTCAGCTCGCGACCGGGTCGATGAAGCATCACCGTACGCAGTCGGCCGACCTCGCTGTCAGCCCCCAGTTTCACCATGGCGCAGAGCCTAGGCGAAGACTCCTCCCATCAGGCAAAGACCTCGACTCGTCAGGCAAAGACCTCGACGAACGTCAGGATCCCGAGCACCAGGCAGACCGCGGCGCCGATGTAGTGGAGGACCTCGAGCTTCACGAACCGCAGCAGCGTACGGCCCAGGAGCACGGCGAGGCCGGAGACGACGAGGAGCGCACCGAGCGCGCCGGCGAAGACGGCGTACGGCTCGTGGTAGCGCGCGACCAGCGACATCGTCAGCAGCTGCGAGAGGTCGCCCCACTCGGCAGCGAAGAGCACCATGAACGAGGCAGCGACCTGGCGTAGGCCGTGGACCTCTTTGGTCTTCCCCGCACCATACTCATTCTGTACGGCCTCCTCGGTCTCCCCGGCGCTCGCGTGCGCCCGCGCCTCGCGCAGGAGCAGCACCGCACCGCCGAGGAAGAGGATCCCGGCGATCACCTGGATCAGGGTCTGGGGCAGCAGGGTCGCGACCCCGCCGATCGCGACGGCCAGGCCGGTCTGGATCGCGAAGGCGGCACCGACGCCGAGCCAGACGTAGAGCCCGCGGTATTTCGTGGAGAGCACCAGCGTGGCCAGGAAGGTCTTGTCGGGCAGCTCGACCACGAAGATCGCGGCGAAGGCGAGCGCGATGACGGCGATGTCCAACTCAGGTTCCGTTCCAGCTCATTTTACGTACGCCACATCATCGCACCCCGCGAAAGGCCGGTCCCTCGCCGCCCGATCAGCGGAGGGCGAGTGCCGCGGCCCTGGCCTCGGCCAGGACGTCGATCGCCGGCCGCCCGAGCACCGCCGCGGCGCGGGCCACGTCGTCCCACTCCGGCTGCAGGTTGACGACCTCCCCCTCGAGGGCCGCCGCCTTCACCGCGATCGGGTGCCCGGCGACGGTCACGGTCAGCATCTCGCGGGGCAGCGCGCGCTTGACGGTCTCGTGCTCGCGTACGCCGATCGTCGAGGTCTCCCGGAAGAACGCCCGCCGGACCGCGTCGGTGGCGGTGGCCGGCGTGAGGGCGTGCAGCGTGTGGGCGGGCCGGCCCTTCTTCATGATGATCGGCGTGACCCAGGCGTCGTTCGCGCCGGCGGCCAGGAGCGCGTCGATCGCCCCGGGGATGAGCCTCGGGTCGAGGTCGTCGACGTTGGCCTCGATGACGACCTCCGCAGAATCCCGCCATGGCGGGAAATTGCCCGCCCCCGCCGCCGGAGCTGGCCGCATTTCCCCGCCATGGCGGGATTCTGCGGCCTCGCCGATGGTGAGGCGCAGCGCGTTCGACCAGCCTTCCGGGTCGCGGCCGCCGGCTCCGACGCCGACGGCACCCGTCACCATCAGCGGCTGGTCGCCCCACGCGGTCGCCAGCGCGGTGAGCAGCGCGGCGCCCGTCGGGGTGCACATCTCCATCTCCGGGTGTCCGGGCGGCCCGGAAAAGGACGGTACGCCGCCGAGCAGCCGTGCCACCGCGGGCGGCGGCACCGGGAGGGTGCCGTGAGCGGCCCGGATCGAGCCGGACCCGACGGCGACCGGGGAGACGACGACCTCGGTGAGACCCAGGTGCGTGAACCCGGCACAGACCCCGACCACGTCCGCGATCGCGTCCAGCGCTCCGACCTCGTGGAAGTGGACCTCGTCGGGTGGGACCCCGTGGACGGCGCCCTCGGCGACGGCCAGCCGCTCGAACACCGCCAGCGCCAGGTCACGGACCGCGGAGTCGAGCGAAGCGGAGATCAGCAGCCCGCGAACGTCCGTCCAGGTCCGGTGATGGACCGAGTCGGCGACCTCGACGTGGCAGCGGCTCGCGGCGAGACCGCCCCGGGTGACGCGCTCGGCCTCGAGGGCGACCGGCTCCGGCGCGACCGCGTCCACGGCCGCGGAGATCACCTCGATCGGCACCCCGGCGTCGATGAGCGCGCCGAGCAGCATGTCGCCCGACGCGCCGTGGGACCCGTCGACCCAGGCGATGGTCATCGCGGACCCGAACCGGCGGACCGGTTGCTCTGCCGCGCGATCCGCCCGGCGGCGACCCCGGCGCCGTAGCCGTTGTCGATGTTGACCACCGTCACCCCGGGCGCACACGAGTTGAGCATCGCCAGCAGCGCGGCCAGACCGCCGAAGGACGCCCCGTAGCCGACCGACGTCGGCACCGCGATCAGCGGCACCCCGACCAGGCCACCGACCACGGACGGCAACGCGCCCTCCATCCCGGCGACGACGACGAGGCAGTCCGCGGCGTCGAGCCGGTCGCGTACGGCAAGGAGGCGGTGGATCCCGGCGACCCCCACATCGGTGATCGTCTCGACGTCGGCCCCGTGCACGCGGCAGGCCAGCGCCGCCTCGGCCGCGACCTGACCGTCGGTGGTCCCGGCGGCCACCACGCACACCCGGCCCTGCGGCGTCGGGAACTGCCCGAGGGTGACCGCACGCGCGTCCACGTGATGGGCCGCCTCCGGCAGGCCGACGGCGACTGCGGCGGCGGCCTCGTCGGAGACCCGGGTGGCCAGGACCGCACGCTCCGGGTGCGCACGGTGCAGCCGGGAGAGGATCGCGACGACCTGGTCGGGGGTCTTGCCGGCGGCGTACACGACTTCCGGGTCGCCGGTACGGCGTTCCCGGTCGAGGTCGACGCGGGCGAACCCGAGGTCGGCGGTGGGCTCCTCTGACATGGTCATGAAACTACCTGGGCCCGACGACTGCGTGCTGGTTCAGAGCCGGGCCGGGTCGGCGGGATAGACCCCGAGCAGCTTCACGTCGGTGGTGAAGAAGGCCAGCTCCTCCAGGGCCCGCTTGAGGCCCGGCTGGTCGGGGTGACCGTCGACCTCGGCGAGGAACTGGGTCGCGATGAACTCCCCGTCGACCATGTAGGACTCCAGCTTGGTCATGTTGACCCCGTTGGTCGCGAAGCCGCCGAGCGCTTTGTAGAGGGCGGAGGGGAGGTTGCGTACGTTGAAGATGAACGAGGTCACCACGTTGCCCGCGTCCACGGGTGCCTGGATGAAGTCCGGCGAGAGCACCACGAAGCGGGTGGTGTTGTGGTCGGCGTCCTCGATGTCGGTGGCGAGGACGTCGAGCCCGTAGATCGATGCGGCCAGCGGCGGCGAGATCGCGGCCTGGGTCAGGTCACCCGCCTCGAGGATCTCGCGGGCCGCGCCGGCCGTGTCGCCGGAGACGATCGGGGTGAAGCCGTGCTCGCGGATGATGTTGCGGCACTGGCCCAGTGCGTGCACGTGCGAATGGACCGTGCGGATGTCGTCGAGGTGAGCTCCGGGCAGACCGAGCAGGTGGAACCGGATCCGCAGGAAGTGCTCGGCGATGATGTGCAGGTTGGAGTCGGGCAGGAAGTGGTGGATATCGGCCACCCGGCCGGCCAGCGAGTTGTCGATCGGGATCATCGCCAGCGACGCGCTCTGCTCACCACTGGCGGCGTCGACGGCGGCGAACACGTCCTCGAACGAAGCGCACGGCACCGACTCCAGCGCGGGGTAGTGCCGCTGGCACACCATGTGTGAGTTGGACCCTGGTTCGCCCTGATAGGCGATGCGACGTGGCTCTGACACACGGACAGTCTAGATTCGCCCGTTGTGGTCGCTCTCGCAATTCTCAGTCTGCTGACATCAATCACCGCTCTGGTGCTCGCCGGTGCCGCGTGGCAGAAGACGAAGGACGTACGCCGCTCCGGCTCGGGCTCGGCGGACCCGTTGCCCACCGATGTCACCGGTCTCCGTGCCGAGGTCGCGGCCCTGCGTACCGAAGCGGCGATGAACATGCGACACCTGGCGGTGGTGCGATTCGACGCCTTCGGAGACGCCGGCGGCCACCTGAGCTGGTGCCTGGCGCTGCTCGACGACAGCGGCGACGGCGTGGTGCTCACCTCGATCCACGGTCGCACCGAGGCCCGGTCCTACGCCAAGAGCATCAGCGCCTGGGAATCCTCCCAGCAGCTCTCGCCCGAGGAGACCGAAGCCGTCCAGCAGGCCAAACCCGGGCGCTGACACCGGGAAGATCTGGCCGAGTCGACAGGCCGACACGCTCGGGCGTGGCGGGGGAACCGTTCCCGAGCGTGCCGGTTGATACCCGGGCTGCGGGTGGGACGGCCCGGGAGTCGATCACTGGTCGCGGGGGATATCCGACCAGTGTGGGTCCTGCTACGCCGCCGACCGGCTTCAGGCTGAAACCGGGACGATGGCGACGACGCAGCTTTCGCTGCGTCGTGAGTCACACCATATGAACATTTACTCGCGAAGAGGGCATCGACATCCCGGGAGCATCGGGTGTCAAGGTCATTTTCGCTCGGTCTGACGCCGACATCACGGAGAATCAGGGACCTTGGTCCCTGATTCTCGGGACCTTGGCCATCCGGGCGGGTCGCCAGATTCGGGACCCGATCGGGACCAGCGTTCAGCGTGGCACGCGGACCAGAAGACGCCCGGGAAGGCACTTCATCCGCAGCTCCCGGCCCTCGGAGATGGTGTCGCCGTCGAGCTGGCGCGGCTGGTCGTGGTTGGTCCGGATCACGACGCTGGCACCGGTCATCCGGTTGATCAGATTGTCGGTGCGCGGCCGCTTGCTCAGCACCCGGAACGCGAGCGGGAGCCAGGACCAGAACCGCTGCGGGTAGAGCAGCACCACGTCGACGAGGCCGTCGTCGAGCGCGGCCGCCGGCAGCAGGGGCATGTTCGCCTGGAGGTAGCCGACGTTGCCGACCACGACCGTGCGCGCCCGGTGCCTGGTGAACTCGCCGTCGTCGACGGAGATCTCCAGGCGCATCGCCGGGAACATCAGGCTCTTGAAGGCGGAGAGGACGTACGCCATCCAGCCGATCCGCTTCTTGATGTCCTCGTTGACGCCGCTCATGATCGCGGCGTCGAAGCCCATCCCGGCCATGACCAGGAAGTTGGTGTCCTCGAGGTTGTCGCCCGAGACCTCGACCAGGTCGATGGCCTGGTCCTGCCCGGTGAGCGCGACGTCGATCGCGGCACGGATGTAGAGCGGGATCGACAGGTTGCGGGCCAGCAGGTTGCCGGTGCCGCCGGGGACGATGCCCACCGCGATGCCGGTGCCGGCCAGGGCCGAGCAGACCTCGCGTACGGTGCCGTCGCCGCCGCACACCAGCACCAGGTCGGCGCCCTCCTCCTGGGCCGCGCGCGCCATCCCTGTGCCGGGGTCGTCGACCGTGGTCAGATGCCAGGTCGGAGGCTTCCAGCCGGACTCCTTGGCCATCGCGTCGACCATGGTCTTGAACTGCTCGACCGACTCGACCTTGATCGGGTTGAGCACGACCGCGATCCTGCGGTCGCCGCGCACCGAGTCGACCAGCGGCCGCCGGCCGATCGCGTGCGAGGCCGGGAGCGGTGTGTAGAGCGCCAGGCCGAGGAAGATGAACCCCGCGGCGAAGGCGATCCCGCCGAGCACGTCGGAGGGGTAGTGCCTGCCGAGGAAGACCCGGTCGGCCGCGACGAGCACGACCAGGAGCGTGAGACCCGTGCAGGCGAGCCGGCGGATGCCGCGGCGGCGTACGAACATCATCACGACCACTGCGATCGCCCCGGCGAGCACGGCGATCCCGGTCGCATGGCCGGAGGGGTAGGACGGTGTCTCGTGCAACCACTCCATCAGCTGCCACGACGGCCGCTCGCGATCGATGAGCTCGACCAGCCCGCGGCGTACGACGATGGTGACCACTACGACCACGAGCACGTAGACCGCGGCGCGCAGGTAGGTGCGGAACAGGCCGGCGGCGACCAGGAGCGCGACCCCGACGACGGCGTACCAGTCCGTGCCCACCTCGACCACGCGCCAGAAACCCCGGAGCCAGCCGTGCTCGGCGCTCATCGCCGCGGCGTCGCGGCCGAGGGTGTCAATCGTCGAGACCGGTGGCCACGAGTTGGTCGCCGCGATCCCGATCAGGGCGCACAGAGCGAACAGCGAGGCCGCCCAGAGCAGCAGGGCGCGGCGGGAGAGGTCAAGCACGATGAGCCAGTATGCGCGAAACGTCATCGCAGCAGAGAATGAGCGACCCGTGCCCGCGGGCGACACCGATTTACTGAAGTGAGATCTGCTGGCTCGGTCGACTAGCCTTGCCGCATGATCGACCCGCGCATCCTCCGCGAAGACCCCGACCGTGTACGTGCCTCGCAAGAGCGCCGCGGCGCGTCCTCCGACGTGGTGGATCGGGCGCTGTCCGCGGACAGCGCCCGGCGCGCGGCGATCGCCGATTTCGAGGCCAAGCGTGCCCAGCAGAAGCAGATGGGCAAGAAGGTCGCCCAGGCCAAGGGCGAGGAGAAGCAGCAGCTGCTGGCCGAGGTGAAGGAGCTCGCGGCGGCCGTCAAGGAGGCCGAGGTGGCGCAGGGCGCTGCCGAGGAGGAGTGGGGCAAGGCGCTGCGGGCGATTCCCAACCTCGCCGACGACGCTCCTGCCGGTGGCGAGGACGACTTCGTGCTCATCGAGACGATCGGCAAACCGCGTGATTTCGCAGCCGAGGGCTTCGAGCCGCGTGACCACGTCGAGCTGGGCAAGATGCTCGGCGCGATCGACCTCGAGCGTGGCGCCAAGGTCTCGGGCAGCCGCTTCTACTTCCTGACCGGGGTCGGCGCCGAGCTGGAGTTCGCGCTGATCAACCTGGCGATGGAGCAGGCCCGTGAGGCCGGCTTCACTCAGGTGATCGCGCCCGCCCTGGTCCGCCCCGAGGCGATGGCGGGCACCGGCTTCCTCGACCAGGTCGACGACGGTGTCTACAAGATCGAGGACGACGACCTCTACCTCGTCGGCACCTCCGAGGTGCCGATGGCGGCCTACCACTCCGACGAGATCCTCGACCCGGAGACGCTGCCGCTGCGCTATGCGGCGTACTCCTCCTGCTTCCGCAAGGAGGCCGGCTCGGCCGGCAAGGACACCAAGGGCATCATCCGCGTGCACCAGTTCGAGAAGGTGGAGATGTTCGTCTACACCACCCTCGAGGAGTCGTACGCGGAGCACCAGCGTCTCCTCGAGTGGGAGAAGTCGTTCCTGGACAAGCTCGAGCTGGCCTACCAGGTCATCGACGTGGCTGCGGGCGACCTCGGTCCTTCGGCGCTGAGGAAGTTCGACTGCGAGGCGTGGATCCCGACCCAGGGGAAGTATCGCGAGCTCACCTCGGCCTCCAACTGCACCACCTTCCAGGCCCGTCGCCTGGACATCCGGTCGCGGACGGCGAACGGCACCACCCCGGTCGCCACCCTCAACGGCACGCTGACCGCGATCACCCGCGCCATCGTCGCCGTCCTGGAGACCCACCAGCAGCCGGACGGCTCGGTGCGGGTGCCGAAGGCGCTGCAGAAGTGGCTCGGACGCGAGGTCCTGGAGCCGGTCCAGAAGTGAGCACGACGGAGAACAGCGCCGCCCTTCCGGGCGAGTCCGCCTGGCAGCCCAAGCTCGTCGCGCTCGACATCGACGGCACCCTGCTGCGCTGGATCGAAGGCACGGGCACGACCTCCGAGGCGCTCTCGGACAAGGTGCGTGACGCGGTCCGCCGGGCGTACGACTCGGGAGCCCATGTGGTCCTCTCCTCGGGCCGCTCGCTGCACACGATGACCGACATCGCCGACCTCGTCGGCATCCCTGTTGCGGGTGCGGAGCGGCTGTGGATCGTCGCCGCGAACGGCGCGGTGGTCTCGCGCTACCCACCTGCCGAGGTCGTCCACGAGGAGACCTTCGACGCGCGGACGGCCGTCGAGGCGATCCTCGAGCGTCGGCCGAACGTGCTGGTCGCGGTGGAGAACCGCGGTGTCGGATATCGGATGAACCGCCCGTTCCCGGAGGGTGAGCTGGGTGGCGACAGGACCATCTCCCCGGTCGAGGAGATGGTCGCCGAGCGGGTCTCCCGGGTGATCATCCGCGACCCCGACGCGACCCCGGAGGACTTCCTCGCTCTCGGCCGGGAGCTGGGCCTGCACGGCATCGACTACGTGGTCGGCTACACCGCCTGGCTCGACCTGACCCCGGTCGGCGTCTCCAAGGCGTCTGGTCTCTCCTACGTCTGCGACGAGCTCGACCTCGAACCTGCGGACGTGCTCGCCATCGGGGACGGCCGCAACGACGTCGAGATGCTCGAGTGGGCCGGCCGTGGCGTCGCCATGGGCAACGCCCCCGACGAGGTCCAGGCCGTGGCCGACGCGGTCACCACGCACGTCGCCGACGACGGCGCGGCGCTGGAGCTCTCCCGCTGGTTCTGAGCGGGGCAGAATCCCGCCATGGCGGGATTCTG
>NZ_JBOHDN010000271.1:0-3049 GCF_050699375.1 Nocardioides sp. | reverse complement strand
GACACCGAGCTTGGTGCCGAGCGCGATCCCGGGGCCCTCGGTGGCCAGCGTCGTCAGCGCGAGCGCCTTCTCGTTGGACTCCAGGGAGAGCAGCGCGGAGAGCGGCAGCCCACCGGACAGGTTCGGGTCGCCCGCGGTCGGCGGCATCGCCGGCAGGTCGAGAACACCGAGACGTACGAGGCGTCCCTGGGAGGTGAGCACGCCGATCTGGCCACGCACGGTCGCGGGGACCATCGAGGCGATCGCGTCATGGTTGGCGCGCGCGGAGCCGGTCTGGAACGGCTCCGCGTCCGAGGAGCGCGCCAGCAGCCCGGTCGAGGAGAGCAGCGCGAAGCACGGGTCGTCGGCGACCTCGAGGTTCATCGCCTCCAGTGCGGGGGTGCCGGCGGAGGCGAGCAGGACGGTGCGGCGCGGCGTACCGAACGTCTTGGCCACCTCGCCCAGCTCGTCGGAGACGACCTTGCGGAGCAGGTCGTCGTCGTTGAGGATCGAGTCGAGGTACTCGATCGTCGCGCGCAGGTCGTCGCGCTCCTTCTCCAGCTCGATCTTGGAGAACTTGGTGAGCCGGCGCAGCGCCATGTCGAGGATGTACTCCGCCTGGGCCTGGCTCAGGTCGAAGACGGACATCAGCCGTTCCTTGGCCTCCCCGGCGTTCTCGGAGGAGCGGATCAGCTGGATGACCTCGTCGATGTCGAGGATCGCGATCAGGAGCCCGTCGACCAGGTGCAGTCGGTCGGCGGCCTTGTCGCGACGGAACTGGCTGCGGCGGCGTACGACCTCGTAGCGGTGCCCCAGGAAGACCTCGAGCAGCTCCTTGAGGCCGAGCGTACGCGGCTGGCCGTCGACGAGCGCGACGTTGTTGATGCCGAAGGAGTCCTCGAGCGGGGTCATCTTGTAGAGCTGCTCGAGGACGGCCTCGGGGACGAAGCCGTTCTTGATCTCGATCACCAGCCGGGTGCCGTGCTCGCGGTCGGTGAGGTCCTTGAGGTCGGCGATGCCCTGGATCTTCTTGGACTGCACCAGCACCTTGACGCGCTCGATGATCTTCTCGGTGCCGATGTTGAAGGGCAGCTCGGTGATCACGATGCCCTTGCGGCGGCCGAACGGCTCGATCCGCGTGGTGGCGCGGATCTTGAAGGAGCCTCGCCCCGTCTCGTACGCATCCTTGATCCCGTCCAGCCCGACGATGGTGCCGCCGGTGGGGAGGTCGGGTCCGGGGATGAACTTCATCAGCGTGTCGAGCTCGGCGCCGGGGTGCTTGATCAGGTGGCGCGCGGCGGAGATGACCTCGACCAGGTTGTGCGGGGCCATGTTGGTCGCCATACCGACCGCGATGCCGGTGGCACCGTTGACCAGCAGGTTGGGGATCGCGGCGGGGAGCACGCTCGGCTCCAGCTCGCGCGAGTCGTAGTTGGGCCGGAAGTCGACGGTGTCTTCCTTGATGTCATCGGTCATCGCCTGCGCTGCCGGGCCCATCCGGGCCTCGGTGTAACGCATCGCGGCCGCCGGGTCGTCGCCGCCGGGGGAGCCGAAGTTGCCGTGGCCGTCGATCATCGGCAGCCGCATCGCCCAGTGCTGTGCCATCCGGACCAGGGCGTCATAGATGGCGCCGTCGCCGTGCGGGTGCAGCTTTCCCATCACCTCACCGACGATGCGCGCACACTTCACGTGACCGCGGTCAGGGCGTACGCCCATGTCGTTCATCGTGTAGAGGATCCGGCGCTGCACGGGCTTGAGACCGTCGCGGGCGTCGGGCAGCGCCCGCGAGTAGATGACGGAGTAGGAGTACTCCAGGAATGAGGACCGCATCTCGTCGCCGATGTCGGTGTCGAGGATGTGCTCCTCGAAGTCGTCGGGGACGTCCTGCTTCGTCTTGCCACGTGCCATAAGGGGCATTGTCTCGAATCCATGTGCGAGTGCGACATCGGGCTCGCCGGTTAGACCGAAGTCGGGACAGTCGTCCCCTTCCAAATGCCGCCTCCCGGCGTACATTGGCTGTGTAGACCAGTACGTTTCGGAGTCACCGGTTCAACTCATATGGAGGTGCTTGAAGATGGCTGTCACCCAGATCGAGATCGACACCGAGCTGCTCGCGGAGGTCCAGCGGATCTCCGGTGCCACCACGCCCCAGGAGGCGGTCGAGTTCGCCGTACGTGAGCTCGTCCTGCGCAACCATGAGGGCGAAGCTCCCAAGCATGCCCAGAAGCTGGCCCGGACCTGGGACTACGACGGCTGGCGGGTGCTCAACGAGCGCGACCGTTCCAACGCTGTGCGCCACTGACGGCGACTGCTGCGCCCAACTTCCCCACGCCAGGGGAGGTCGCCCAGGCGCCGGTGCGTGGGGAACCTCCCTTCGTGTGGGGAACCGCCATCGAGACTGGGCGGTTACCTTGGCGATGTATGCTTCATGGCAACATCGTCAACATGGAGGTGGTTGGGATGGCGATCACCCAGATCGACCTCGACGACGAGGCGCTCGCTGAGGTCATGCGTGTCGCGCAGCTTCGTACGAAGAAGGATGCGGTCAACTACGCCCTGCGTGAGGTCGCCGCCCGGCAGCGACGTTCCAAGCTGCGCGAGCGTGTCCACGAGTGGTCCAAGGAATGGGACTACGAGGGCTGGTCGGATTATCGCGACGCCGAGAAAGATGCGCGGAGTCGATGGCAGTCGCGTTCCTAGCCGATTCCTCTGCGTTGTGGCGTATCGAACGCGAGCCGTCTGTCGGGGCCCTCTGGTCAGATTCGATTGACACGGGCGAGGTCGGCTCGTGCGCGGGCCAGCGCAGCGAGTTCATGCGGTCGGCGCAGAGCCCGCGACACTACGACCAGATGGCGCTCATGTTCAGCGGCTTGTACCCGGACGTCCCGCATCCGAAGGGGATGTGGCGCTGGATCGAGGGGCTGCAGAACCGGCTGGTCACGGTCAGCGCGCACCGCGCCCTCTCCGTAGTCGATCTGATGATCTGCGCAACCGCTTCCTACCACCGCTTGACGGTCGTTCATGACGACAACGACTTCGCCACTGCCGCACAGCATGCAGTCGACCTCGA
>NZ_JBOHDN010000270.1:0-3011 GCF_050699375.1 Nocardioides sp. | reverse complement strand
GACCGTCGGCCAGCGGGCCGAGCGGGGTCAGGTTGAGCGGCAGGATCGCGGTCGCGAGGTCCTCGGCGGAGGCGGGCACCGGCCACCAGCGCAGCTGCTCACGCGTCCTCGCCAGCAGCTCCTCGCCCAGGTCCGGCGCCGCGGGGTCGGTGTGCTCCAGGACCGCGTGGACGAGCGAGCCGAAGCCGGCGCCCTTGGGCAGCTCGGCCATGGGTGAGATGTGTTCCTCCTCCGCGGGGTTCTCGACAAGATCGACGTCCTCGACGATGGGCTCGTCGTCCTTGCCCTCGACCTCCGGCTCGGAGGTTGCCGCGACTCCCTCGTCGACCCGGATCAGCCCCGAGTAGGACGTACGCCGCCACTCGGCGTCCACCTCGCGCGTGAACGCCCGCGCGGCCAGCATGCCGGGCGGCGTCTCGCGCACCGGCGGCACGGCGGTGACCGGCACCGCTTCCTCGGCCGATGGACCAGCATGGCGCGCAACATTGCCCAGCAGGCTTGCCGCGTCCTCGTCGCTCGGCACGGCGACGTTGTCGGGAACCACCGCTTGACCAGGGCCTCGCCCGAAGAGCAGCCGGTGCAGCCCGCCGGTGGCGGTGTTGGCTGTCGGCGCCCACCAGGCGACGACCTGAGACTGCGCTCGGGTCAGCGCGACGTAGAGGTCGCGCAGCTCCTCGCCCAGCTCCTCGGCCTGATGGCGCGCCAGATGCTCGGCCCATTGCGCACCGGTCCGGGTGACGTCGATGGTGCGCTGCCCGGAGGCGTCGTGGAAGTGGGCCACCTCGGGGTCCCGGACGAAGAAGTCGTAGGCGAAGGGCAGGTAGACGATCGGATACTCCAACCCCTTCGAGCCGTGCACCGTCACGATCTGCACCGCCGCGGCATCCGAGTCCAACCGCCGCGGGCGCTCGGCGACGGCTGAGCGACGCCGCTCGTCACGGAACCAGGACAGCAGCGCCGGCAGCCCGAGCGAGTCGCGCACGGAGATGTCATGGAGCAGCTGCCCCAGGTGACGTACGTCGGTCAGCAGCCGCTCCCCGTCGGTGCGCTGCAGCACGCGCGCGGTGAGCCCGCGCTCCTCCGCCGCCTCGGTCAGCGCGGCGACGCCCCGACCACGCAGCAGGAGCGCCCAGCCGCGCAGCGTGTCGGCGATGCGTGAGGTGAGCACCTCGCCCCCCGCATCGAGCTCGGTCGCGGTGTAGCCGAAGAAGACGCTCAGCCCGGCCGCTCGTACCAGCGGCGTCCGGTGGGGCGAGTCGAGCGCCTGCAGCAGCGCGAGCCAGTCCTCGCCGGCGGGGGTGAGGAACACGTCGCCGCCACCGGCCATGACGGCCGGGATGCCGTGCTCCTGCAGCGTGCGCTGCACCAGCAGCCCGTGGGTGCGTACGGCGACGATGACCGCGATGTCTCCGGCCCGGACCGGGCGGTCGCACCAGGTGGCACCCGAACCGAGCAGCTCGGCGATGTCCCCGGCGAGGTCCCGGGCGATATGGGTGCGCGCGTCACCGGCGGTGACCATCTTTCCGCGGGTGAGCTTGAAACCCCTGCGCCCCACCCGACGGATCCGGAACGGCGACGGGTTCGGCGCCCCGACCAGCCTGGAGCCGGCGTGATGGGCCCCGACGTCGTGGACGACGATCTCCGGAGACCCGAGCGCTGCGCCCCGCAGGACGACCTGGAGCCGCTCGACCAGCGGCGCGTCGCTGCGCCAGTTGGTGCCGAGCGTCGCCTGTGTCCGAGCGGTCCGAGCGGCTTCCAGGTAGGTGAAGACGTCTCCGCCGCGGAAGGCGTAGATCGCCTGCTTCGGGTCGCCGATGAGCACGAGCGTGGCGTGACCCTCGAAGGCCCGCGACAGCACCTGCCACTGCACCGGGTCGGTGTCTTGAAACTCGTCGACCAGCACGATCCGCCACCGCTGTCGCATCCGTGCCCGTGCGGGCGCGAACGGGTCCTCCAGAGCGACCGCGAGCCGGGAGAGCAGGTCGTCATAGGACAGGATGCCGCGCATCTGCTTGCGCCGGTCGACCTCGTCGCGCACCGCTTCGGCGAACCGCACCCGTGCGCCCGCGACCAGATCTTCGGTCGGCGCCTGGGCGAGCACCGACTGCGGATCCTCGACCGCGGTGCGCGCCAGCCCGAGCGCATCGTCGCGATCGAACGGTGGCCGCTCCTTGGCCTCTCCGAACCACTTCAGGTAAAGATCGTCGACAACCTCGACGACCAGCTCGTCGAGCGACTCGACCAGCTCGGCACCTGCATCGGTGTCACCGGCCACGCCGAGCGACCGCAGCACGAGCTGACAGAACTGGTGTGTCGTCGCGATCGTGGCACCGTCGAAGGAGGCGAGCGCGTCGCGCACGCGCTCGTGGCGTACGGCGATCTCTTCCTCGGACACGTTCAGCAGGAGCTCGAGGTGGGCGTCGAGCGGGTTCGGGCGCCCACCGCGGGCAGCCTCTGCGAGCGCCCGCTCGGCGTCGAGCAGGCTCTTCCGCACCCGCTCGCGCAGCTCCTGGGACGCGGCACGACCGAAGGTGATCGCCAGGATCTCGTCGAGGGTGGCGACCCCCTCGACGACGTAGCGAGTGACCAGCGCGCCGATGGTGAAGGTCTTCCCCGTGCCGGCCGAAGCCTCGATCAGCGTCGTCCCGGTCGGGAGGGGGCCGCTGAGGTCGAAGCGGAACCCGAGACGGTCAGCAGAGTCGGATGAGGTCATGTTCACCAGCTCCCCTGCTCGGCCTTGAGCAACGGTGACCAGACCCGCAGCGCGAGCGCGCCGAAGCGCGTCGTCTCGCCGTCGAACTCCTCGCCCGGGCCCGGCAGATCCCGGAGACCCGGGATGCCGGATCCCGCACCCCAGGCGCGCAGCTGCTCCACATCGGACTGCTCGCCCTCGAACCGGCCGTCCTTCCAGTCCCAACCGGCCTTGTAGAGAGCGTCGTCCGGGCTCGCCTGGGTCCGGCGCTGACGCGCGTAGGTGAGTGATGTCTTCAACGGCAGCGGCAACGGCTCGG
>NZ_JBOHDN010000269.1:0-8199 GCF_050699375.1 Nocardioides sp. | reverse complement strand
CACCCCACTAAGAGGCGCGGTCGACGGGGCATAACAAACTAATTCGTCGACTATGACACACTGTTGAGTTCTCAAGAATCACACGCACACCGGTAGAACAACAGACATCTCGTCTCAGCCAGTCCGGTGGCTTTCTGCTACATGCTGAACCCTAGCGGATCCCGTTTCGCTTTCGCAATTCGGCGGCTAACCCGCTTTCCCTGCTCCAGCCATCCGGATTCAATCCCGCTTCCGGTTCTGCCTTTCAGACTCTAGCAGCCTCACTTTCGCTTTCCCAATTCGGCGCGTTTCGCGCTTTCTGTTGGTTTAGCGGCGGTGTTTCTGCCTCGTCCTGGAGGACTTTATCGGATCTCGCTTTCATGTCCAATTCGGCGATTTCCCGCCGTTTTGGATAAACGCAATATCCACGCCGACACAGCATCGAGTCATCAATCTGCGGTTCGTCCGTGCCTCGAATGTCTGATCCGAAGACCTGACAGAGACCCTGAACCGAGCTGAAGCTCGAGAGTGTTGGCGGCCGACTCGGGGGCCGAAAACCCGCTCGAAGACTCAAGCTTGCTTCCCGCCGCACCCCGGCGACCAGATGAACATTACGCCTCGGCGACGTCCTTGCCAAATCGAAGAACGCCCCAGGGGAGGCACTCGCCCACCCCAGGGCGTTCTCGCAGGTCAAAGGCTACTTGATGCGTACGCCTGCGAACTTCTTCTTGCCTCGCCGGAGCACGATCCAGCCGTCGCCGAGCAGATCTTTCTCGTCGAGAGCGCCCTCGTGGTCCTCGAGGCGGACGTTGTTCACGTACGCCCCGCCCTCACCGATCGTGCGACGTGCCTCCCCCTTGGAGGAGACGAGGCCGGCGGCCAGGAAGAGGTCGACGTACGTCGGCAGCTCCTCGCCACGCGCCAGCTCGACGGCGCCGGCCTCGGTGATGGCGGCAGCCAGCGTCGTACTGCTCAGGGTTGCCAGGTCACCGCCACCGAAGAGCGCGGCCGCGGCCTGCTTGGCCTGCTCGGTCTCCCCTGCCCCGTGGACCAGAGTCGTCATGTGGTCGGCGAGCGCCTTCTGGGCAGCGCGCAGGAACGGCTTCTCCGCATGCTGCGTCTCCAATGCCTCGATCTCCTCGCGGGGAAGGAACGTGAAGACGCGAAGCATCTCCCCCACCTTGGCGTCCTCGACGTTGAGCCAGAACTGGTGGAAGGCGTAGGGCGACATCATCGTCGGGTCGAGCCAGAGGGCACCGCCCTCGGTCTTGCCGTACTTGGTGCCGTCGGCCTTGGTGATCAACGGCGTGGTGAAGGCGTGGACGGTCTCCCCGGTGACCCGGCGGACCAGCTCGACGCCGCCGGTGATGTTCCCCCACTGGTCCGAGCCGCCGAACTGAAGGCTCACCCCATGCGTACGGAAAAGATTCAGGTAATCCATGGACTGCAGCAGGATGTAGGAGAACTCCGTGTAGGAGATCCCGTCCTCGAGCCGCTTCTTGACCGTGTCGCGTGCGAGCATCCGGTTGACCGGGAAGTGCTTGCCGATGTCACGCAGGAAGTCGATGACCGACAGCGACGCCGTCCAGTCGGCGTTGTTGACCATCGTCGCGGCGGTCTCGCCCTCGAAGGAGACGAACCGCTCGATCTGGCCGCGCACCTTCTCGACCCATTCGTTGACGGTCTCGGGCGAGTTGAGCGTGCGCTCGCCGGAGTCGCGCGGGTCACCGATCATGCCGGTCGCGCCACCGACCAGGACGTACGGCGTGTGGCCGGCCTGCTGCAGACGCATCGCCATCGTGACCTGGAGGAGGTTGCCCATGTGCAGGCTCGGCGCCGTGGGGTCGAACCCGATATAGAACTTCACGCTCCCGCCGGCCAGCGCTTCTCGGAGCGCGTCGCGGTCCGTCGAGTCGGCGATGAGGCCTCGCCACTCGAGGTCGTCGAGGAGTGTGGGATCTATGGACACGTCGTGCCTTTCTCAGATCGTTCTCAGGTGGGTTTCTCGGGCCCGTAGCGGGCTGTCCAGGAAGTAAGCGTAGTAGGAGGAACCCCCTAGGGTTATCACTGGCGTTCGGGACGAGATATGAGGGGATCTGGGTGATCGCAGGGAGGTACCGGCTCGAGAGGGAGCTCGGCCGGGGAGCGATGGGGGCCGTCTGGCTCGCCACCGACGACGTGCTGGGGCGCTCGGTCGCACTCAAACAGCTGGTCGCGCTCGACGGCGTCTCGGACGCGGCCGTCGAACGTGAGGCGCAGCTCGCCGCACGGCTGGTCCACCCGAACGTGGTCGCCGTCTTCGACCTGGTGCGCGACGACGACAAGCCGTGGCTGGTCATGGAGTACGTCGAGGGCAAGACCCTCGCCCACATGGTGCGCGACGACGGCCCCCTGCCCGTCGAGGCCGCCGCGAAGCTGGTCGGCCAGATCGCCTCGGCCCTCCGTGCCGCGCATGCCGCCGACGTGGTCCACCGGGACGTGAAGCCGGCCAACATCGTCGTCGGACGTGCCGACCGCGCCAAGCTCACCGACTTCGGGATCGCGCGTGGCGTCGACTCGCAGACCACCCAGACCGGGCAGGTCACCGGCTCCCCTGCGTACCTGGCTCCGGAGATCGCGACCGGTGGACGGGCCTCCCCCGCCAGCGACATCTGGTCGCTGGGCGCCACGCTCTTCCAGGCGCTGACGGGCGAGCCGCCGTACGGGATCGGGGACAACGCCCTGGCCACGCTCTACCGGGTCGTGCACGAGGACCCGCCGCGTACGCCGCTGGCCGGTCGGCTCGCGCCGCTGCTGGAGCACACGATGGCGTACGACCCGGCCGAGCGGTGGTCGGCCGGCGACGTCGTCGACTTCCTGGCGGGCCGATTGCCGGACGAGAAGCTCGAACCGGTCGCGCGGCGGACCCAGACTCTCGCCGCCGTCGCGGCGCCGGCACCGGCTGCCCCTTCGGGAGCCGCCCGGTCGACCAGCGCGCCCGACCGGCGCCGCCGCTGGTTGCCGGTGCTGCTCATCGCCGCCGCGGCGGTCCTGGTGCTGCTGGTCAGCGGGGCGCTGTGGGCCAACCGGGGCGAGGACCCGAGCGCGGACCCGAAGCGGAGTGCTTCGGTCGACCCGACCCAGAAGGCCGAGGAGCTGGCCGAGAACACCACCGACGAGTCGGAGGAGCCCACGGACGAGCCCACGCCCAGCGAGAGCGCCAGCGAGACTCCGAGCGAGAGCCCGTCGGCGAGCGAGACCGCCGGCGCGACCGCCGAGGGCATCGACGCCTTCATCCGCAACTACCTCGCCACCGCGCCCGCGAACCCGGACAGCGCCTTCGGCTCGATGCTGACCCCGGCGTTCCAGGCGAGCAGCGGCGGGATCGAGGGCTACCGCAACTGGTGGGGGAAGGTCGCCAGCACCAGCGTCGCCTCGGTCTCCCCCAGCGTCGACCCGCTCAAGGTCACCTACACCTACAACTACACGATGAAGGACGGCGCCCAGGACGGCGGCACGGTGACGCTGGGGCTCGTCTACGCCGACGGGAAGTACCTCATCAACAGCGAGGGCTGAGCGCTCATCTGCCGGCGGCTCCGCTCGGACGTACGGGGCCCGCTAGGCTCTGCGCGGGCCGTTAGCTCAGTTGGTTAGAGCAGGGGACTCATAATCCCTGGGTCGCGGGTTCAAGTCCCGCACGGCCTACCACCTGTCGGTGCGCTGGACCTCGTGCATGAGCTCGATCTTGCGGAAGCCGAACTGCTTGTTGATGCGCTGCATCACGTCGTTGGACGGGTCGGTCCAGGTGTGGATGCTGGTGCGCTCGGGGTGGTCGCGCTGGACGGCGGCGAGAGTGGCGACCTTGAGGGCCAGGCCCAGCTTGTGGCCGCGGTGGGCGCCCTTGACGAAGGTGTCGTCCTGGATGGCCTCGACGCTGCCATGGGCCAGGAAGATGACCGAGTAGCCGACGAGCTCGCCGGTGAGGATCTCGCGGGCGGCCGCGGTGATGCGGTCATAGGAGCGGGCCGTGCTCTTCTCCGCCGACCGGATGCGCTCCTGGGTGTGGGTGACGGGGTCCTGCTCGGCCTTGCCGGGCATCTCCTTGCCCATCTGGTTGCGCAGGCCGACGAACTGCCCGAGCAGGTTCTCGGGGGTGCGGTCCTCCCACATCAGGATCTCGTAGCCGAGCACCTTGAACGGCTTGTGGCGCAGCGGGAGGTCGGCGGCGAGGTGGTCCTCGCGGCGTACCGACCGGAACCCGAGGGCCTTCGCGAACGCCAGGGAGGACTTCGGGGGGATGGTCACCTCGGCGGTCGTCAGGGTGCGGCCGCTGGTGCGGCGTACGTCATCGGCTGCTCGCCACAGCTCGGTGCCGACCCCGCGCCAGCGGTGCACGGGATAGACATGGATGCCGAGCTCGACGACGTGGCCCCTCTCCTCCTCGGGGAGATCGAGCTCCGCGATGCCGATCGTCTCGCCCTGTTCCTTCGCGGCGAGCAGGATCCGTCGTCCGTGATCATGCGGGTTGCGCACGGAGTTCGCGAGCGCCTCGAAGGTTCGATGTGCCGCATAGGGACGGTCGAACGCCATCGATGCCGCCTCCACGGCGTACCAAGCCTTCAGAGCGGTGTCATCGTGGACGTCGACGGGGGCGATCACTGACACGGGCACTATCTAACCGTGTCGGGCAAGACGGAAGGAAACGAGGTCCCTACCCGAACCCGTCGGCGTCGCTCATAAGGGCCCCGGTTCGCCTCGTCCTGGACCGTCCGGTCCTGGCTCCGTCGAGGGATCGTCGGGGTCGGGAGGACCAGTCGGGACGGTCGGTGTCGGAGTGGGTGTTGGCGTCGGAGTCGGGGTCGGGGTCGGTGTCGGAGTGGGCGTCGGCGTCTTCGACGGCTCCGGCTTCTTGGTGGGCTCGGGTTCCGGCTCGGGCGGCGGCGGGACGTACGGCGCGTGTCCGGGCTCGGGGGCATCGCCGTCGAGCCAGGCCGGCTCCGGGAACTCCTCGTAGTCGAGCTCGTCGGTCAGCGGGCCCATGATCTCGACCCAGGTGTCGGCCGGGTAGTCGGCACCGAAGAAGGTGTCGAGCCAGCCGTCGAGGGCGCCGCTGCCCTTGCCGCGGCTGTAGGAGACCGCTGTCGCGAGCTGGGGCGTGTAGCCGACGAACCAGGCCGAGGAGACCTCGTCCTTGTCGTTGGTCGCGGTGCCGGTCTTCCCTGCCGCCGGCTGGACGACCGAGCCGGCCGACTGGCCGGTGCCGCTGGAGACCACCTGCTGGAGCGAGTAGGAGGTGTCGGCTGCCACGTCCTCGTCCATCGCCCTCTCGCCACGCGCGGAGTCGTCGCGCTCGTAGACGACGGTGCCGTCGGCATCGACCACCTTGGAGACGACGTGGACGTCGTTGTGCATTCCACCGTTGGCGATCGTGGCGTAGGAGTTGGCCATGTTGATCGGGCTGGTCCGGTTCTTGCCGAGGGTGAGCAGGAAGTCCTCGGGGCTGAAGTCGGCCGTGGTCATCGGGATGCCGGGGTGTGCGGCGTCGGCCTTCTGGGGCGGGATCCCCGCGGCCAGCGCCTTGTCGTAGACATCCTTGCTGCCGTCCGGCAGGGCGTCGGACATCTCGGCGAACGCTGTGTTGATCGAATCCTCCATCGCCTGGAGGCTGCTGACGTGGCTGCCGTAGCTGTGGCCATTCGGGTCGGCGGCGCTCTGGCCCGAGTTGCGGACGCTCACGCCGCCCGGGAACTCGACCGGCGAGTTTCCGTTCCAGCTGTCCTTGAGCGAGTAGCCGGCGTCCAGAGCGGCGGCCAGGGTGAACGCCTTCATCGTCGACCCCGCCATCGCGCCGCTCGCCGCCCAGTTGGTCTGCGACTCCAGGTAGTCCTGGCCGCCGTAGAAACCCCTGAGCGCACCGGTCTTCACATCGACCGTCGCGGCACCGACGTGCAGCTCGTCGTCCTTCTTGTTCTCGTCCTCGTAGTAGGCCTTCTTGTCCTCGGGACGTACGTCGTTGACGGCCTGCTCGACGGTCTTCATCGTCTTCTTGGTCAGCGTGGTGGTGACCCGCAGCCCGCCGCCGTTGATCTCGTCCTCGGTGACCAGCGGGTTGCCCTGCTCGTCCTTGAGGCGGAGCAGCTCGTCACGGACCAGCTTGAGGGCGTGGCCCGTCTGCCCGCCCAGGCGGCTGTCGGAGCGCGGCTTCTTGAACTTCGGCAGCGACTCCTTGGCCTTCTCGCCCTCGGCGGGGTCGATCATCTCCATCTTGACCATCGAGTTGAGGACGTAGCGGTAGCGGCCATCGAGCTCGGCGATCGCCTCCTCGCCGTTGCTCGGGTCGAGGTCGTTGGGGTCGTTGAGGATCGCGGCCAGCGCGGCGGCCTCTCGTACGTTGATCTTCGCGGCCGGCTTGTTGAAGTAGGCGTTCGACGCGGCCTCGACGCCGTAGGCGCCCCGGCCGAAGTAGATCGTGTTGAGATAACCGGCGAGGATGTCCTCCTTGGACTTCTGCCGGCTGATCTTCACCGAGATGACCGCTTCCTTCACCTTCCGGGTGTAGGTGCGCTCCTGGGTGAGGTAGAGGTTCTTGACGTACTGCTGGGTGATCGTCGAGGCGCCCGACTGGGTCGATCCCGAGGTGGTGTTCGAGAACACCGCCCGCAGGATGCCCTTGACGTCGATGCCGCTGTTGGTCCAGAACGTACGGTCCTCGGCGGCGACCGCGGCGTCCTTCATCAGCTGCGGGATCTCCTCATAGGGCAGCGAGTCGCGGTCCTGTGAGTCGGCGATGTAGCGCCCGACCTCGTCCTTGCCACCGCGGTAGTAGACGAAGGAGGTCTCCTTCTCGTAGGCGGCGTTGGCGTCGGGGATCGGGATGGCGTTGTAGGCCACGATCACACCCAGCGTGCCGACCAGTGCGCCGACCAGGACGAGGACGAGGAAGGTCTTCAAGATCTTCCGTCCACGCCTCTTCTTCGGCTTCGGCGTCGGTATATAAGGCGGATTGCCCTGCCAGCTCAAATGTTCCTCCCGCGGTCACAAACGTCCATAAGACTACGGCGGGCTCCCAGGCCATCCGCACTCCTCGACCTCGTGTCCTAGACGTTTCAGCGGGGTCTCAGGTTGCCGAAGACGTACGAAAGAGCCTCTGACCTGGGTCCGTAGTGCGGTATCTGCCCAGGTCAGAGGCTCCTTCCTTGATCACTCAGACCAGGAAGTAGAAGGTGCTGTAGTGGTCGGGGGTGAAGTAGACATCACCCGTGGTGGTGTCGACCACGAGCCGGTAGGACTGGCGCTGCGCACCACACTCGCGCGGGGTGACGTCGAACTCGAGGTAGGAGTGGCCCGAGGGCAGCTCGCCCTCGTAGTTGTTGTAGGTGCCACCGGAGAAGTTGCAGGTGCCGGTCGGCGGCCAGTCGTGCCAGCCGCGGTTGGACGGGTAGCCCAGCGAGGCCCAGACCTCGTTGGACTCCAGGGCCTCGGCGCAGCCCTTGTGGGTGCAGCTCTCGATCCAATCGGCCTGGGCGGCGGGGGCGAGCGCGACGGTCCCACCGAGCAGGCCGGCGGTGGCGACGAAGGCTGCTAGGAACAGCTTGATCATCGTGAGCACGGAGCGGTTCTTCCCGAACATGAATCCTCCTGAATGTGCGTTACGGACGGCGGTAATTCTGCTACTTGGAACACTCGAATGGGGGCTCCGGAGGTCACGAACCGGTGAACTCTGCGCTGTTCCGCCGCGATTCTCATCAGGCTTCTCAGGCGGTTCCGGTCTCTCGGGCGATGATCGCGGCCTGGACCCTCGAGGTGACCCCGAGCTTCGCCAGGACCCGGGAGACGTGGGTCTTCGCGGTCGCCTCGGAGATCACGAGCCGTCGGGCGATGTCGGCGTTCGACAGGCCCTGGCCCAGGGCCGCGAGCACGTCGGTCTCCCGTGGGGTGAGGTCTGCGGGAAGCTCTGCTCTCGTCTCCCCCGCACCCGGGCCGGATCGGCCGGACGGTCCGGTCAGCTCGGCGAGCACCCGGCGGGTGACCTCCGGGGCGACCACGCCGTCGCCGGCGGCGACGTGCCTGACCGCCTCGACCAGAGCGGTGGCCTCGGCCGACTTGAGCAGAAATCCGGCCGCGCCGGCGCGGAGGGCACCGAAGACGTACTCGTCCAGGTCGAAGGTGGTGAGCACGAGTACGTCCGCGAGCCCCTCGTCCACGACCTGACGGGTCGCGGTGACGCCGTCGGTGCCGGGC
>NZ_JBOHDN010000268.1:0-12867 GCF_050699375.1 Nocardioides sp. | reverse complement strand
CGTCTGTCCCAGGTCCGTGGGGCAGACGCGCCGACTCGCGGGCTATTTCTGGGGCAGTTGCGCCGGGTCGGCGGTGAGGGCTTCGGCGGCGTCGGCTACCGCGGTCGGGGTGCCGGCGAGGGACCAGAGGACTCCGCCCGCCTCGACCTGGGTGGTCGTGCCGCCGGCGCCGAGGACGAGGGCTGCGCCGGGGAGACGGTCCCAGTCGGGGACCGAGTGCTGGCAGAAGAGGTGGACCTTGCCCTGGGCGATGGCGGTCAGGTCCATCGACCCGGAGCCGAGGATCCGGATGGAGGCGGCGCCGCGGGCGACGCGGACGTACGCCTCGCCGACCGGGTTCCTCAGCTTGGACGGGTGCAGGTAGGTGGTGAGACAGGCGAGGGAGAGGGGTGCGTCCGGCATCGCGCTCAGACGGGAGCCGTTGCGGGTCGTGGGCAACTCCGGGCCACCGACGTAGACGGCGTCCTCGGCAGGTGAGTAGACCGCACCGAGGACAAGGTCGTCGCCGTCGGTGAGCGCGAGCGCGGAGCACCACCAGTCGAGGCCGCGTACGAAGTTGTAGGTGCCGTCGACCGGGTCGATGGTCCACACCCGGCCGGTGGCGGACTCGCGAGCCGAGCCCTCCTCCCCCAGGATGCCGTCGCCGGGGTGCTCGAGCGCGAGCCGCTCGACGATCGCCTTCTCGGCCGCCTTGTCCGCGGCGGTGACCAGGTCGGAGACCGAGGTCTTGGCCTCCACCGAGTCGCCGATCCCGTCGCGACGCATCCTCGCGGCGAGCGACCCGGCGTCGCGAACGAGCTCGGTGGCCAGGCGTACGTCGGCTTCGCTCGGCGCGGTCACGACGTCGCCTCCTCGGCGAGAGCCTGCCGGCGGACCGTCCACACCCGCTGTCCGACCGTGACGGTAGAGGCGACGGCGAGGATCCACAGCGCGATGTAGATCAGCAGGTCGAGCGAGAAGATGCCGGCGAAACCGGTCATCACCAGGACCAGGACGAGGCGGTCTGCGCGCTCGGCGATGCCGACGTTGGCGGTGAAGCCCAGCGACTCGGCTCGGGCGCGGGCGTAGGAGGTGACCGAGCCCATCACCACGCACCACAGGCTGAGCGCGAGATAGAGGTCGGATTCCCCCGGCCCGGCGAAGTAGAGCGCCAAGCCACCGAAGACCGCGCCGTCACCGAACCTGTCGAGGGTGGAGTCCCAGAAGGCCCCGAACTTCGAGGTACGTCCCACCGCGCGCGCCATCGCGCCGTCGATCAGGTCGCTGAAGACGAAGCAGGTGATGAAGACGGTGCCGGCCAGCAGCTCACCGCGCGGGTAGAACGCGAGCGCTCCGACCGCTACTCCGATGGTGCCGACGAGCGTGACGGCGTCGGGGCTGATCCGCAGCGCCACGAACAACCGGACGATGGGCGCGAGGACGACTCCCTGAACGAAGCCTTTGATGTGATCCAACATGGCGCGGCCACGCTATCGGATGCCACCGGCAGCTCGATCGACGGAACCGCGAACACGACGGGTACAGATGACTTCTCGGCCGGCACAAGTGGCGCGCCTCCGCCGGGCCGGGCTGACCTCTCGGCCTGCACAACTGACGCCTCGGCCTGCACAACTGACCTCTCGGCCCGCACAACTGACCTCTCGGCCCGCAGAGGTGACGCCTCGGCATGCGGGGTGACGGGTCGACAGGTTAGAGACCCTCGGTGAGGTCGCGGACCTCGGCATAGCGAGCGCGGACGGAGGGGTCCGGGTCGGCCTCGTACGTCTCGGTGCCGGCCATCTCCCAGGGCGGCGGCTCCTCGCCGCCGACGAGGGTCCAGGCTGCCTGACGGGCCGCGCCGTCGGCGACGTACTCCCCCGGCTCGGGGACGAGGACCGGGTGGCCGAAGATGGCGGGGGCGAGGCGGCGTACGGCCTCGGACCTGGCACCTCCGCCGACGAGGAAGACACGGCGCACGGTGACCCCCTGGGCCTTCAGCGCGTCGATGCCGTCGGCGAGGCCGCAGAGCAGCCCCTCGACGGCCGCGCGCGCCAGGTAGGCGGGCTCGGCGGTGGCCAGCGTCAGGCCATGGAGCACTCCGCGGGCATCGGGCCGGTCGGGGGTGCGCTCGCCCTCGAGATATGGCACGAGGACCAGGCCGCCGGAGCCCGACGGCGCCTCGAGCGCCAGCCGGGAGAGCTCCTCATGGCTGACCCGGAGCAGCCGGGTGGTGGCGTCGAGGACGCGTGCGGCGTTGAGGGTGGCGACCAGCGGCAGGTAGCGGCCGGTGGCGTCGGCGAATCCGGCCACGGTCCCCGACGGGTCCGCGGCGGGCGTCTCCGAGACTGCGCAGGCGACACCGGAGGTGCCGATCGAGACGACCACGTCACCGGGCCGGGCACCCACGCCGAGGGCCGCGCCGGCGTTGTCGCCGCAGCCCGGTCCGAGGAGCGCCCCGTCCGAGGTCTGTCCCGCCGATGCCGACGGCTCGAGCACCTCCGGAAGCACGACATCGTCACGACCAAGGGCTCGTTTGAGCAGGCCACGACGGTATTCGCCGGTCACCGCCGAGTAGTAGCCGGTGCCGCTGGCATCACTGCGATCGGTACGCAGCGCCGACAGCCCCGGGGCACCGGCGAGCTTCCAGGTCAGCCAGTCGTGGGGCAGGCACACGGCCGCCACCCGGGCCGCGGAGGTCGGCTCGCTCTCGGCCAGCCAGCGCAGCTTGGTGGCGGTGAAGCTCGCCACCTGCACCGATCCGACGGCCTCCGCCCAGGCGGACGCGCCGAGCTCGGTGTTGAGCGCGGCGGCCGCGGCGGCGGAGCGGGTGTCGTTCCACAGCAGCGCGGGGCGTACGACCTCTCCGGACTCGTCGAGGCACACCATCCCGTGCTGCTGTCCACCCACCGAGACGGCTGCGACCTCGGCGAGCCCACCGGCCGCCTCGGCGGCCGACAGCAGAGCTGTCCACCAGGCCGCGGGGTCCACCTCGGTGCCTTCCGGGTGGGGCGCGGAGCCGGAGCGGATGAGCGCCCCGGACTCCGCATCACGGACGACGACCTTGCATGACTGGGTCGAGGAGTCGATCCCGGCGACGAGCGGCATCGGAAGAACCTAACGCACCCCGAGGAGGTGGTCCATGGCCAACTGGTCCAGATGCTCGAAGCCGAACCCACGCACCGCCATGGTGTCGATGTCGTACGCCTCCTCGCGCAACGTCGCCAGCGACTCCCCCTCGGCCAGCGTCGGCGTGGCCAGGTCCGGAAGACCCGACGCCTCGAGAGCGGCGGCGACCTCCGGGTCGGAACGGAACGCGGCCGACTTCGCCTTCAGGGCGAGATAGTTGCGCATACAGCCCGCGGCCGATGCCCATACGCCGTCCTCGTCCTCGGTGCGCGGCGGCTTGAAGTCGAAGTGCCGCGGTCCCTCATAGCCGTGCGTCTCGAGCAGGTCGACCAGCGCGAAGGCGCCGCGCAGGTTGCCGGCGCCGAAGCGCAGGTCCTGGTCGAAGCGCGGCCCGTGCTGACCGTTGAGGTCGATGTGGAAGAGCTTGCCGGCCCACAGCGCCTGCGCGACGCCGGCGGCCATCGACATCCCGGCCATCTCCTCGTGGCCCACCTCAGGGTTCACGCCGACCATCTCGGGGTGCTCGAGCGAGTCGATGAAGGCGATCGCGTGCCCGATGGTCGGCAACAGGATGTCACCGCGCGGCTCGTTGGGCTTGGGTTCGATCGCGAACCGCATCTCGTAGCCCTGCTCGATCACGTACTCACACAGCAGGTTCACCCCCTCCTGATAGCGATCCAGCGCCGCACCGACGTCCTTCGCGAACGCCGACTCGGCACCCTCGCGTCCGCCCCACATCACGAACGTCTCGGCGCCCAGCTCGGCGGCCAGGTCGATGTTGCGGGCAGCCTTGGCGAGCGCGAAGCGGCGTACGGAGCGGTCGTTGGAGGTGAACGCACCGTCCTTGAAGACGGGGTGGCCGAAGAGGTTGGTGGTCACCATCGGCGTGACCAGGCCGGTCTCGTCGAGTGCCTTGCGGAACCTGGTCAGCGCGGTGTCGCGCTCGGCCTCGGTGGCGTCGAAGGCGAAGACGTCGTTGTCGTGGAACGTCACGCCCCAGGCGCCGAGCTCGGCGAGCTTGTGGACGGCGTGCGCCGGGTCCATCGGCGGCCTGGTCGCGGGGCCGAACACGTCGACCGCCTCCCAGCCGACGGTCCACAGGCCGAAGGTGAACTTGTCCTCGGGGCGCGGGGTCAGGTCGGTCATCGTGCGTTCCTCTCGTTGGTTCGTTCGATACGCGTGCTGACCTGCCGTGGGTCGGTGGTCCGCACTCGATGGACCGGGCCGGTGATCTGCACCTTCGCCCGATCCGCTCGCTCTGCTTCGACGTCGTGTGCGGTGCCTGCGCCAGGGATCCCTTCGGCAACCGCAATCTCCGTCTTCTCCCCCGCGGACGCCGCCGCCCACACCTCGACCTCGCCCGGCTCGACGACCTTGACCAGGTCGCGGTCGGTGAACGCGAACCGGGTGACCGGGACGTCGAAGACGACCGACGCCTGCTCCCCCGGCTCCAGCCACACCCGCTGATAGCCGAGCAGCTGCTCGACCGGCCGCGGCAGCGAGGCGAGCACGTCGCGCCCGTAGAGCTGCACCACCTCGGATCCCGCCATGGAGCCAGTGTTGCGGACGCTCACCCGGGCATGGAACCGCCCGTTCGAGGCAACCTCGTGGTCCGTGCGGAGCTCGGCGATGGCGAACGTGGTGTAGGAGAGCCCGAAGCCGAACGGCCGCACCGGGGTGGAGTCGGCTGAGGTCACCCCGGAGGGGCCGCCGAGGACGGGATGGAGATAGGTGTACGGCTGCGCGCCGGCCGAGCGCGGCAGGGTCACCGGCAGCCGGCCCGACGGGTTCACGGCACCGGTGAGGACGCGGGCGATCGCGATCCCGCCCTCCTCGCCCGGGAAGAACGCCTGCAGCACCGCCGCTGGACGGCTCTGCTGGATCGCCGCGGAGCGGCGGTGGCCGTCCAGCGCCCAGCCGATGGCGTACGGCCTGCCGGTGACCAGCACCAGGACGGTCGGAGTGCCCGTGGCGACCACGGCCTCGACGAGGTCCCGCTGCAGGCCGGGCAGGTCGAGCGAGTCGGTGTCGTTGCCCTCCCCCACGGTGCCGTTGCCGAACAGGCCCGCCTGGTCGCCGACCACCACGACCGCGACCTCGGCACGCCCGGCCGCCTCGACGGCGGCCGCGATCCCGGTCGAGTCGGTGCCCTCGATCCCGCAGCCGCGTACGACCTCGAGCTCGGTGTCCGGGACCTCGGCGCGCAGCGCCTCGGCGATGGTGGGCACCTTGATGCCGAGCGGGACGTCGGGGTGGTGGGCGAGCACGTGGTTGGGGAAGGAGTAGCACCCCATCAGGGCCTCGGCACGGTCGGCGTTGGGGCCGATCACCGCGATCCGGGCCGGAATCCGGGCCGGAAACTGGGGCATTCGCGCCGACTCGGCAGGATTTTCTGGGACATTGGCGCCGGCTCGGACCAGGGGGAGCACTCCGTCGTTGGACAGCAGGACCACCGACTCCTCGGCCAGGCGCCGGGCGATCGCGCGGTGGGCCGGGGTGTCCAGGTCGACTTTCTCCGGCGGTTCCTCCTCGAAGTCGGCATCGAGCAGTCCGATCTCCTCCTTCGCCGCCAGCGCCCGGAGCGCGGCGCGGTCGACGAGCGACTCGTCGACCTCGCCGGCACGCACCAGGGCGGCGAGCGGCTCCAGGAAGGCGTCACCACCGGGCAGCTCGACGTCGATCCCGGCCTCCAGGGCCAGCGCCGCGGCGTGCCCGCGGTCGGCGGCGACCCCGTGCATCAGCGCCAGGAACGCCACCGAGAAGTAGTCGGCCACCACCGTCCCGTCGAACCCCCACTCCTCACGCAGCAGCCCGGTGAGCACGTCGCCGTTGGCGGCCATCGGGACGCCGTCGAGGTCGTTGTAGGAGTTCATGACCGAACGTACGCCGCCGTCGAGGACGGCCATCTCGAACGGCGGCAGGAACACGTCGGCCACCTCGCGGGGCCCGGCGGAGACCGGGGCGTGGTTGCGGCCGGCGCGCGAGCCGGAGTAGCCCAGGAAGTGCTTCAAGGTGGCGTGGACCCCGGCGGACTGAAGGCCGCGGACGTATGCCGTCCCGACCGTCCCCACCAGATAGGGATCCTCGGAGATGGCCTCCTCGCAGCGGCCCCAGCGTGGGTCACGGATCACGTCGAGCACCGGCGCGAGCCCCTGATGCACCCCCAACGTACGCATCGAGGAGCCGACCAGCGACGCCATCTCCTCCACCAGCTCGGGATCGAACGCGGCACCCCACGCCAGCGGCGCCGGGAAGCAGGCGGCCTTCCAGGCCGCGAGCCCGGTGAGCGTCTCCTCGTGGACCAGGGCGGGGATGCCCAGCCGGGTCTCGCGCAGCAGTCGTCGCTGCTCCGTCCACAGCCACCTGGCCCGCTCGACCGGGTCGACCGGACGGGTGCCGTAGACCCGGGTGAAGTGGCCGATGCCGTGTTTGGTGACGTCGGCGAGCGTCTCGGGCACTCCGGACGCCATCTCCCCCGCCAGCGGCGCCACGACCTCGTCACCGTGGTCGATCCAGAAGCCGACGATCTGCGCCAGCTTCTCCTCCAGCCTCATCCGCGCGTGCAGCTCTCGCACCCGCTCGGAGACGACTGGCCATGCACGTTTCTGGGCCTGCGTCATCCCTTCACCGCTCCTTGCAGTCCGGAGACGATCCGCCGCTGCAGTGCCAAGAAGAGCACCAGCGCGGGGATCATCGCGATCGTGGTGAACGCCAGGACACCGGCGGTGTCGGCGGAGTGCTCGGTGGAGAAGTCGGCCACGCCGAGCGGCAGGGTGCGCATCTCGCCCTGGAGCAGAAGAAGCGGCAGGATGTAGGCGTTCCACGAGGTCACGAAGGCCAGCACGGCCACCGTGATCAGCCCCGGCGTCGACAGCGGCAGGATGATCCGCCAGAAGAGGCCGATCCGGGACGCGCCGTCGATGAGCGCCGCCTCCTCGAGCTCACGCGGCAGCGCCATCAGGAACGGCCGCAGGATGACCACCGTCAGCGGCAGCGAGAACGCCGCCTGCGGCAGCGCCACGCCCCACCAGGTGTTGCCCATCCCCAGATCACGCGTGACCAGGATGAAGAGCGGGATCACCGCCACAGCAGCCGGGAACAGCAGCCCCAGCACGAAGACCATGAACAGCGCCTCCCGTCCCCGGAAGCGGTAGCGCGCCAGCGGATAGGCCGCCATCACCCCGAACACGACGGTCACCGCGGTGGTGATCACCGCGATGACGGTGGAGTTGAGGGCGTACGTCCAGAACGGGCCGCCGCTCAGCACGCCGGTGTAGTTGTCGATGACCCACGGGTCCGGCAGCGCTGTCGGCCGCTCGGCGATCTGGCCGTTGGTGCGGAAGCCGCCCAGTGCGCCGAAGAGCACCGGGCCCACGGTCAGCGCCACCGCCACCAGGGCGACCAGATAGACGACGATGTTTCCGGAGCCGGTCCGCCGCCGCTTCGGCTGCAACGAGATCGTGCTCATGCCTCCTCCTCCGTGTCGCGGCGCAGCACGATCAGCTGGTAGGCCAGCGCCATCACGAAGGCGATCGCGAACAGCAGGACCGAGGCCGCCCCGGCGATGCCGTAGTTGTGCCGGTTGGTGCCCTCGTCGACGAGGTAGGTCGCCATCGTCGTGGTCGCGTCGGCCGGTCCGCCGCCGGTGAGGACCCAGATCATGTCGAAGCACTGGATCGAGCCGATCATCGACAGGAAGCACCAGGTGCGGATCGTCGGCCCGAGCAGCGGGATGCTCACCCGCCACTGGGTCTGGAACCAGCTGGCCCCGTCGAGCTGGGCCGCCTCGTACAGCTCCTCGGGAACTCCTTGGAGACCGGCGAGGAAGAGCAGGACGGCCAGGCCGAGGTATTTCCAGGTGAGCACCGCGAGGACGACCCACAAGGTGACGTCTGGGGTGCCGAGCCAGCCCTCGTCGGGTGGGGTGAGACCGATCCCGCTCATGATCGCGTCGATGAGGCCGTACTCCGGCTGCAGCAGCTGGAACCAGATGACGCCGGCGATGACCTCGGCCAGGACGTAGGGAACGAAGATGAGCGTACGCAGCAGCCCCTGCCCCACCATCCGGCGGTTGAGGAGCAGCGCGAGCGCGACTCCGAGCGGGAGCTGGACGATGATCGAGCCGACCACGATGACCAGGTTGTGGACCACGGCGTCGGTGAAGACCTCGTCACCGAGGACGTCGACGTAGTTCGCGAACCCGACGAAGTCGTCGAGCGGGCCGAGGCCGTTCCAGTCGTAGACCGAGAACCGGACCGCGGTCAGGACCGGCCAGGCGACGAAGAGGGCCATCAGGGCGAGGGCGGGGGTCACGAAGAACGCGATCTCGGCGCGTTTGCGCCACTGTGTGGATCGGGGCGGGGTGCTGCGGCGCGGTCGCCCCGAGGTGACCGCGCCGGCGGTGTGTTCCAAGCTCACAGAGACCGTCACTTCTCCTTGTCGGCGGCTTCCTGGGTCGCCGTGACGACGTCCTCAGGAGTGGCCTTCCCGGCGAAGAGCAGTCCGATCTCGTCGTTCATCGCGCCACCGACGGACTCGCCGAAGGCGGTGTCGAAGTAGAGCTGCACGAAGGGCGACTCGTCGCGCACCTTCAACAGCTCGGCCAGGGCCGGGTCCTTGACCGAGGAGCCGGCCGCCGGGATCGTCGGCAGGCCCATGTCGTTCTCGGCGAAACCCTTCTGGACCTCGTCGGAGAGCAGGTGGTTGACGAGGTCGACGGCCGCGTCGGGCGCACCCTCGGAGACCGCCCACGCGTCACCGCCGCCGAGCTGGGCGGCCGGGTCGCCCTCGCCACCGTCGACCTCCGGGAACGGGAACCAGCCCGTCTTGTCGCCGAGCCCCTGCTTGTCCTCGGTGATGCCCTGCATCACGCCCGGCTCCCAGTGACCCGCCAGCTCCATGGCGACCTTCCCGGTCGCGAGCAGGCCCGACGCCGAGGTCGGACCGGTCTGCGACGGCGTGGAGAGGAAACCCTTGTTGAACGGCTTCTCGGCGACGATCTGCTCGACCGTCTCTCCGGCCTTCTCGAAGCACGGGTCGGCGAAGTCCAGGTCGGCGACCGCGGTGGTGAGGGTCTCCTCCGAGCAGCCCCGCAGCGCGGCGGCGTAGTAGTAGTGCGCAGCCGGCCACAGGTCGCCCGCGCCCAGGGAGACCGGTGTGACGCCGGCCTTCTCGAGCTTGTCGAAGGCGGCGTAGAGGTCCGCCATCGTCTTCGGGGGCTCGGTGATCCCGGCCTGCTCGAAGAGCTCGGTGTTGTACCAGAACCCGACCACGCCGACGGAGAACGGCAGGGCGTACGTCTTACCGTCGACCTGCCAGCCGGCGGCGCTGCCGCCGATCTGCTCGATGATGTCGGCGGAGTCCTTCGACAGGTCGCGGGTCAGCCCGGCCTCGACGTGGTCGGCGAGCTCGCCGCCGCCGCGCTCCATGTAGACGTCGGGGACGTCACCGCTCTGGAAGGCGGCGTCGAGCTTGGTGAGCATGTCCTCGTGGGCGAAGGCCTCGACCTTGACGTCCACGCCGGGGTTGGCCTTCTCGAAGTCCTTCGCGACCTGCTCGTAGAACCCCTTGCCGGGGTCGTTGTTGGAGTTGTGCCACCAGGTGATGGTGTTCTCGTCGCCACCGGAGTCGCCCGAGCCGCCACAACCGGTGGCGGCAATCATCAATCCGGCGCACAGCGCGGCGAGCGCTTGTGTCTTCCTCGACATCTTGGGACCTCTTCGTCACAGCTCTGGATGTGGGTTGATGTGACTGCCGCCACATTGTCGTGGTCGAGCATGGCGGTCCCGGCGTGATTGTGTCAATCGTTGTCGATAACGTTTTCGTAGATGGTTATCGAACACCCCCCGTTTGGGCTACTGTCAGGTCATGACCACCCGCGATCAGCCACGTCCCCGCCGGGTGACGATCACCGATGTGGCCCGGGAGGCAGGCGTCTCGGTGGCCACGGTCTCGAAGGTGATCAACGAGCGCTACGGAGTCAGCGAGGCGACCTCGGAGAAGGTGCTCGCGGTGATCGGCGAGCTCGGCTATCAGTCGTCCCTGATCGCCTCTAGCCTGCGGCGGAAGAGCACCGGCGTCATCGGCGTGCTCGTGGCCGAGTTCGAGCCCTACTCCGCCGAGCTCCTCAAGGGCATCTCGGCCGGCCTGGACGGCACCGGCTACGAGCTCCTCGCCCACGCCGGGTCGACCGGCGCGCACAACCACTCCGGCTGGGAGCGGCGCTCGCTCTCCCGCCTCGGCCACACCCTGATCGACGGTGCGATCGTGGTCACCCCGTCGATGATCATCACCGACGAGACCACGATCCCGGTCGTCGCGATCGACCCCCACACCGGGCCCGACGGGCCGATGACCGTCGATGCCGACAACGTCACCGGCGCCCGGCTCGCAGTCGACCACCTGGTCGGGCTCGGTCACAAGCGCATCGGCTTCCTCGGCGGCCGCCCCGACCTCCGCTCCGCGGCGCTGCGCGAGCAGGGCTACCGCGAGGCGCTGTACGCAGCCGGCCTGAGCGTCTCCCACGACCTGATCCGGGTCGGCGGCTACCGTCCCGAGCTCGCCGAGGCGCCGGCCCGGGAGCTGCTCTCCTTCCCGGCGGGAGCGCGCCCGACCGCCATCTTCGCCGCCAACGACATCTCCGCGATCAAGGTCATCGAGGTCGCCGGCTCGCTCGGCCTGCGCGTGCCCGAGGACCTCTCGGTGATCGGCTTCGACAACGTACCCGAGGCCCGCGACGCCAATCCTCCGCTCACCACGATCGCCCAGCCGCTCCACGAGATGGGGCGAGCGGCGCTCGGCCTGCTGCTCGAGCTGCTCGAGGGCAAGCAGACCGAGCGCCACCTGCGCCTTCCCGCCGAGCTGGTCGAGCGCAGCAGCACTCGCCGAGTCGGCTCGTCCTGACATGAATCCACGCCGAGTCGGCTCGTCATGACGGGCCGACTCGGCGTGCTTCTCGGTCAGAACGAGCCGGCTCGACGCGCATCTCGGTCAAGATGAGCCGACTCGGCGAAGGGCTACACGTGCCCTGTGGCCGAAGCCCTGCGCCGAGACAGCGCATCCACGCTGGCCGCGACCAGGAGCACCAGCCCGGTGACCATCCAGACCGTGCCCTGCGGCTGGTCGAGCAGGCCCATGCCGTTGTCGATGACGGCCACCACGGTGCCGCCGATGACGGCGTCGATGACCCGGCCCTTGCCACCGAAGAGCGAGGTGCCGCCGATGACCGCGGCACCCACGGCGTACAGCAGGGTCGTCTCGCCGCCCGTGTTCGGGTTCACCGAGTTGGTCCGGCTGGCGATCATGATCCCCGCGACCGCTGCCATGGTGGAGCACAGGATGAAGCACGACAGCCGCACGCGGAACACGTTGATGCCGGCCCGGCGGGCTGCCTCACGGTTGCCGCCGACCGCGTAGACGTGCCGGCCCCAGGCCGTGCGGGTCAGCACGAAGGTCAGCACGATCAGCAGGCCGACGATGATCAGCAGCGAGACGGGTACGCCCTTGAGCGAGGTCAGCGCCGGGTTGCGGCTGCGCTCGCCGGAGAGATAGCCGACCACCGCGAGCACCACGACCGTCAGCAGCCCGGTCTTCAGGGCCCACAGCAGCATCGGCTGCACCGTGAGGCTCTTGGCGCGGCGCCGAGCGTCGGTGAGGTACGTCGAGACCGCATAGCCGACGATGCACACGATCCCGAGCGTCCACCCGAGCCAGACCGGCAGGTTGGCGTTGTTGAGCCCGTTGATGACGTCGTTGCGGTAGGGAATCGTCCCGCCCTCACCGATCATCGACAGCAGCACGCCCTGCAGCCCCAGGAACGCGGCCAGAGTGACCACGAACGACGGGATCCCCAGCCTGGCCACCAGCAGCCCGATCAGCAGGCCGATCACAGCGCCGGCGACCAGCGCGGCCAGCAGGGCCGCGACCAGCGGCCACTCCTGCCGGGTCAGGAACACCCCGAGCACCCCGGCACAGGTGCCGCCCGCGAACCCCGCCGACAGGTCGATCTCGCCCAGGAGCAGCACGAAGACCAGGCCCATGGCGAGCACGGTCACGCCGGCGGACTGACCGATCAGGTTGGCGAAGTTGAACGAGTTGGTGAACTGCTCGGGACGCAGCGAGGAGAAGACCACCACCAGCGCGATCAGACCGAGCACCGCGGGCAGCGAGCCGACCTCACCACCCTTGAGCTTGGCGAAGTAGGCCCGGAGGATCCCGCCGAGCGAGTTGTCCGGCATCGGGTCCGGTGACGCCGGATCGGCCACCGGCCGGTCATCGGTCTCCGTGCTCATGCCGCACCTCCTTCAGGGACGATTCCGGTGGTGATCGCCTGCACGACCCGCTCACGCGTCGTGGAGGCGACCTCGATCTGACCGACCATGCGGCCCAGATGAAGGACCGCGATGTCGTCGGCGACCTCGAAGACGTCGTTGAGGTTGTGGCTGATCAGCAGGACGCCGAGGCCACGGTCGGCGAGGCGTCGCACCAGCCGGAGCACCTGCTCGGTCTGGGCCACACCCAGGGCCGCGGTCGGCTCGTCGAGGACGACCAGCTTGGAGTTCCACAGCACGGCGCGGGCGATCGCCACCGTCTGGCGCTGGCCACCGGAGAGTGATGCCACCGGCGTACGCACCGACTTCAACGTACGCACCGAGAGACCGTCCAGCGTCTCGCGGGCGCGCTGCTCCATGGTGTCCTCGTCGACCAGCCGCAGCCGTCTCATCTCCCGGCCGAGGAACATGTTGTGGACGACATCGAGGTTGT
>NZ_JBOHDN010000267.1:0-31522 GCF_050699375.1 Nocardioides sp. | reverse complement strand
CCCGTATCGCGGCGCGTAGCAGGCGGCCCTACCTGCGCGATCTCCAAGGACGACGACCTACTCGATCTTGCCGAGCAGGTCCCCGAGCGCGACCGTCCCGCCGACGGCCGTGCTCTGAGCGAGCACGCCGCCGCGGTGTGCGGCGACCCGAGTCTCCATCTTCATCGCGTCGATGACGGCGACGTCCTGGCCCTCGGTGACCTTCTCGCCGTCGGGGACGAGCCAGTCGACGAGCGTGCCGGGGACGCTGGCCTCGAGCCCAGCCGGGTCGGCCACCGCCGGCCCGCCATCGGCCGGCACGGTCTCCAGCGCCGACCCGCCGGCCACGAGACCGCGCAGCAGATCGTCCGGCAGACCGAGCATCACCCGGCGACCGTCGATCTCGATCGGCACCCGCCGGAGCGACAGGTCAGGCGCTGGCTCGGGTCGCCGCTGCGTCTCGAGCCGCGGCATCAGCTCGGTCTCGATCCATTGCGTGTGCACCGCGAAGCCGGCGGTCGAGAACGCTGGGTCCTCGAGCAGCGTACGAACGAAGGGGACGACGGTCGCGACCCCCTCGACGGAGAGCTCGCCCAGCGAGCGACGCGCACGTACGACGGCGGCGTCCCGGTCCGGCGCGTGCACGATCAGCTTGGCGATCAGCGAGTCGAAGGCGCTCTGCACGGTGTCGCCCGCCTCGATCCCGGCATCCCAGCGCACCCCGGGCCCGGCGGGGACCCGCAGGCCCGTCACGACGCCGGGGCTCGGCAGGAAGCCGCGGCCCGGGTCCTCGGCGTTGATCCGCAGCTCGATCGCGTGGCCCGTCGGAGCCGGCGTCGCCCCGAACGAGATGCCGTCGCCCGCGGCGATCCGCAGCTGCTCCGCGACGAGGTCGACGCCGGTGACCGCCTCTGTGATCGGGTGCTCGACCTGCAGGCGGGTGTTCACCTCGAGGAACGAGATGACGCCGTCCTCGCCCATCAGGAACTCCACGGTCCCGGCCCCGCGGTAGGAGACCGCCGCGCAGATGTCGCGGGCCGCGTCGTGGATCCGGCGACGCTGCTCGTCGCTCAGCCCGGGCGCGGGCGCCTCCTCGACGAGCTTCTGGTTGCGCCGCTGCAGCGAGCAGTCCCGGTCGCCGACCACCACGACGCGACCGGTGCCGTCGCCGAGCACCTGCGCCTCGATGTGCCGTGGCCGCTCCAGGAACCGCTCGACGAAGCACTCGCCCCGGCCGAACGCCGCCAGCGCCTCACGCGACGCCGACTCGAAGGCGTCGGCGACGTCGTCGAGCTCGCGGGCCACCTTCAGCCCGCGCCCGCCACCCCCGAAGGCCGCCTTGATCGCGATCGGGAGCCCGTGCTCGCGCGCGAAGGCGACCGCCTCGTCGGCCGACTCGAGTGGCCGGTCGGTGCCCGCCACCAGCGGCGCGCCCACGCTCTGGGCGATCCGGCGCGCGGTGATCTTGTCACCGAGGCTGTCGATGCTCGCAGGAGCCGGGCCGATCCAGATCAGGCCGGCGGCCTCGACGGCGCGCGCGAAATCGGCGCTCTCCGAGAGGAACCCGTAGCCGGGATGGACCGCGTCGGCGCCGGAGGCCTGCGCCGCGGCCATGAGCCACTCGATGCTGAGGTAGGACTCGGCGGCGGTGGCCCCGCCGAGCACGTACGCCTCGTCGGCAAGCCGCACATGGAGTGCGTCGGCGTCCTGGTCGGCGTAGACGGCGACCGACACGAGGCCGGCTTCGGCGACCGCCCGCACCACTCGGACGGCGATCTCTCCCCTGTTGGCGATGAGCACTCTGCGCATCTCAGACTCCTCGGATCTCAGCGGTCGACCCAATGGGCACAATCGGCACGGTGGGCGCGACGGGACGGAAGCGGATGTGGACCCCGGGCGGCAGCTGCCCGGCCAGGTCGAGGTCGCGGTCGATGACCGCGCCGATGATCGGATAGCCGCCGGTGAGCGGGTGATCCGGGAGGAACAGCACGGGCTGTCCATCGGGCGGCACCTGGATCGCACCGGTCACCGCCCCTTCGCTCGGAAGCTCGCCGGACTCGGCGCGTTCGAGCGGCACGGCGCCCTCGAGGCGTACGCCGACGCGGTCGGAGCGCGGTGTGACGGTCCACTCCTGCTCGATCAGGGTGCGCCCGCCGGCCTCGGTGAACCAGTCCTCGCGCGGGCCCAGCACGATGCGCAGCTCGACCGTGTCACCGGGTGCGGGCAGCGGGTCGGACGGAGCGGGGTTCGGGTCCACCGCGTACGCCGCGGCCGCAGGCCCCCGCAGGGGCACCACGTCGCCCGGGCGCAGGGGGCGAGCGCCGAGGTCGGCGGGCCCGAGGCCCGCGAGCGTGTCGGTGGAGAGGCTGCCGAGCGCCGGCGGGAGATCCAGCCCGCCACGGACCGCGACGATGGCGCGCAGACCGGCTCTCACCGCGCCGAGCCACAGCTCCTCGCCGTCCTCGATCGCCGTGGGCGCGCCGTGCTCGACCGGCAGGTCCGGGCCCTCGGTACGCACGATCGTCGTCTCGGCGGGGGCACCCGCGACCGCGACGACCGCGGCGCCGGTGAAGCGCAGGACGGCGCCGCCGCCGGCGAGCTCGAAGCCCGCGGCTGACGGGTCGTTGCCGACCGCACGGTTGGCGGCCCGCAGCGCCCGTCGGTCGGCCGTCCCCGACGCGGAGACACCGAGCGCGGCGTTCCAGGGACGCCCGAGGTCCTCGAGGACCAGCTGCAACCCGGGGCGTACGACCTCGACCGCGAAGGGATGCTCCGCGGCGTCGACGCTCGGGGCGGTCGCGGGGATCGAGACCGACTCCCGCTCGAGCTGCTCGAAACGGACCGTCATGCCGGGCGCGAGCAGTGCCGGCGGGTCGCGGTCCAGGTCCCACATCGGCGCGTCCGTACGCCCGATCAGCTGCCAGCCACCGGGGCTCTCTCGCGGGTAGACGCCCGAGAAGGTGCCCGCCAGCCCGACCGAGCCGGCCGGGATCCGGGTGCGCGGCGAGGAGCGGCGCGGTACGTCGAAGAGCGGGTCGTCGCCGACGAGGTAGCCGAAGCCGGGCGCATAGCCGGTGAAGGCGACCCGCCAGGTCGCCGCCATATGGCGCGCGACGACCTGCTCGGCACTGACCCCGAGCAGGCCGGCGACCTCGTCGAGGTCCTGCCCGTCGTAGCGCACGCCGATCGTCGCAGAACCCGCGGCCGGAAGGCCGCCGTGGACGGCCTCGACACGGGCCAGCTCCTTCGCGAGGCTCGCCTCGTCGACCAGCGTCGGGTCGAACCGGACGAGCACCGTCCGCGCGGCCGGCACCAGCTCGACGACCCCGGTCGGAGGCGCGGCCACGAGCGCCGCGTGCAACCGCATCGCGCCGTCGAGATCGGCCTCCTCGACCAGGAGGTCTCGATCCGAGGCGATGAGCACGCGCCTCACGCCAGGTACTCCGCATCCGGTACGTCGGTGATGAACATGTGGCCGGGCGCATGGGTCAGCGCGAACGGCGGACGCGAGGCCATGATCGCGGCCTGCGGGGTGACCCCGCAGGCCCAGAACACGGGCACCTCGCCGTCGCGCACCTCGGGCGGGTCCCCGAACTCGGGGGCGGCGAGGTCGGCGATGCCGAGCGAGGCCGGGTCACCGACGTGCACCGGCGCACCGTGCACCGCCGGATAGCGTCCGGAGATGCGTACGGCATCGGCGACGCGGTCCGCGGCGACGGGGCGCATCGAGACCACCATGTCGCCGCGCAGGCGCCCGGCGGGCGCGCAGGCACGCACGGTGCGATACATCGGCACGTTGCGGCCGAGCTCCTGGTGACGGATCGGGATGCCCGCGTCGGCGAGACCCGCCTCGAACGTGAAGCTGCAGCCGATCAGGAAGGACACCAGGTCCGGGTGCTCCTCCCACGCCGCGCGGGCCTCCGTGACCTCATCGGTCAGGACGCCGTCGCGCCAGATGCGGTAGGCGGGGATGTCGGTGCGCAGGTCGGATCCCGGCGCCAGGCTCGACTCGTACGCCCCGGGGTCGAGCACCTCGAGCACCGGGCACGGCTTCGGGTTGCGCTGTGCGAACAGCAGCACCTCGAAGGCCCAGTCGGCCGGCACGGAGATCAGGTTCGCCTGCACCAGGCCGTGGGCGACGCCGCTCGTCGGTGCGACCTCGCCCGCCCGGTAGGAGGCCCGCGCGGCGCGGGCCTCCTCGAGCTGTGTGGTGCCACCGGTCATGCCGCGGCCCCGGCGAACGGAGCGATGGCGATGCCCTCCGCCTCCAAGAGCGCTCTGGTCGCGGCGCCCATCTGCACGGCCCCGGCGCTGTCGCCGTGCACGCAGATCGAGTCGGCGCGTACGGCGACGTCGGTGCCGTCGATCGCCTCGACCACACCTTCGCGCGCGAGCCGCAGCATGCGGGCCGCCACTGCGTCGGCGTCGTGGAGCACCGCACCGGGCTCGGCGCGCGAGACGAGCTCGCCGCCGGGTGTGTAGGCGCGGTCCGCGAACGCCTCGGCGGCAGCGGTGAGCCCGGCGTTCTCGGCCACGTCGATCACGACGCCGCCCGCCAGTCCCAGCAGCACCAGGGACGGGTCGATCGCCTTGACCGCGGCGACCACGTCACGTGCCTGTCGCTCGTCGCGGGCGATCGTGTTGTAGAGGGCGCCGTGCGGCTTCACGTAGCGCACCGTGCCGCCGACCGTGGCGGTGAGGCCGAGCAGCGCGCCGAGCTGATACTCCACGTGCGCCTGCAGCGTCGCCGAGTCGAGGTCCATGGGACGACGCCCGAACCCCTCGTAGTCGCGGTAGCCGGGGTGGGCGCCGATGGTGACGCCGTTCGCCACGGCAGCCGCGAGCGTCGTACGGATGCCTTCGGGGCTGCCGGCGTGAAACCCGCAGGAGACGTTGGCGCTCGAGACGATCTCGAGCATCGCCGTGTCGTCAGAGACCATCCGGTCAGGGGTGTTCTCGCCGAGGTCGGAGTTGAGGTCGATGGTCGTCATGGTCATCCTCCAATGCCGATGAACGCGAAGATCGGGCCGACGGAGACGCTGCCCATGTACCAGGTGAGCAGGGTCGCGAGCGTGCCCAGGGTCAGCAGCCACACCGGGTAGCGGTAGCCGCCGAGGACGTCACGCTGACGGAACCAGCCGATGTACATGAAGATCGTCATGCCGATGGGCAGGATCAGGCCGTTGAAGCCGCCGACGAAGACCAGGATAGCCGCCGGCGCCGCGCCGATCACCAGGTACAGGGCGAGCGATACGAGGATGAAGACGACCGTCGCGAGCTGCAACGGCCGGCCCGATCCGAGCTTCTTCGAGAAGGTGGAGATGAAGGTCGCCGAGGTGTACGCGGCACCGATGACCGAAGTGATCGCGGCGGCCCAGAAGATCGCTCCGAAGATGCGGATGCCGGCCTCGCCGAGCACGGCACCGAACGCCTGACCGGCCGGGTTCGCGGCCTGGCTCGAGAAGTCCAGGGTGACGCCCGAGGCCACGACGCCGAGGATCGCGAGGAACAGTACGTAGCGCATGATGCCGGTGACGAGGATCCCGCTGAGCGAGGCACGGTGCACGGCTGCCACGTGCTCGGGGCCGGTGAGGCCGGAGTCGAGGTAGCGGTGTGCACCCGCGTAGGTGATGTAGCCGCCGACGGTCCCGCCCACGATCGTGGTGATCGTCGCGAAGTTGAGCGTGTCGGGCGCGATGGTCTGGCGCAGTGCGTCGCCGACGGGCGGCTGCGACGCGATCGCGACGACGAGCGTCAGCACGATCATCAGCATGCCGAGCCCGAGCACGACCAGGTCGACGACGCGGCCGGCCCGCTTGTACATGAAGATGCCGATCGCGAGCAGCGCGGAGAGCAGGCCGCCGACCTTCGGGTCGATCCCAAGCAGCGCGTTCAGACCGAGACCGGCACCCGCGATGTTTCCGATGTTGAACGCGAGGCCGCCGATCACGATCAGCGTCGCGAGCACGTGGCCCGAGTAGGGCAACGCCTCGTTGGCGAGATCACCGGCGCGCTTGCCGGAGACGGTGATGATGCGCCACACGTTCATCTGCAGCGCGAAGTCGATCACGATCGACGCCAGGATCGCGAAGGCGAACGCCGCGCCGAGCTGTGCGGTGAACGTCGCGGTCTGGGTGATGAAACCGGGTCCGATGGCCGAGGTGGCCATCAGGAAGATGGCGCCGAGGATGGGTCCTCGGCGCGAGCGGGCAAAGCTCTTCGCGCGTTCGGCGCTGGTTGTCTCAGGCATGGGGGCTCCTGCGGTCAGCGGGCTGTGTGGCGGGCACCACACTCTTTATGTAGCACAGGATGACACTGATTGTTCAACAATGATAGCCCGTTCTGTTAAAATGATGCTTCGATTGTCTGCGGATGCGATTCCCCTAGGATGCGGTCATGCCCGATGCCGAGGACACCCTCACGAACGTGCTGCGGCGTCGGATCATCGATGGCGAGTTCGCGCCCGGTACCCGGCTCTCCGAGATCTCTCTGGCCGAGAAGCTCGGGGTCTCGCGGAACACGCTCCGTGAGGCGTTCCGCGTGCTCTCCGAGCAGGGGCTCGTCGAGCACGTGCCCCATCGCGGCGTCTCGGTCGCCTCGCCCACCGTCGCCGACGTCATCGACATCTATCGCGCGCGGCGCTACGTCGAGCCCGCTGCCCTGACGGCGGGCTCTCCTCTGCATCCCGCGGTGACCGCGATGCGAGAAGCGGTGGAGCTGGGCGAGACCAGCCTCGAGGCGCAGGACTGGCGCACGGTGGGCACCGCCAACATGGCGTTCCACGACTCCATCGTCGCCCTCGCCGACAGCCCCCGCCTGGAGCGCCTGTTCCGCGACATCGCCGCCGAGCTGCGGCTCGCGTTCCTCGAGATCGACAGCCCCGAGGCCCTGCACGCTCCGTTCGTCACCCGCAACCGCGCCCTGCTCGAGACCTTCCTCGAGCAGGGCGGACCCACTGCCGCGGCCGAGCTGCAGGACTACCTCGTCCTCTCCGAGCGCACCGTGCTCGGCGCCTTCACCCGCCTCCGCCACGGTTAGCCCAAACCCCCGCCGACTCGGCGCAGATCTTCGTCAGAACGAGCCGACTCGACGAGGAGCTCTGTCAGGCGGCGACCACTCCGCGCAGGCGCTCGTCGCGGGGCCAGGCGCCGGCCCAGACGAGGACGGCGGTGGCGATGGCGAAGACGGTGTTGAAGGCCGGCTGCCCGAAGACCAGGTTCACCGTGACCGCGCCACCCAGGTAGGCGGTGATCAGGATCGTGCCCATCGCCCTGGTCGCCGGGACGTGGTAGGCGATCAGGGACAGGCCGAGGACAACGCCGCAGACGACCGGGAACCAGCTTGGTGCGCCGATCATGTCGTTGAAGTCCCTGGCGGCCTCGACGCGGAGCACGTGCGTGATGACGTCGAAGGCGAGGAACAGGGTCACCAGGACGGTGATCACCCAGCCGGCTCGTTGTGCGTTGGTGCTCATCTCGATCTCCTCAGAAGGTGGGTGGTGCTGCTCTCACCCACGCGTCGATCGCGCACCCGCGATCTCGACATCGCCCGCGCTCTAGTTCTTCAGACTCCGCGGCGCTCACGCGACCACGTCCGTAGCGCAAGCGCCAGAGTACGGACGCGGTCGCGTGTTGTCCGGACGGTTCACTCGCTGGCGCTCGTTCACGGCTGGAGCGGGTCGTGGCCGACGTTCATCAGCCGGCGCCGCCACCGCGCATCGCCCGCGGTCGGCTCCCACTGGCCGGTGTCCCCGCCGCGCAGGTCGGTGACCTTGTCGACGACCCGCCGCATCACGTCGACGTCGTCGGGGGTGAGGTCGGCGCGACGCTTGCCCACGATGTCTGCCACCCGGTGGCCGAGCTCGCTGCCGGCGCGGTCCGGTTCGGTCTCGGTCTCCTCCCCAGCACCCTGCACCGCGAGCCAGCTACGCAGGTCGCGCGAGGTCATGTTCACCGCGCGGTGGAAGTTCTCCCAGAGCCTGTCGTCGACGATCGTCTCGGCCATCTCGTGCCTCCTTCGTGCTCGTTCCCCATCGCGGTACCCGCCCGGGCCCGGATGAACACCTGAGCGCTCGTGCTTCGGGGCAATATCCGTTGAACGATGGTCGGCCCGATCAGTAGGGTCCTCGGTGTGTTCACGTTCTCGCACGCGTCCGGCCGCACCCGCGCCTGAGGGGCGGCTCCGTCTGAGCCGCTCGTCCCGCCCGCCCCAACCCCGGCGGGCGTTCCGGCAACCCTCAGAGAGGCAAGAGCATGGACATCCGTCCGTACGCAGACACCGACCACGACCCCGTGGTCAGACTCGCCATCGAGGTCTTCGGGCCCTTCTTCGAAGACTCGCTGCGCTCCGTCGTGGGCCAGGAGATCTTCGAGAACCAGCACCACGACTGGCGCGAGGACTACCACCGCGAGCTCGCGAGGATCCATGACCCCGAGAAGCAGAAGTACGCCGTCGTAGCCGAGGATCACGATGGCCTGGCCGGGTTCACGGCCTGGACGGTCGACCCCGACAGACGCAGCGGCGAGGTGCAGTACGTCGCCGTCCGCGCCGCCCACCGACGCTCACACCTCGCGACGGAGCTGTGCGAGCACGCGTTCGCTTCGATGCGCGCAGCCGGGGTCGACGTCGTCACCATCGGAACCGGCGGCGACTGGTTCCACGCCCCTGCGAGGCAGCTTTACGACAGCCTCGGGATGACACCGTTCCCGAACGTCATCTACTACAAGGCGCTGTAACCGGCGCACAATCCCGCCATGGCGTGGAAATGACGGCCGTTCAGCGGGAACGGGCCGGCATTTTCCCGCCATGGCGGGAAAGTGCCGCCTCAGGGCATCACCCCAGCAGCGCGCGAGCCTCAGCAGAGTCGTAGAAGCTCGAGAGCCGACGACGGAGCAGCTGCTCGAGCACGCCCGCCTCGGCGAGCGCCTCGATCACCGGCGGACCGAAGCGGAGGGCCTCCTCGACCAGGTCGTCGCGGCCCAGCCCCCACTCCTCCAGGAGCCGGTCGAGCGTGAAGCTGCCGTAGGTGTCGAAGAAGTAGTCGACACCCGTGTCGATCAGGGCCCGCAGGTAGTCGGAGTCGCGGACGTCGAGCCAGACCTGGTAGAGCCCGACGAAGACCGCGACGAGCTGATCGTCGTCGATCAGGTCGACGACATCGCTCACCGGACGGGTCGCGAGCGCGTCCCAGGCCTCCAGCAGGGCATCGCGCACCTCCTCGTCGCTGACCGAGCTCGCGGCGGTGTCGCTGAGATAGCCGAGCATCGCTCCCGCGCCTCGTTCAGCGAGCTCGCGGGCACTCTGGTCGACGGCCGCGCCGACCTGGGTGCCTCTCACCGTGCCCGCCACGCGACCGGCCACGCGCTCGGCGACCGAGAAGCCGAATGATCCTCCCGGGAGGTTGTCAGCAAGCCTGCGGCCGCTGTCCACGGCACCCTTGGCCGTCCCGCGCATCAAGGTGCCGACGCCGGCCTGGACGCCCGTGTTGTCGGCCAGGCTGCGAAGGACCTGCTGACGCAGCGTACGCATCTCGACGAGGGCATCGATCAGCTCGGCCGCCCGCGGCCGGCTGACCACCTTGGCCAGCGGGGTCAGGTTCGCGGGATGCGCCTTCAACCGCGTCGCGATCGCCGCCGCCACCTCCGGGATCGCACCAGGAAGCCGAAAGGTGCTGACGTACTTCAGCGCGACGTCCTTGATCAGCTCGCGCGGCATCACCTGGTCGAGCGTCAGCTCGCTGCCGGCTCGCAGCGCGAAGTCGATCTCGCCGGTGACGAGATCAAGGAAACGTACGCCACGCATCGCCGCCATCTCATGGGCGACGTGGGCGTCGAGGACACGCCGGGCGAGGTCGGGCTCCACAGTTTCGGACTGGCTCATTCCCACTCGATCGTGCCCGGGGGCTTCGAGGTGATGTCGACGGTGACCCGGTTGATCTCGCTCACCTCGTTGGTGATCCGGGTGGAGATGCGCTCCATGACCTCGTAGGGCAGCCGCGCCCAGTCTGCGGTCATCGCGTCCTCGGAGGTGACCGGGCGGAGCACGACCGGGTGGCCGTAGGTGCGGCTGTCGCCCTGGACGCCGACGGAGCGGACGTCGGCGAGCAGGACCACCGGCATCTGCCAGATGTCGCGGTCCAGCCCGGCGCGGGTCATCTCCTCGCGGGCGATCGCGTCGGCCTCGCGCAGGATGTCGAGGCGCTCCTTGGTGACCTCTCCGATGATGCGGATGCCCAGGCCCGGGCCCGGGAAGGGCTGGCGCTGCACGATCTCGTCGGGCAGGCCGAGCTGGGAGCCGACGGCGCGTACCTCGTCCTTGAAGAGCTCGCGCAGCGGCTCGACCAGGTCGAACTCGAGGTCCTCGGGGAGACCGCCGACGTTGTGGTGGGACTTGATGTTGGAGGTGCCGGAGCCGCCACCGGACTCGACGACGTCGGGATAGAGCGTGCCCTGGACGAGGAAGGCGACCTTCTCGTCACTCTCGCCAAGGATCTCGACCTCGGCGCGCTCGAAGCAGCGGATGAACTCGCGCCCGATGATCTTGCGCTTCTCCTCGGGGTCGGTGACCCCGGCGAGCGCGTCGAGGAACTCCTTCTCGGCGTCGACGATCTTCAGCTCGGCGCCGGTCGACTCCCGGAAGGCCTTCTCGATCGCGACCGATTCGTTCTTGCGCATCAGGCCGTGGTCGACGTAGACGCAGGTCAGCCGGTCACCGATCGCCTGCGCGACGATGGCGCCCGCGACCGCGGAGTCGACTCCGCCCGAGAGCGCGCAGATCGCGCGGTGATCACCGATCTGCTCGCGGACCCGCTCGATCTGCTCCTCGGCGATGTTGCCGATGGTCCAGGTGGGCCGGGCGCCGGCGATGTTCCACAGGAAGTGCTCGAGCACCTTCTGCCCGTGCTCGGAGTGGAGCACCTCGGGGTGCCACTGCACGCCCGCCATCTGCGTCTCGACGTTCTCGAAGGCCGCCACCGGGGTGCCCGCGGTGCTCGCGAGCACGGTGAATCCCTCGGGTGCCTCGGAGACCGAGTCGCCGTGGGACATCCACACGTTGTGGGCCGGCGGGATGTCCTTGAGCAGCGTGCCGGAGACACCGATGGTGACCGGCGTACGTCCGTACTCCCGCGCGCCGTTGTTGTCGACGGTGCCGCCGAGCCCCTGCGCCATCAGCTGGAAGCCGTAGCACATCCCGAACACCGGGGTCCCCGTGTGGAACAGGGCGCGGTCGATGGCCGGAGCATCCTCGGCGTACACGCTCGAGGGGCCGCCGGAGAGGACGATCGCCTTCGGGTTCTTTGCGAGCATCTCCTCGACCGGCATCGAGTGCGGCACGATCTCGGAGTAGACCCGAGCCTCACGCACGCGCCGGGCGATCAGCTGCGCATACTGCGCGCCGAAGTCCACCACGAGAACCAGATCGTGCTCTTCCGCCCCAGGAGCCTGCGTCATGCCCGAATCCTAACGAGAGCTCTGGCGATACGCCGAGTCGGCGGAACCGGACCGGAGCGAAGCGAGGACCGGATTGCGCCGACTCGGCGTGAGCCGATACTTCCTCCGCAAAACGCACCAGGGCCCGACCGGGGAGGGAGGTGGCCGGGCCCTGATTGCCCGAGACAAAAATGGCCCGGACGTAAGACCCGGCATGTATTAGGGAGGGAGCAATCCCGGGTCTGATCACTCCAACGACCCCTCTTGACCACAGTTACGGGCTGGAGAGAAACTTCCTCGTCTTTTCTGTCGCCAAGACAACCAATCCGTCAGCGTACGTCGACGATCGGCAGCCGCAGCGCCGCCGGAGCGGTCGCCGGCACCGCCGGCGCCGCCGGCGTGACGGGCTGGATCCGCGCATAGGCGTCACCCAGCACCGGCCGCGGGTCGGCCTGGTCCTTGTTGGGCCAGAACGCCATCGCCCGCTCGGCCTGTGCGGTGATCGTCAGCGACGGGTTCACGCCCAGGTTGGCGGAGATCGCCGAGCCGTCGACGACGTGCAGACCGTCATGGCCGTAGAGCCGCTGATAGGGGTCGATCACACCCGTCGCCACCGAGTCGCCGATCGTGCAGCCACCGATGAAGTGGGCGGTCATCGGCTTGTTGAACGGCTCCCCGATCGTGCCGCCGGCATACCCCTGCTTCTCGCCCGAGCTCATCACCCCGGCCATCTTCCGCACCGCGTCCAGACCCGCGGGGATCCAGGTCGGGTTGGGCTTGCCGTGGCCCTGCTTCGACGACATCCGCCAGCCGAGGAGCGTCCGCTTCGGGTAGGTCGTGATCGAGTTGTCCAACGCCTGCATGACCAGCGCGATGACGGTGCGCTCGGACCAGTGCTTGAAGTCGTAGAACGTACGCAGCGACCGCCGCTGCAGCCACATCTCCTTGAGCCACCGGCGGACCCGATGGGGACCACCTTCGGTGAGCACCGTCTGCATCGCCGCGATCGCGTTGCTGCCGTGCCCGTAGCGGACGGGCTCGATGTGGGTGTGGTCGTCGGGGTGCCACGAGGAGGTGATCGCCACGCCCTCGGAGTAGTCGATCGCCGTGCCCTTCGGGGCGATGGCGCCCAGGATCGACTCGGAGTTGGTCCGGGTCAGCTCGCCCAGGCGCGGCGAGATCTGTGGGAGGTCGCCGGTGCGCTTGAGCTTGTGGAGCAGCTTCTGGGTGCCGAGCGACGCCGCCGAGAAGATCACCTGGTCGGCGGTGAACCGCCGGGTCCGGCCGACGCCGAGCTTGGCCTTGGTGGAGCGGGTCTCGACGACGTACCCCTTGCCGTTCCTGGCCGGGTAGACCCGGGTCACCGTGGTCAGCGGGTGCACCTCGGCGCCGAGCTTCTCAGCGAGATAGAGATAGTTCTTGACCAGGGTGTTCTTCGAGTTGTGGCGGCAGCCGGTCATGCACTCGCCGCAGTTGAGGCAGGCACGGCGGTCCGGGCCCGCGCCGCCGAAGTAGGGGTCCGGCACCTTCTGCCCGGGCACGTGCTCGGGACCGCCGAAGAAGACCCCGACGGGCGCCTTGTGAAAGGTGTCGCCGCGGCCGGTCTCGGCCGCGACCTTCTGCATGACCTCGTCGGCCGGGGTCATGTCCGCGTAGGTGGTCACGCCGAGCATCCGCTTGGCCTGCTCGTAGTAGGGCGCGAGCTCGGCCTTCCAGTCGGTGATGTGGCTCCATGACGGGTCCTGGTAGAACGGGTCGAGCGGTTCGTAGAGCGTGTTCGCGTAGACCAGGGAGCCGCCACCGACCCCAGCACCGGCCATGATCACGGCGTCCTTGACCATGTCGATGCGCTGGATGCCGTAGCAGCCGATCGCCGGCGCCCACAGATATTTGCGCAGGTCGAAGGAGGTGTTGGGCAGCTCGTCGTCCTCGAACCGGCGTCCGGCCTCGACCACTCCGACCGAGTAGCCCTTCTCGGTCAGGCGCAGAGCGCTGACCGATCCGCCGAAGCCCGACCCGATGATGAGTACGTCGTAGTGCGTTCTGCCGATTGACGCTCGCTTGCGCTCGTTCATGCGCGGCCCAACGACTTCAGGACACGGAGCGAGGCCGTCATGAACTTGGCGTACGTCTGCTCGCTCATCCCGAACTGGGGCGCGAAGCGCAGGACCGCCTGGGAGGCGACCGACTGGGACTCGGTGTAGCGCAGGATGCCCTCGACGCCCTGACGCCGGCCCATCCCCGACTCACGCATCCCGCCCATCGGGGCATCGATGCTGGCGAACGAGGCGCCGAACGCCTCGTTGATGTTGATCGTGCCGCACTTGATCTGGCGGGCGATGTGACGGGCCCGAGCGGTGTCACGGCTGTAGATCGAGCCGTTGAGGCCGTACTCGCCGTCGTTGGCACGCTCGATCGCCTCCTCCTCGCTGTGGAAGCGGTAGAGGGAGACGACCGGGCCGAAGGTCTCGTTGCCGAAGCAGGTCATCTCCGGGGTGACACCCTCGAGGATGGTCGGCTCGAAGAAGAACGGTGCCAGGTCGGGGCGGGCCTTGCCGCCGGCGAGCACGCGGGCGCCCTTGGCGACGGCATCCTCGACGTGGGCGGTCGCGGCGTCCACCTGGGCCTGCGAGATCAGGGTGCCCATGTCGTTCTCCCACCCGAGGGTGGCACCGAGGGTCATCGCCTGGGTGCGGGCGACGAAGCGCTCCACGAACCGGTCGTAGACCTTGTCGTCGACGAAGAGCCGCTCGACGCTCACGCACAGCTGGCCGGCGTTGGAGAAGACCGCACGGGTCGCGCCCTCGGCGGCCTTCTCGATGTCGGCGTCGCCCAGGATCAGCATCGGGTTCTTCCCGCCGAGCTCCAGGCTGGCGCCGATCAGGCGCTCCGCGGCCTGCTTGGCGACGATCTTGCCGGTGTTGGTCGAGCCGGTGAAGCAGACGTAGTCGGCGCGCTGGATGATGCTCGTGCCGACCTTCGAGCCGGGCCCGGCGACGACCGTCCACAGGTTCTCCGGGAGCCCGGCCTCCTGAAGCAGCTCGGCGCCGAGGAGCGCGCTCAGCATCGTCTGCGAGTCGGGCTTGATGACGACCGCGTTGCCGGCGGCGAGCGCGGCCAGTCCGTCGCACAGGGCCATCGTGAAGGGGTAGTTCCAGGGGCTGATGATGCCGACGACGCCCTTGGGGACGTGGTTGAGGTCGACGCGGGTCAGCACCGGGATGACGCCGAGCTTGCGCTCGGTGTCGAGGATCTTCGACGACCTGCGGCCGTAGTAGCGCGCGGTCAGCGCGATGTGCAGCGGCTCGTCGAAGGCGTGCTTTCGGGCCTTGCCCGACTCGAGCACGATCAGGTCGAGGATCTCGTCCTGCCGGTCCAGGACGAGGTCGTGCAGCTTGATCAGGATGCGCTCGCGCTCGGCGACCGGGGTCGCGGCCCACTTCTCCTGGGCGACCCGGGCCTTGGCGAAGGACTCGGCGACGTCGTCGTCGCTCGACTGCGGGATGTGCGCCAACGGCGCCCCGTTGAGCGGACTGATGACCTCGCGGGTCTCCCCGGTGGTCGCCACGACGAGGCCGGTCAGGCGGGCGACATAGTCAGGTTCGAGGGCCAGGGACGCCGAGGCGTCGTGCTCGGGATCGAGCGGGCCCTCGACGATCGGGCCGCCGGAAGGGGTCGGGTTCGAAGCGCTCATGTACCGAGAGTATGTGACGACCGTCTCGGAAGCCAGACAGGCGTCTCACTAACTCACCATGCGAACGGTCCACCTCGGACCTCGGCGGTCCACCACAGGTAGGTGCAGCGCTCGGCGGGAAGGTCGATGTCCACACGGTCCAGCGGCAGCCGGTCGAGCGCGTACACGGTGCACTCCTCCTCCGGGGCCGCCCGGTAGAGATAGGCGTCCAGCGGCCACCTCGTCCGCAGCCACTCGTCCAGCCGCTCGGCCACCGAAGCGGTGAGTCCTGGCTCACGGTCCTGGCGGAGCCAGTAGGAGACCCTGGCGGTCGCTCCACCTGCGTACCTCAACAGGGTCTGGGCATCCGCGCCCATCGCCTCCAGGTAGGGAAAGAGGGGCTGCACGTAGAGACAGCCCAAGGACGAGGTGCCGTCGGGTTCGAGGAACAGGTAGGTGAAGGCTCGCTTCGCCTGGTGGTCGGACCAATGCCGGATGACGAGGGGCAGGTTGTCCTCGCGGCCGAAGCCCGTCACCGGCCACCTGCCGCAGCTGTGGTCGCGGATCACGTCGGGACTGGCCAGGTACGCCTCGGTGTCCAGGTCGAGCAGCTCGGGCCGCAACGGCTCGAGCACGAACTCGTCGGTGGCCAACGGCACGGGGGGATCTGTGACCAGGCGCTGACCTGAGCCTGCCGAAGGGAACATGTCGTCAGAGTGCTACGTGAGCCCGACCTACGCCACGGCAATTCCGCCTAACTGGCCCAGATCAGACGAGATTCTGGACCAGGTAGGCACGGTGGGCCGATGGTCGGTGACCAGGTTTCCCGTGAGGTTCCTCGGTTGTCAGTCGTTCGCGCAGTGCCGGCACTGGCTGCGCCGACGAACGAAGTAGGCGATGGCCGCCGCGCCGAGCAACGGCCCCCAGATCGGGAAGGGAAGGAGCAGGAGTGCTTCAGCTCCCAGGGCGTCGATGCCGCCTTCGCCCCCGTCAACGGACTGGAGGCTCGAGCGTCCTGCCAGGGTGACCGCCCCCGCCACGACGAGAGCCACGGCTGCGGGAGGTCCAGCCGGCACCACGCGACCGCGCAGCACAGGGACCCAGCGCGGGAAGACCTCGCCCCAGCGGCTGATGAGGCCGATCGTCAGAACACTTCCCGCGATCGCGGCGAACCCGAGGCTCAACCCGAAGACCCGCATCCCCGGGTCGGCTTCCAGCACGGCCACATCCGTCGACACCGGCCACGGTGTCATCCAGGTCATGCGGAACAGTGCGTACGGCAGCGGGCACAGGGCGGCGCCGATCGTGACCCAGCGACCCCAGGTGGCTGCGTCCCCGACGAAGCCGCGCGCCGGACGGCCGCAGTGCACACACTGCTCGCGCAGCCGACGCAGGTGGCGCACCGTGCTGGCAAGCCACAACGCGCCGCCGACGAAGGCGCCCCCGACCAGCAGCATGCCGGGCCCTGCCTTGGCGAAGCCGCCGGCCAACGCGTGGCCGGCGTCGCTGAAGGCATCCGCGTTGGCGCCGAAGACAACCAGGCCGGTCGCGATGACTGCCGCAGCGATGGTGACGACGACGAGGTTGCGACGATTTCCCCGGGCGCCGGCAACCAGGATGCCGAGCACGAGCACCGGTCCGAAGATCGCGCACAGGTAGCCCATCAGGATGAGCAGACGGATATCGGGCACGATCGCGGCGAAGACCAGGGTCTCGACGGCACCGATGGCGACGAAGCCGTACGCGAGCAGCGAGGAGGGAAGTCGGGCCGACATCGCCAGAGCGGCGCCGATACCCACCAGCCCCAGCGTCACGGTGGCCAGGCCGACGACCCGGGACGGCACGTCTGCGAGCAGGGAGAACCCGGCACTCATGTCGGCGCTGCCGAGCGGATACCAGCTGGGGTCGACGAGGATCCACGCGCCGACGGCGACAGCCAGGACGCTCCAGACTGCGGTGGCGATCTCGACAGCAGATCTTCGCGACGCTGCTGCGGCCGCTTCGGACGTACGGGTCGGTGTTGGTGTTGATGTCATGGATCCAGCGTCCTGGCCGGCCCTGCCGGACCGGATCACCCTCGCAGGTGGACCGCCTCCCCCGCGCGGGTGATCTGCGGGGGTGCGGCCTTTGAAAGGATGGCAGCATGCTGACCTCGGCGGTGACCTATCTGCGGATGGTCTTCGTGCTGCTCGGGGCCGGTGTGGCGCTGGCGTTCGCGATCCTCGACCTCACCGTCGTCGTCTTGATCGCCGAGAGCGACGACGTCCCGCTCGCCGTCACGGTCATGCTCGCCACGCTGATCTCGGTCGTTCCCATCGCTTGCCTCGGCCTCATCCCCGGGGTTCGCGAGATCGAGGCGACCGCAGCCCAGACACTGCTCGAGATCGATTTCCCAGGGGGCTCGCCGGGGCCCGCACGCACCTGGGCGGATCGTCGACGCACGCTGGTGTGGTTCGTGCTTCACCTGCTGTCCGGAGCCGTCATCGTGGCCATCGTCGGCGGGGCGATCACCGCAGGCTTCGGAGCGCTCGGCCTGGTCGCGATCGTGGCCGCCGTCGTCCTGGCCTCGGGCCTGGGCTACGCGCTGGGGTTGGTCGCGCCGGGCCTGCTCGGTCCGTCGTACGACGAGCGGATCTCCCGGCTGGAGTCGGAGTCAGCGCGCCTGGTGGAGCGCAACCGGCTCGCCCGCGAGATCCACGACAGCATCGGGCACGCCCTGTCTCTGATCACCGTCCAGGCGAGCGCCGCTGCGCTCGTCATCGACCGAGACCGCGACTTCGCCGTCAAAGCGCTGGGGGCGATCGAACAGGCGTCGCGTTCCGCGGCCGACGACCTCGACCACGCCTTGGGTCTGTTGCGCGAGAACGGACAGCCCAGCCGCACGTCTACACCAGACCTGAGCGCACTCGATTCGCTCGTCACCGCGGTGCGGTCGGCCGGACTCAAGGTGAAAGTGACCACTGACGGAGATCTGACCACGTTGCCGGCGATGATCGGCCGCGAGGCCTACCGGATCACCCAGGAGGGGCTTACCAACGCGATGAAGCACTCAACGGACCGCGCCGCCACCCTCACCGTCTCGGCGAGACCGGAGGAGCTCGCCATCAGGTTGACCAACACTGCTGCGCGCACTCGGGCGGAACGAGGTCGGGGACTGGCTGGGATCACCGAACGCGCGGCCACGCTGGACGGTTCCGCGGAGCACTCTCTCATCGACGGAGAGTTCCGCCTCGACGTCAGGATCCCGCTGACGGCTGGAAGGGGTGACTCATGATCACCGTCGTCCTGGTCGACGACGAGCCGCTGGTGCGCAGCGGCCTCCGCGCGATTCTCGAGTCCGCGGCCGACATCACGGTTGTGGGCGAAGCCGACGACGGGGCGGCCGCGCTCGCAGTGGTCCGTAGCGCCCGCCCGGACGTCGTGCTCATGGACGTGCGCATGCCGAGAGTCGACGGGATCGCCGCCACCCGACTCATCGTCGAGCTCGACCTGCCGCCCGCCGTGGTCGTGGTGACCACGTTCGAGAACGACGACTACGTGTATGACGCCCTGCGCGCGGGGGCACGTGGGTTCCTGCTCAAGCGGGCGTCGGCCGGGGACTTCGTCAACGCCGTCCGGACCGTCCACGAGGGTGATTCCCTGCTGTTTCCGGGTGCCATCCGCTCCCTGGTCGCTGCCGTCGGCGCGCCCGAGGGAGGCGGACTCGACGGCGCGCGGCTCACCAGCCGGGAGGCCGAGGTGCTACATCTCTTGGCCAGCGGCCGGTCCAACGCCGAGATCGCCGAAGACATCCATCTCGGAGTCGAGACCGTCAGGACCCACGTCCGCAACATCCTGGCCAAGCTCGGCGTCCGCGATCGCGTGCAGGCGGTCATCGCGGCGTACGAGAGCGGGTTCGTCTCGTCTCGATGAGGTCGCGGATCGTCTGGGCCGCGGCGAGCTGAACCCATTCCCAACCACAGGACAAGATCCGCAGCCCGACCCAGAGCCGCCGGTTTGCAGGGTCAGACGAGGTCCTGAACCTCCAACCGAGCGCGGTCGGCCTCCTCGTCGGTGACCTTCAGCTGGGAGCGGCGCTCGGCCTCGATGCGCCGCAGGTAGTGGTCGACCTCCTCCTGCGTACGCTGCTCGTCCCAGCCGAGCTCCTCGGCCATCAGCCGAGCGACGCCGGGGGCGGCGGAGACGCCGCGGTCGAAGGTCTCCATGGCGATCCTGGTGCGCCGCTCCAGCACGTCGTCGAGGTGGCGGGCGCCCTCGTTGTTGACGGCGTAGACGACCTCGGCGGCGAGATAGTCCTCGGCGCCCTCGAGCTGCAGCGCGAGCGGGCGGCGCTGCGAGATGAGGTCGAGCACATCGTCGATGAGGCCGCCGTGACGACCGAGGAGATGGTCGATCCTGCCGACGTGGAGGCCGGAGCGGCGGGCCAGGAGAACCCGCTGGTTCGAGCGGGTCTCGAAGCCCTCGGCCCCGACGAGACGCACCTTGTCGGTGATCGACTCGCGCAGGGTCATGTTGGTGGTCGTCCCCAGCGAGTGGGCAGCTGCGTCGACGGCGTCCTTGGCCATCACCCGGTAGGTGGTCAGCTTGCCGCCGGCGATCAGCACCAGACCCGGCAGCGGCGTGACCACTGTGTGCTCGCGGCTGAGGCCGGCCGTCTGGTCGGACTCGCCGGTCAGGAGCGGGCGCAGCCCCGCGTACACGCCCTCGACGTCCTCGAGGTCGAGCGGCTCGCGCAGGATGGCGTTGACGTGCTCCAGGACGTACTCGATGTCGGTCTTGGACGCCGCCGGGTGCGCGAGATCGTACGTCCACGGGGTGTCGGTGGTGCCGATGATCCAGTGGCGACCCCACGGGATCACGAACAGGACGCTCGTCTCGGTGCGCACGATGAAGCCCGACTCCGAGCGGATCCGGTCGCGCGGGACGACGAGGTGGATGCCCTTGGACGCCTTCACGTGCAGGGCGCCGCGGCCGCCGACCATGTCCTGGATCTCGTCGGTCCACACCCCGGCGGCGTTGACGACCGTCTTCGCCCGGATGACCAGGTCCTGGTCGTGCTCGAGATCCCTGGCATGTACGCCGACGACCCGCTCGCCCTCGCGGAGGAACCCGGTCACCTGGACCCTGGTCGCGACCTGGGCTCCGTGGGACGCGGCGGTGCGGGCGATCGTCATCACCAGGCGGGCGTCGTCGACCTGGGCGTCGTGGTACTGGATCGCGCCGGTGATCGTGTCGGTGTTGAAGTCCGGCGCGATCCTGGCCACGCCCTTGCGGGTGAGATGGCGATGGCGCGGGAGACCGGAGTTGCCCATCCCGGAGAGCGGCCCGAAGGACGCCATCGTGTCGTAGAGGGCCAGACCGGAGCCGACGTAGAACCGCTCCCAGACGGAGTTGGTCAGCGGGTAGAGGAACGGCACCGGCCGGACCAGGTGCGGGGCCAGCGTGTTGAGCAGCAGCCCACGCTCCTGGAGTGCCTCGCGCACCAGCGCGAAGTCCATCATCTCCAGGTATCGCAAGCCCCCGTGCACGAGCTTCGAGCTGCGCGAGCTCGTCCCCGAGGCCAGGTCGCGCTGCTCGATCAGCCCCGTGCTCAGCCCTCTGGTGACGGCGTCCAGCGCCACCCCGGCGCCGGTCACACCCCCTCCGACGACGAGTACGTCGAGCTCGGTCTCCCCCGCCGCCCCGACCATCGTGCCGATCGCGAGGTCGCGGCTCTGTGGACTCAGTGCCCCTGTACGAGTCATACGTTCGAAGTTAACTCACCACGCCGAATTGTCACTTCTGGCGCGCGAGAATTCACCGGCGCTGACCGAGAAGTCACATTCGCAGGCCGAGAAGTCACTTCTGCAGGCCGAGAGGTCAGAGGCGGGCGGCGGTAACGAGCGTGTTGGCGCGGTCGAAAGGCATGGGCTCCTCGACGACGGCCGTCTTGTCGCCGTCGGCGTGGATCATCGGACGTACGCCGTCGGGTCCGGGGGCCGCGGTGGCGATGGCCACGTGGAAGACCCGGGGGCCCTCGGCGAAGAAGTAGAGGTCACCGGGACCCACCTCGTCGAGGTCGATCGCCGCGAGCGCGGCGGCCTGGTCGCCGGCGTCGCGCGGGAGACGTACGCCGATGTCCTCGGCCGCCCGGAACACCAGGCCGGAGCAGTCGATGCCGGCGCCGGTGGTGCCGCCCCAGACGTAGGGGACCCCGAGGTAGGTGCGGGCCTTGGCCAGGAGCGCCTCGACGCCCTCACCGACCTCGACGTTCCGCTGCGGGCCGTCGGTCAGGGCGGCCGAAGGCAACCAGCCCGGATAGCCGCGCTCGTCCTTCGACGAGGCATGTGCAGGGACGACCACGTGCGCCCAGTCCCCCTGCGTCTCGAGGACGACGACCTCCTCGCCGGGGACGACCTCGGTCTCGTGCTCGGCGTCATCGGCCGGCGCGGCCACGACGAAGGTCGGTCGGTCGACGGTCTTCATCAGAGAACTCCTTCGATGCCGAGGCCCGGCTCGTCCGAGAAGAGGATCCTAGGGCCGTCATAGGTGATGCCGCCGGCGTATGGGCTCGTCCTGGCCCACCAGCCCGCGTCGAGGTCCTGCTCGCCCGGGATGCCGAGCGCGGTGACGACGGCAGCGGCCGCGCCGATGCCGAGGTGTGACTCCATCATGCACCCGACGAGGCGGTCGAGGCCGTGGCCCTTGGCGACCTCGAGCAGCTCGATCGCCGGGGTCAGCCCGCCGCACTTGGCCAGCTTCACGTTGACCGCGTCGGCCGCGCCGGCGCGGATGACATCGACGAGGTCCTCGAGGTCGAAGACCGACTCGTCGGCAAGGATCTTGTAGGGCTGATGACGCCGGACGTACGCCATCCCCTCCAGGTCACGCCGAGCGACCGGCTGCTCGACGAACTCCAGCTCGACGCCCGCATCGGCCAGCGTCGACAGCACCGCGACCGCGTCGTCGGCGCGCCACCCGGTGTTGGCGTCGAGGCGAAGCGTGACCTTGTCGGCGATCGACTTCTGGCGGCGTACGTCCTCGACGGAGTCGCGAACCGCGATGACGCGCGCGGCGTCACCGCCGGCATCGGTCCCGACCTTGACCTTCAGGGTCCGGAACCCGTCGCGCACCCGGGCGGCGGCTGCCTGCGCGAGCTCGTCCGGGGTGCCGACCGAGAGGGTGACGTCGGTGAACGCCCGCGGCCGATGGGCCGACCGGGAGCCGACGAGGCCGCGCAGATATTCGGTGAGCGTGAGGCCGGCGCGACGGGACACCAGGTCGTACAGCGCGATGTCGGCGGCCATCTTCGCCGAGCGGTTGCCGACGACGGCACGCTGCACCCGCCCCGTCGACGACAGGTCGCCTGGAGCGCCGACGAGCACGTCGGAGATCGGTCCTTCCAGAGCGGCCGAGGATCCGGCGAACGACTCACCGGTGACCTTCCAGACCTGGGGCGCCTCGCCCCACCCGAGGCAGCCGTCGGAGTCCTCGACGGTGGCCACGACGGTCTCCGCGAAGTCGGTGCGGCGCAGCGCCGTCACGAAGGGCGTGTGCAGCGGCACCCGGACACGCTGGGTGCGCACCGCGACGACCCGCGGCGAGGTCACGGCGCCGACCTCACAGGGTCGACCAGAGGTAACGCGCGACCTCGCTGATCCGGAACTCCGACTCGTCGTCGTCCAGGCCGGTCGTGAGCACGACCATCACCTGCGGCTCGCCCTCGGCGGGCCGGATGATCGCCATGTCGTGGCGTACGCCGTCGACCCAGCCGGTCTTGTTGCCGACGACCGCGTCCTCGGGCACCCCGAGCGGGATCGCGTCGCGGTAGTGCTGGTCGAGCAGGATCCCCTCCAGCTCCGCGGTCGACTCGGGCGATAGGAGACGGCCGGAGGCGAGCTTGGAGAGCAGCTTGCCCATGTCGTTGGCGGTCGCCAGGTTCTGCAGCCCCGCCTCGCGCGCGGGCGCGTCCTCGATCCCACGGGAGACGGTCGTCATCGGGGTCACGTCCGCGTCCGCGAGCACGGTCGCGACCGCGTCCAGCCCGACCCGCTCGAGCACGAGGTTGACGGCGAGGTTCCCCGACACGGTCAGGGAGCGGCGTACGAGATCACCCAGCGGCAGCGCGGAGCCTGCCGCCGCCCAGGTCTCGGGATCCTGGTCCTCGGCGGGATCCATCTCGAACCGCTCGCCGACGACAGCGGAGTCGAAGTCGGGATGAACGGCGATCGGCTCGTCCAGCGACAACAGCCCGCGGTCGCGCAGCCGATAGGCGGCGATCGCCACGGGCACCTTCATCAGGCTCGCCGCATAGTGCTGCTGGTTGACGTTCTGCGCCTGCGTCGGGATGCCGTCGAGGCCGCTGAGCCAGGTCGAGACCAAAGGTTCCACATCGGCGAGACTAGTGGAGGCACCCCCAAAACGCCGTTGACGCCGCCTCCTGGCGCTGCTTCACTCCCTGCCGTGACTCCTGCGCAGACCCTCGATCCCGCCCCTGTCATCGACGAGACGATCCGGTTGCCGCCCACGAGGCACTCGAGCGGGCGCACTCGCTGGCGCTCGCCCGCCTCACATCCTGAGGCCAGGCTCAGTCCGGATCGGAGGGCGCGTCGAGCTCCTGCCTGACACGGTTCACGCCGTCGATCCAGGCGTCGATGTCCGAGGCACGCGTGGCGTACTCCTCGGCCACGTCGGGCTCGAGCGAGATCCAGAACTGCGAGCTCTGCCCGGCAACCCAGACGGCGTCGGCGACTTCCTCGGCGGTGAGTGCGCCCTCGGCCGACCGGAAACCCGGGAGCCCGGAGGAGCGTTCGAGCATCCCCGTCTTCACGCTGCGCGCGACGATCGCCTGAGCGACGACGCCCTGGTGCCGGTAGGTGGCGGCGAGCCATTCGGCGAAGGCGATCTCGGCGTGCTCGGTGGCCGCGTAGGAGGGGGAGCCGAGCAGCGTGAGGAGGCCCGCGGAAGAGGAGGTGACCACGAACCGACCGGCACCGCGGGCGACCCAGTCCGGCAGCAGCAGCCGTGCGGCGCGTACGTGGGCGAGGACGTTGACCTCGTACGAGGTCAACCAGGCGTGGTCGGAGGCCTCGAGGCCTCGGCCGCGCTCGACTCCCGCGTTGCCATACCAGGCGTCGATCTTGCCGAGCTCCTCCCGGGCAGCGTCCACGAGCGCCGCGGTGCCGGCGGCCGTGGCGGCGTCGCCGGGGACCGCGAGGGCGCCGATCGAGCCGGCCACCTTCGAGAGCTCGTCGGCGTCGATGTCGGCCACGACGACACGACACCCTTCTGCGGCGAACCGCGTGGCCAGCGCCTTCCCGATGCCTCGGGCGGCTCCGGTCACAACCACTCCGCTCCCGGGTGCGAGCACGTTCACGGACCGACCACCTCCAGTGGCGTTAGCGATGGCTATTCACTGTAACGGAGGCCGGTCCGTGCGCGTGCGGCAACCTACTGATCAGTAGTGGTCACTCGGGCAGCCCGGAGGCGGGCGGTGCGTCCGAGGCGGCGCTGTCGTCCTCCTCGATCGGCGCGTCGCCGATGTCGGTGACGAGCACCGGCGTGAGCGGTTCGGAGGCGCCGTTCTTGATCTCGACGACGCTCGTCCCGGAGATGCCCATGTGCGAGTCCTCGGAGAACCGGAACGGCGCGAGCCCCGGTCCTTCGAAGGAGGAGCCTTCCTTCTCGATGGTCTCCACGATCGACTCCCGGGTCAGGTCCTTGCCGTTGGCCTGCAGCGCCTGGACGAAGGTGTAGGCCTGCGACATGCCGTAGATCCGGTAGTTGGAGAGCTTCCCCGAGCCCTTCTTGGAGTACTCGTCCCAGACCTTCTGCCACAGCTTGACCCACTCGTCGTCGGGGGCGTCGACGCCGGGGATGTACTCGGTCGTCATCATCCCGTCCATCAGCTTCACGCCCTGCTCGGCCGGGATCTTGCCCTTGGTCATCGAGGCGAGCAGCCCGCCGACGAGCGCCGGGTCGGAGCCGACGTTGCTGTAGAACCACTTCGCCTTGAAGCCGACGCCCTGCGCGGCGATCTGGCTCAGCGCCGTATAAGACGGCGTGTTGAAGCCGAGGACCAGGTCGACGCCCTTGGACTTGAACGAGGACATCTGGGGAGCGAAGTCGGTCGACCCGCCCGGGGTGTACTTCTGCACGTCGACGATCTGGTCGTCGAGGAACTGCCGCGCACCCTTCTCACCGTCCTCACCGAAGTCGTCGTCCTGCAGGAAGAGACCGACCTTGGCGTCGGGCATGTTCTCCTTGACGTACTGCCCGATGATCTTGCCCTCGATCTCGTAGTCGGGCTGCCAGCCGAAGGTCATCGGGCTCTTGGCGGGATCGTCGCCCCACTGCAGCGAGCCGCTGGAGACGAACAGGTCGGGGATGCCGTCGTCGTTGAGCCGCTGCACGACCGCACGGTGCGTCGGGGTGCCGAGGCCCGCGACCATCGCGAAGATCTCGTCCTGCAGGATCATGTCGTTGGTGACGGCGCTGGTGTTGGTCGGGTTGTACGCGTCGTCCTTGACGACCATCTCGATCTCACGTCCGTGGACGCCGCCGTTGTCGTTGACGTACTCGTAGAAGGCCTGGTGGCCGGACGGGATCTCCGAGTAGCCCGGTGCGGCCGGTCCGGTCAGCGGGAAGTGCGCGCCGACCTTGATGGTGGTGTCGGTGACACCGACGGCCGTCCCGTCCTCGGAGGGTCGTTCCTTCCCCGCGCCACAGGCCGCGAGGAGGGAGGCAGTGGTGAGGACGCAGACGACCTGTACCGCCCTGCGTGCAGTGCTTCTCATGTTGTCTTCTCCTTGGTTGACCCGAGAGGTGATGGTCCCGACCGTGAGGTGATGCGCGCCCACAACGGCCGCAGACTGCCGACGATCCCCGTCGGGGCGAGGAGGATGACGAGCATCAGGACCAGCCCGTAGACCACCGGGGTGACCTCCGCGGCCTGGGTGGGGCTGAGCCCGACCGACTCCCCGAGATCGGTGGCGAAGTGAGGAAGAAAGGCGAGTACGCCGGCCCCGATGAGCGCTCCGGTCAGGCTGCCGAGCCCGCCCAGGACGACCGCTGCGAGCAGCGTCAGCGAGAGCGTGATCGTGAACGCGCCCGGTGCGGTGAGGCGTACGTTCATGGCCATCAGGCCGCCGGCGAGCCCGGCGCACATGGCGCTGACGGTGAAGGCGACCACGCGGGCGCGGCCCAGGTGGATGCCGGCCAGCTCGGCGGAGACGTCGTCGTCCCTGACGGCCCGCCAGCGGCGACCGATCCGCGAGCGGCTCAGGTTGGCCATCGCGACGAAGGTGATCACCAGGAGCAGCCAGCCGAGGTAGGCGAGGAACGAATATTGGTCGATCTCGACGGCGGTGAAGAACCACACCAGGTCCTGGATCCACGCCGGGAGCTCGCTGGCGCGCGGCACCGGCACCTGGAGTCCCTGCTCGCCACCGAGGATGTCCCACTGGTTGGCCAGGCGTGGCACGGCGACGGCCAGCGTCAGGGTCGCGCCGGCGATGTAGGGCCCGTGCAACCGCGCCGCTGGGACCCCGACCACGACCCCGACGACGGCGCAGACGGCGATCGCGACCAGGAGGGCGACGAAGACGTCGGCCAGGGTCTCGCCGCCGGTGCGCTCGAGCACGAGCGTCGCTGCGTACGCCCCGACGGCCATGAGCGCGCCGTGACCCAGCGAGAGCTGGCCGGAGAGGCCGGTGAGGAGCGTGAGACCGCCGGCGGCGATGGCGAAGTAGGCCATCTCGGCGTAGCGGGTCTGCAGGTATTGGCTGGAGGTGCCGATGACCGCCGCCACCACCAGGAAGGCGACCAGGGCGATGAGCAGATGACGGGCCAGCGGTACGTTCCGGACCGGTCGGACGAGGGAGCGCAGACGTTCCATGGGTCAGACCCTCCTGGCCGCGGCCGCCGAGAAGAGGCCGCTGGGACGCACCAGCAGCACCACCATCAAGATCCCCAGCGCGACCAGCGGAGCCACGTGCTCGCCGACGTAGCCGGTGACGTAGGAGAGCGAGAGCCCGAGGATCAGCCCGCCGATCACCGATCCGAGCGGCGAGTCGAGGCCGCCCAGCACGGCAGCGATGAAGCCGTAGATCACGAACGGGTCCATGAACGCCGGGTTGACCAGATCGCCGCCGGCGATGAGCATCCCGGCCACCGCACCCACGGCCGCTGCGAGCGCCCAGCCGAGCGTGAGCATGCGGCCGACGCGTACTCCCAGAAGCCTGGACACCTCACCGTTGAACGCCGCGGCGCGCATCCGCAGCCCCAGGTCGGTGAAGCGGAAGAGGAGGACGAGTCCGGCCATCACCACGGCGACCACGACGATGGTGAGGATGCCGAACGGGGTGATCCCGACCGAGGTGTCGCCGACCTCGAGGGCGTTGGTGCCGACCGGCGCCGGGAAGCCACGATGCTGGACGCCGAAGGTGATCGCGGTCAGTCCGTGGAGCACCATGAACAGGCCGAGCGTGAGGATCACCGCGTTGAGCTCGGCCTTGCCCTCGACGGGCCTGATGATCACCCGTTCGATCACCGCGCCGAGGGCGAACCCGGCGGCGAGGGCGGCCACGAAGGCGACCCAGTAGGGCACGTCGGCGTTGATCAGCGAGAGCGCGATATAGGTGGTCACCATCGCCATCGCCGCCTGGGCGAAGTTGACGATCCGGGTCGAGCGCCAGATCAGGCACAGTGCCAGCGCGAAGGCGGCGTAGACGGCGCCGAGGACCAGTCCGCCGAGGGTGGTGTCGAGAAACTGTTGCACTTTTCCTCCTTGGCCTAGAACCCGAGGTAGGCGTGGCGGAGCTGCTCGTCGGCGGCCAGCTCGGCTGCCGGCGCCGAGGCGACGACCTTGCCGAGATTGAGGACGACTCCGTGGTCAGCGATGGACAGGGCACTGCGAGCGTTCTGCTCGACCAGGACGACGGTGAGCTCCTCGGTCCGCACCAGCCCGCGGAGCAGATCGAGGATCTGGGCGACCACCTTGGGCGCGAGCCCCAGGGACGGCTCGTCGAGCAGGAGTACGCTCGGCCGCGCCATCAGCGCGCGGCCGATGACGAGCATCTGTCGCTCGCCTCCGGAGAGGGTGTGCGCGGTGGCCTCTCGGCGCTCACCCAAGCGGGGAAAGAGCTCGAAGATCCGCTCGATCGGCATCGGCTCGGAGCCGGTCGCGCGATGCAGGCCGCCGAGGCGGAGGTTCTCGGTGACGGTCAGCTCGGCGATGACGCCGCGCCCCTCGGGGACGTGCGCCAGGCCGTACGACGTCAGCTTCTCCGTCGCGGTCCGGGTGATGTCCTTGCCGTCCAGCTTCACGGTGCCCTTCGTGGACTTCACCAGGCCGGAGACCGTGCGGAGCAGGGTGGTCTTCCCGGCGCCGTTGGCGCCCAGGACCGCGGTGACCTGCCCTCTCGCGGCGGTGAAGGTGACGCCGTTGAGCGCCTTGACAGGTCCGTACGCAGCGCTCAGGTCTTCGACGGCGAACATCAGGCCTCCTCTCGATCCTCGGTGGCCGAGCCTGTCGAGACCTCCAGCGGAGGGGTCGGGGTCTCGACAGGCTCGGCGACCGACTCGCCCAGGTAGGCGGCGAGCACGGCCGGGTCGTTGCGGATCTCGTCGGGGGTGCCGGCGGCGATGACGCGGCCGAAGTCGAGCACTGTGATCCGGTGGCAGACCGACATCACCAGGTCCATGTGGTGCTCGACGAGCATCACGGCGGTCCGTTCGGTCAGGCCCTTGATGATCTCGCCGAGCTCGTCCATCTCCCCGGCGCTCAGCCCGCTGGCGGGCTCGTCGAGGAGCAGGAGCTCCGGGTCGGCGACCAGGGCGCGGGCGAGCGCGACCTTCTTGCGGATCGGGTAGGGCAGGCTGCCCGGGTAGCGGGTGGCGTACGACTCGATCCCGAGCTCACCGAGGACCTCGCGCGCCTTGGCCGCGAGGCGGGCGTCGTCGCGATGGCCCAGCCCGAGCAGGCCTCGCACGAAGCCGGCACGGGCGAGACGGTCCGCGCCGACCATGACGTTGTCGAGCACCGTCATCCGCTCGAAGAGCCCGAGCCCCTGCAGGGTCCGGGCGATGCCGTGGCCGGCGAGCTGGTGCGGGCGGAGGTTGTCGATCGTCTTGCCGCGCAACCGCAGCTCACCCTCGGCCGGAGCGACGAAGCCGCACACGACGTTGAAGAGGGTGGTCTTGCCGGCCCCGTTGGGGCCGATGACGCCGAGCACCTCATGGGGTGCGACCTCCAAGGAGACACCCTCGAGGGCGCGCACGCCTCCGAACCGGACCGAGACTCCGTCGACAGCGAACAGCGCCGTGGTCTCGCCAGGCTTCTGCATCATGCTCCCCTCACCTATGTGACGGGTATCACTTTGGACTCTCCGCACAATTCGGGATATGGGCAGTGTGCACAAAATCATTCGGGCGCTGCGCCCCAGATTCCCCGGATCACTGGCGGATGACTCGGCACGCATGGGACGCTCCGCACATGGATGTGACGCGTGACACATCTGCCGACTCGACGCTTCGTCCGTTGGTGGAACGTGCCTGGGCCTCCCTGGTGAGCCAGGCCGATGCCATCGCCGACGACATCACGCTGACCCTGATCGCGATCCAGCCGGAGTGGCACCGCAACGCCGATCCCTCGATCCGCGCGGACCTTCGCTCGAGCACCCGCGAGCACGTACGCCGCGGCATCCGCGCCATGGCCGGCCTCACCCCTGGCGCCAACCCCGTCGACCTGTGGCGCGATACCGGCCGCCGCCGCGCGCGTCAGGGCGTACCTCTGGAGTTCTGCCTCAACGCCTACACCGTCGGCACCCGGATGCTGTGGGAGGCGATGGTCCACCAGCAGGCGGCGCTGGGGATCGACGACCGGGTGATGGTGCTCGCCGGGCGCCAGGTCTGGACCGACCTGGACGTGCAGAACTCGGTGATGTCGGCGGCCTACCGGAAGGAGTCGGCGCTGCTGCAGCGGCGCGACCTCCAGCTCCAGGGCAGGCTCCTGGACGGGTTGGCGGAGGGTCGCGGCGGTGACCCCGCCTTCGCCGCGGAGGTGCAGGACATCCTCGGGATCGCCGCCGACGAGCAGATGGCCTGCGTCGTCGCCGCCTTCGACGGCAACCGCGACTCCCCGCTTCGCAACCCCGACGACCGGCTGGAGAGGGCCGACCTGATCTCCTTCTGGCACGTACGCGGCGACCACCACTTCGGGCTGGTTCCCCTGGGATCACGTCCGGTCGGCGAGGCCGTCGCCAACCTCGTCGAGCAGCTCACGGGCTGCAACTCCGGCCGCGTCGGGATCGCCACCGCCGACGACCTCAGCGGCTTCGGCACCGCCTTCCAGCTCGCCACGCACACCGTGGAGACCGTGCCCCGGGGACGTACGGACATCGCGGTCGTCGACGACCGCCTCCCGCAGGTGCTCCTGACCGCCTCCCCCGCCGTCTCCCACCTGCTCGTACGCCGCACCCTCGGCCCGATCCTGGCCCAGCCGAACCACCAGTCCGATGTCCTGCTCGCCACCCTGCGCGCCCTCATCGCCCACGGCGGCTCCCCCACCCACGCCGCCGAGGACCTGATCTGCCACCGCAACACGGTCATCTACCGCATCAAGCAGATCCAAGACCTCACGGGCAGGAGCATCTCCGCCCCCCACGACCGCCTCCTCCTCGCCCTAGCCCTGATGGCCCTCGAGAAGTAGCCCTTTCTCGCCGAAGCGTCAGTCCTGCAGGCCGAGAAGTCACTCGTGCAGGCCGAGAAATCACTCGTGCAGGCCGAGAAGTCACTCGTGCAGGCCGAGAGGTCACTTCTGCAGGCCGAGAGGTCAGTTGTGCAGGCCGAGAAGTCAGGTGTGCAGGCCGAGAAGTCAGGTGTGCAGGCCGAGAAGTCAGGTGTGCAGGCCGAGAGGTCACGTACGAGCGCACCTGCCAGAGTGTCCGCATGACGAAGCTATCGGTGATCCAGCTGCGGGAGCGTGACGCGCTGGTCCGGGACGTTCGCTCGCTCTCGCCTGACCAGTGGCGCTCGTCGACCCTCTGCGGAGAGTGGGACGTGGAGGAGGTCGTGGCTCACCTCGGCGCGGCCTCGCGCCTCTCCTTCCCGGGCTGGCTGCGCAGCATGATCGGCGCCCGGTTCGACCCGGACGTACACAACCGACGGCGGCTGGAGGAGTTCCGCGGCGCCTCGCCTGAGGAAACTGTCGCGAGATTCGCGGAAATTGGCCCGATCGGGCTCCCGCGAAAGGAGAGCGCCGGCGGGCTGGGGGAGATGATCGTGCACTCCGAGGACATCCGGCGCCCGCTCGGCATCAAGCATGATCCCGACCCCGAGGGACTCCTGGCCGTAGCGACCTTCTTCGCCACCAAGGACTTCGCGGTCAACAGTTCGACCCTGGTCTCGGGACTCCGCCTCCGGGCCGTGGACGCGGAGTTCGACGCCGGCGACGGCCCCGAGG
>NZ_JBOHDN010000266.1:0-5748 GCF_050699375.1 Nocardioides sp. | reverse complement strand
TCTGCAGGCCGAGACGTCACCTCTGCAGGCCGAGACGTCACAAATGCAGATCGAGTTGTCACCGTGGTGACAACTCGACCTGCATTTGTGACGTCTCGGCCTGCAGAGGTGACGTCTCGGCCTGCAGAGGTGACGTCTCGGCCTGCAGAAGTGACTTCTCGGCATTGGGTGGACACCGACCTTCCATGTTCTTGGACTACCCCGTAGAGTGACCGTCATCACCACCTAAGCAAGCGCTTAGATTACGCCGAGCACACGAGGGAATGAGCATGTCGAGGTTCGAGGGACGTACGGCGATCATCACCGGGGCCAGCCGGGGCATCGGGCTGGGCATTGCCCAGCGCCTGGTCGACGAGGGTGCGAGGGTCGTCATCACCGCGCGCAAGCCTGAGGCGCTTGCGGAGGCGGTCGAGACCCTCGGCGGCAAGGAAGTCGCCCTCGGCATCGCCGGGAAGGCCGACGACCCCGACCACCAGGAGGAGGTCGTCAAGGCGGCCATCGACACCTTCGGCAGCGCTGACTTCATGGTCAACAACGCCGGCATCAACCCGAAGGCCGGCGGCCTGATCGACCTGGACCGTGAGTCGGCCCGCAAGACCGTGGAGGTCAACTGCCTCTCGCCGATCGGCTGGACCCAGCAGGTCTGGAGGCAGTGGATGTCCGAGCACGGCGGCGCGGTCGTCAACATCTCCTCGGTCGCCGGTCTCGCGCCGACGCCGCTGATCGCGACCTACGGCGCGAGCAAGGCGATGCTCAGCTACATCACCCAGGAGCTCTCGGTCGAGCTCGGCCCGAAGGTACGCGTCAACGCGATCCTCCCCGCCGTGGTGAAGACCAAGTTCGCCGAGCTGCTCTACGAGGGCCGCGAGGCCGAGGTCTCGGCCGCCTACCCGCTCAAGCGCCTCGGCACCCCCGAGGACATCGCCGGCGCCGCCGCATTCCTCCTCTCCGAGGACGCGAGCTGGATGACCGGCCAGCTCGTCACCATGGACGGCGGCCTCACCCTCGCCGGCGGACGCGTCTGATGCGGCGTCCTGAGCCTGTCGAAGGGGCCCCGGCCCCAGACAGCACCGCCGTCGTCACCGGCGCCGCCGGCGGGATCGGCCGCGCCCTGGCCGCCCGCCTCGTCGCCGAGGGCGTCCGCGTCGTGGTCAACGACATCGACGACGTACGCCTGACCGAGACCGCCAAGGAGATCGGCGCGCATCCAGTGGCCGGCGACGCGGCCTCCGAAGAGGGGGTGAAGCACCTCGTCGACGCGGCGACCGACCACCTCGGCCAGATCGACGCGTGGTACGGAAATGCCGGCATCGACCGCGGCATCGGCCTCGACTGCCCCGAGGAGGACTGGCAGGCGTCGCACGAGGTCAACGTCATGGCCCACGTGCGCGCGGCCCGCCTGCTCGTCCCCGGCTGGGTCGAGCGCGGCGCCGGTCGCTATGTGGTGACGGCGAGCGCCGCGGGGCTGCTGACGATGGTCGGTACGCCGACCTACTCGGTCACCAAGCACGCCGCGGTCGCTTTCGCGGAGTGGCTCTCGGTGACCTACCGCCACCGCGGAGTCGTCGTCCAGGCGATCTGTCCCCAGGGCGTACGGACCGGGATGCTCGAGCGATCGGGTCAGATGGCCGGGCTGCTCAGCCGTGATGGCGCACTCACGCCCGACCAGGTCGCCGACGCGGCCTGGGAGGCGACCGCCGACGACCGCTTCCTGGTGCTGCCGCACCCGGAGGTCGGCGACTACTACGCCGCGCGGGCCACGCAGACCGACAAGTGGCTCGGCGGGATGAATCGACTCTGGCAGCACGTGGAGGGACAGGTATGAAGGCATGGCGGATCGGCTCGCTCGGCGAGCCCAAGGACGTGATGAAGCTCGAGGAGGTGGCCGACCCGACCCCCGGGGCCGGACAGCTCGTCGTGAAGGTCCTGGCCAGCCCGGCCAACTTCCCCGACGTCCTCATGTGCCGCGGCCTCTACCAGGTCAAACCCGAGCTGCCGTTCACCGCCGGTGTCGAGCTGTGCGGTGAAATAGTCGCCGTTGGCGAGACGGTGGTCTCGACAGGCTCGACCACCGAGCTGAAGGTCGGGGACCGTGTGATCGGCGGCGGCTCGCTGCCGTACGGCGGCTTCGGCGAGCTCGCGCTGATGGACGCCGCGACCACGTTCCCGGCCCCGGAGGCACTCAGCGACGCAGAGGCGTCAAGCCTCTACATCGGCTACCAGACCGGCTGGTTCGCGCTCCACCGCCGCGCCCACATCCAGGCCGGCGAGACGCTGCTCGTGCACGCCGCGGCCGGTGGTGTCGGCAGCGCCGCGATCCAGCTCGGCAAGGCGGCCGGTGCCACGGTGATCGGCGTCGTCGGCGGACCGGAGAAGGCCGAGGTCGCCCGCCAGCTGGGCGCGGACCACGTCATCGACCGCCACCAGGAAGACTTCGTGAAGGTCGTCAAGGAGGTCACCGGCGGCAAGGGAGCCGACGTCATCTACGACCCCGTCGGTGGCGACACCTACGACCGCTCCACCAAGTGCATCGCCTTCGAGGGCCGGATCCTGATCATCGGCTTCGCCGGCGGTCGCATCCAGGAGGCGGCGCTCAACCACTCGCTGATCAAGAACTACTCCATCGTCGGGCTGCACTGGGGCCTCTACAACGCGCTCGCACCCGCGCTCGTCGCCGAGTGCCACGCGGAGCTCACCCGGATGGCAGCCGAAGGCGCGATCAAGCCGCTGGTGAGCGAGGAGCTGCCGCTGGACCGGGTGGCCGACGGCGTACAACGCCTTGCTGACGGCACCACCGTCGGGCGGGTCGTGTACGTCGCATGAATGGTCCGACAAGAGCCGTGATCTTCGACTACGGCGGCGTGATGACCACGCCCGTCCGCGACTCGATCGCCACCTGGATCGAGGCCGACGGCATCAAGCCGGAGAGCTTCACCGCGGTGCTGAAGGAGTGGCTCGGCCGCTACGTCGACGCCGGCACGCCGATCCACCGACTCGAGCTCGGCGACCTGCCGGTCGAGGAGTTCGACCGGCTTCTGGCCGGCCGCCTGGAGACGTACGCCGGAACCCCTGTCAACTCGGAAGGTGTCCTCTCGCGCCTCTTCGCGGGCATGGCACCGGACCCGCAGATGTGGGCCCTCGCCCGCGACCTGCGCGCGGCCGGCGTGCGGGTCGCACTGCTCTCCAACAGCTGGGGTGACTTCTACGACCACGCCCAGATCGAGGAGACGTTCGAGGTAGCGGTGATCTCCGAGCGGGTCGGCCTGCGCAAGCCCGACCCGGCGATCTTCCAGCTCGTCCTCGACAAGCTAGGTCTGGACGCGGCCGAGTGTGCCTTCATCGACGACGCCGAGCCCAACATCATCGGCGCCCGGGACCTCGGGCTGACCGCCGTGCTCCATCAAGACGCCGCGAGCACCCGCGAAGCGCTCGCACATCACATCCCCGCACTCGGAGGAGCCGCATGACGACCGAAGACCTGCCCGGCCTCGACCTGAGCCGACTCGCTCCGTGGTTCGCCGAGAACGTCGAGGGGGTCTCGACAAGCTCGACCACCGGGAGCGGCCCCGACCTGACCGCCAGCCACATCTCCGGAGGCAAGTCCAACCTGACGTACGAGGTCTCCGACGGCACCTCGACATGGATCGTCCGGCGTCCGCCGCTGGGGCACGTCCTCGCCACCGCCCACGACATGAAGCGTGAGCACACGGTGATCACCGCGCTGCGGGACACGGCCGTCCCGGTGCCGATCACCTATGCGTTCTGCGCCGACGAGGAGGTGCTCGGGGCGCCGTTCTACGTGATGGAGAAGGTCGACGGCCAGCCCTACCGTTTCGCCCGGGAGCTCGAGCCGCTCGGCCCCGAGCGGACCAGGGCGATCTCGGAGCAGCTCATCGACGTGATGGCGGCCCTGCACGCGGTCGACCCGGCCGAGGTCGGGCTGAGCGAGTTCGGCCGTCCCGACGGATTCCTCTCCCGACAGGTCAGGCGCTGGAAGAAACAGCTCGACTCGTCCTACTCCCGCGACCTTCCCGCCGCCGACGAGCTCCACAAGCTCTTGGAGACCCGTGTCGGCGCGGCCGAGGCCGCCTCGTCCGGACCGGGGATCGTGCACGGCGACTACCGCCTCGACAACGTCCTCACCGACAGCGCCGACCAGATCAGGGCCGTCGTCGACTGGGAGATGGCCACGCTCGGTGACCCGGTGACCGACCTGGCCATCCTGCTCACCTACCAGCAGATGGCCACCGTCTCCGGCGACGGCACCGTGACCGACGTCAGCAACGCGCCCGGCTGGCTCTCCGCGGACGAGATCATCGCTCGCTATGACACCGCCAGCCACCGCGACCTCGGTGAGTTCGGCTTCTACCTCGGCCTGGCGGCGTACAAGCTCGCCGCGATCCTCGAGGGGATCCACTACCGCTACCTCAAGGGCCAGACCGTCGGGCCTGGCTTCGACAAGATCGGGGACGGGATCCACCCGCTCCTGGACATGGGACTCATCGCAATGAAGGAGCACACAGGGCGTGTCTCCTAGTCCATCGGCTGCTACGCGGCGCCCGGGCCACTTCGTTCAGACCCGCACGCCGGCCGCGTTGTCGTCGATCGACAGGCAACCCCGGCCTGCCTCCTCCTCCGCCTTGCCATCGCACGCACTGGGCGCCGCTCGCGACGCCCCTGAACTAGGAGACACACCCTGATGGACTTCGCACCCGACGCCAAGACCGAGGAGCTCGTCGCCTCGGTATGGGACTTCCAGAAGACGTACGTCGAGCCGAACGAGGCCGTCTTCGACGAGCAGATCGCGGCCCAGGACGACAAGTGGGCCTGGGACAGCGTCCCGGTCCTCGGCGAGATCCGCGCGGAGGCCCGCAAGCGCGGCCTGTGGAACCTCTTCCTGCCCGGTGAGGGCGGCGCCGGGCTGACGAACCTGCAGTACGCCCCGCTGGCCGAGATCACCGGGCGCAGCCACATCGCGCCGGCCGCGTTCAACTGCGCCGCGCCCGACACCGGCAACATGGAGGTCCTGCACCAGTTCGGCAGTGACGCCCAGAAGAAGGAGTGGCTCGAGCCGCTCCTCAACGGTGAGATCCGCAGTGCTTTCGCGATGACCGAGCCGGCCGTCGCCTCCTCCGACGCGACGAACATCGAGACCTCGATCGTTCTTGACGGCGACGAGTACGTCATCAACGGCCGTAAGTGGTGGATCACCGGCGCGATGAACCCCAACGCCAAGATCCTCATCGTGATGGGCAAGACGGATCCGTCTGCCGAGCGCCACAAGCAGCAGTCGATGATCCTGGTGCCGCGGGATGCCGCGGGCCTCACGATCAAGCGCGGCATGGAGGTCTTCGGCTATGACGATCACGACCACGGCGGTCACGCCGAGCTCGTCTTCTCCGACGTTCGGGTGCCGGTGGGCAACCTCATCGGGACCGAGGGCATGGGGTTCGCGATCGCCCAGGCGCGCCTGGGCCCGGGTCGCATCCACCACTGCATGCGCTCCATCGGGCTCGCCGAGCGGGCGATCGAGCTTATGTGCGCGCGGGTCGAGGACCGGGTCGCCTTCGGCAAGCCGCTCTCGGAGCAGGGCGTGATCCGAGACTGGATCGCCGAGTCACGGGTGCGGCTCGAGCAGCTGCGCCTCCTCGTCCTCAAGACCGCCTGGCTGATGGACACCGTCGGCAACAAGGGCGCCCACACCGAGATCCAGGCGATCAAGATCGCCACCCCGGCGACCGTCCAGTG
>NZ_JBOHDN010000265.1:0-3028 GCF_050699375.1 Nocardioides sp. | reverse complement strand
AGCAGGGTCGGGTCGCCGGAGCCAACGCCGCCGGTGCCGCCGAGGTCTTCACCGCGGTCCCGTTCGCCTGGTCCACCTGGCACGGCCATCGCATCCAGGTCGTCGGTGAGACCACCGCAGCCGACGACGAGGACCACGGCGACGGGTTCGTCCTCTACCGGCGAGAGGGCAGCCCCGTCGGCGCCGTCGGCATCGACAGCCCCGGCCCGATCGCGCGGCTGCGCCGCGCGCTCACCGCCCAGGCTTCCTCCGGGACCCGGGCTCACACCGCGTTGGCCGGAGGTGTCGTACCTGCTCGGGCGTAGGTCGTCGGGATGGTGGCGACGACACGGTGCGCGTGGTCCAGGAGGTGGTTGGCCACCGCTCCCGCCGGAACCTGCCGGTGACGGTGCTGTGCTGCTACACGCCGGCGGCAAAAGAGGTCCGATGACGACCAGGTGATGGTCCGGCCTGGTCGAAGGCGAACTCCAGGGCAGGATCGGAGACACTGGTCCCGTCGATGCCGGCGAGCACGCCGCGGCCCGCCCCGCCGACGCCCGGCACAGTACGACGACCGGGCACTGCGCGTCCTCGACGACCGACCTGCTGACCGATCCGAGGATCCAGCTGACGATCGGTCCCTTTCCGGCGACCCGTCCGTCTCGAGGTCGTGCGTCCCAGCCATACGGTCCCGGACGATCGACCAGCATTGATTGTCAGAGTCGATCAATAGCTCGCTTTTTAGTCAATCCCTCTGCTTAATTTGGGACCTAATGTGGCGTCCGGCACAAAGGAGGCCCCATGACGCTCGCAACCGCGACGAAGCAAACCGATAAGACCGAGACCGCGAGCCGCAACCTGCTTCCCCTGTTGGCTGGACCTTCCGTGGCCACTCTGGTCTTCTTCCTGATGCCGGACAGCCTCGACGTCGACACCCGCACGGTCGCCGCGGTCGCTTGCTTGATGGCCGTGTGGTGGATGACCGAGGCGGTCCCGCTGGCAGTCACGGCCCTCATCCCGGTCGCGGCGTTCCCCGTGCTGAGCGTCGCGGACATCACGGCCACCACTACGCCGTACGCCGGATCTGTGATCTTCCTCGTCCTGGGCGGCATCATCCTGGGCCTGGCCGCGCAGCGTTGGGATCTGCACCGCCGCGTGGCTCTGCGCGCCGTCCTGGCCGTGGGTACACGACCTGCCCAGATCGTACTCGGCCTGATGTGCGCGAGCGCGTTCATCTCGATGTGGGTGAGCAACACGGCGACGGCGGTCATCATGGTGCCCATCGGCACCTCGATCCTGGGCCTCATCCGGAGTCTCAACCCCGAACTGCAGACGCCGAAGCTCACCGCGGGCGTTCTCCTGGGCATCGCCTATGGAGTGACGATGGGGTCGATGGCGACACTCATCGGCCAGCCCCCGATGGCACTGATGCGGGCATACCTCGATGACGCCCACGACATCCAGATCGGTTTCGCCCAGTGGATGTTGGTGGGCGTGCCGGTCGCCGTAGTCATGCTGGCAGCGACGTGGGTCATCCTCACCAAACTGGTGTTCCGCTCCGAGGTGGACGAGATCCCCGGCGGGCGGGAACTCATCCGCGCCGAGCTCGACTCCCTGGGTCCTATCACCCCGCAGGAGTGCCGAGTGCTCGTGGTCTTCGCGCTGGCCGCGTTCTCCTGGATCTTCGTACCGCTGCTTGCCGACATCTCTGTCGTCGCCGACCGCCTGCCCTGGCTGGCCAGGGTGGATGACACCAGCGTGGCGATCGTGGCCGCATGCCTCCTGTTCATCATCCCACGATCGAGACAGGACGCGCGGCCGCTGCTGACCTGGCAGGAGACGCGGGAGGTCCCATGGGGTCTTCTGATCCTCTTCGGGGGCGGTCTCACTCTGTCAGCCCAGTTTGTCGCCACCGGCCTGAGCGACTGGATCGGCGAGAGCGTGTCCCGTCTGGACTTCGCTCCGCCGCTGGTGATCATCGGCGTCGCGAGCCTGGTCGTCATCCTGCTGACCGAGCTCACCAGCAATACGGCGACCGCGGCCGCCTTCTTCCCGATCATGGGGGCGATCGCCGTCGGCACCGGGATCGACCCTCTGATCATGACGGTGGCCATCACCCTGGCGGTGAGCTGCGCATTCATGCTGCCCGTCGCGACCCCATCGAACTCCGTCGCGTTCGCGACCGGCGAGCTTCCGATCCGGTCGATGATCCGGGCCGGCATCTGGCTCAACATCATCGGCCTCATCGTCACACTTCTCACGGTGTTGACCCTGGTGCCCCTGGTCTTCGACGTCTCGCTATGAGGCCGCCCGGGCCGGATCTCCGCAGGCGCCGCCTAGCCTTTCACCGCCCCGTCGAGCCCGTCGCTACGCAGGAAGAACCGCTGGAAGACGAGGAAGAAGAGGATCGGGAGGGCGGCCGAGATCGCCATCGCGGCGAGCAGGACGGACAGGTCGGTCGCTGGCGCGATCGAGGGCAGCCGGACGGCGATGGGCTGCTTGGCCGGGTCGGGCAGGACGATGAGCGGCCAGATGAAGTCCTTCCACGCGACCAGCACCGCGAAGACCGACACGACACCGAGCACCGGCCGCGACATCGGCAGGACGACGGACCAGAAGAGGCGGACCGGGCCGGCGCCGTCGATCCGCGCGGCGTCCAGGATCTCGCGGGGCAGGCTGTCGAAGAAGCGCTTCATGATCACCACGTTGAACGCCGAGGCACCCGCGGGCAGGAAGGCACCGGCGTACGTCCCGACCAGCGACCAACCCACGACCGGCAGGCTCAGGACGGTGAGGTAGAGCGGGACCAGGAGCAGCACCGTCGGCACGAACATCGTGGCGAGCACGGCGCCGTAGAGGACCCGGCCGAGCCGCGGCCGCAGCACCGAGAGCGCATAGCCCGCGGTGGTGGCGACCAGCACCTGCACGGCCCAGGACCCGGCAGCGATGACCACCGTGTTGACCAGGTAGGACGACAGACCCAGCTCGGTCCACGCCTGCGAGACGATCGAGAAGTCGGGACCGTTCGGCCACAGCGAGATCGGCGATC
>NZ_JBOHDN010000264.1:0-20975 GCF_050699375.1 Nocardioides sp. | reverse complement strand
GCACCGCGGACTGCCAGGGATCGGTGAGGTGGGCGAGGTCGGTGGCCAGCCGGTCGGCCGCCATGGCGTACTGGGTCAGGTCGTTGGTGCCGATCGAGAGGAAGTCGACGACCTCCAGCATCCGGTGGGCCATCAGCGCTGCTGCCGGCACCTCGACCATGACGCCCGGCTTGAGGCCGCGGACGCGGACCAGGGCGGCGAAGTCGGCGGCCTCCTGGACGGTGGCGACCATCGGCGCCATCACCCAGGTGTCCGCGCCGGTGCGCTCGGCGGCGATCGCGATGGCGTCGAGCTGACGCTCGAGCAGGCCGGGGTTGTCGGCGGCGAGCCGCAGGCCGCGTACGCCCAGGGCCGGGTTCTCCTCGCCCTCGTGGGTCGCGAAGGCGATCGGCTTGTCAGAGCCCGCGTCCAGGGTGCGTACGACGACGTGGCCGCGGCCCGCGAAGGGCGCGAGCACCTCGGCGTAGACGTCGGTCTGCTCGGCCACGGTGGGCTCCTCGCGGCGGTCGAGGAAGCAGAGCTCGGTGCGGAAGAGGCCCACGCCCTCGACCTGGCCGGCGGCCGCGTCGCGTGCCGAGGAGCCGTCGGCGACGTTGGCGAGCAGTGCCACGGGGTGGCCGTCGGCGGTGCGGCCGGGGCCGGTCCAGGCGGCGATCGCCTGGCGCCGAGCGAGGTCTGCCCCGGCGCGGGCGGCGGCGTCCGGGCCCGGCTCCAGGTCGACGGTGCCGGCCTGGCCGTCGACGAGCACAGTGGTGCCCGCGGCGATGCCGGTCGCGCCGGCCACGCCGACCAGGCACGGGATGCCGAGCTGGCGGGCGATGATCGCGGTGTGGCTGGTGGGGCCGCCCCGCTCGGTGACCAGCGCGACCACGCGGGCCGGGTCGAGGGCGGCGGTGTCGGAGGGCGCCAGGTCTGCGGCGACCAGCACGCATCGTCCCTCGGGCACGTCCACGCCCGGCTCCGGCTCGCCGGCAAGCTGGGCAAGGACTCGGCGCTCGATGTCGCGCAGGTCGGTGACCCGCTCGGCCATCAGGCCACCCATCCCGCTGAACAGCGTGGCGAACTGCTCCACCGCCGCCGCGACCGAGGCGACCAGTCCCTCCCCGGCGCGCAGGTGCTTCTCCACGGCGACCCGAAGTCCCTTGTCCCGGGCCAGGCCGGCGCTCGCGCTCAGGACGGAGGCGGCTGCTCCCGAGGCTTTCTCGGCCCGGCGGGCGTACCCGTCGGCGACGGCGGTGGCGGCTGCTTCGTACGCCGCGAGGCCGTCCTCGGGCTGGTCGAAACCACGCCGTTCGAAGGCCTCGATCGCGGCGGGATCGACCTCGGTGCGCACCACGTGGACGGGCGCCAGCACGATCCCCGGGACCACCGGAGTGCCGGAGAGGACAGATGAGTGAGACGTGACCATGGCCACAAATATCTGCCCTAACCCCTTGACGAGTCAACACATTCGGGCATAAAACAACATATGTGGGCATTCACAACCCCGAAACCCACCCGAAACCACATCGATCACGAAGGAGGCCGCGATGTACGCCGAGGAGCGACAGATCGCGACGGCCCGTCTCGTCGCCGAGCGCGGGCGGATATCCGTGGCCGACATCGCCGAGCGCTTCGAGGTCACCACCGAGACCGTGAGGCGGGACCTCTCGACGCTGGAGCGACGAGGCCTGGTCCGCCGCGTCCACGGTGGCGCGGTGCCCGTGGAGACCATGGCCGTGCTCGAGTCCGCGCTGGGCGAGCGGGAGCAGGCCTACACCGCGCAGAAGGACCGCATCGCCCGGGCCGCGCTCGCGCTCCTCCCCACCGCCGGCGGCACCATCGCGATCGACGCCGGTACGACGACCAGCAGGTTCGCCCACGCCCTGCCGCGCGACCACCAGCTCACCGTGGTGACCCACGCGGTCCCCGTCGCCGCCGTGCTGGCCGGCAGCGCGCAGATCGAGCTCCACCTGCTGCCCGGTCGCGTCCGGCCGGCCACCCAGGCGGCGGTCGGAGCCGAGACGGTCGACGCGCTGAGCAGGCTTCGGGTCGACGTCGGCTTCGTGGCGACCAACGGGCTGACGCTGGCCCACGGCCTCTCCACCCCCGACCACGAGGAGGCCGCGACCAAGCGCGCGCTGGTCAAAGCCGTCCGCCGGGTCGTGTGCCTCACCGACTCCAGCAAGATCGGCGTCGAGACCACGCTCCGCTTCGCCGCACTGGGCAACGTCGACGTGCTGGTCACCGACAGCGACATCGACGACGACGTCGCCGCCGAGCTCCGCGAGAGCGGCCTGGAGGTGCTGATCGCATGATCGTCACCCTGACCGCCAACCCGAGCATCGACCACACCGTGATGCTCACCAGCCCGCTGCGACGCGGCGAGGTGCTGCGCGCCCACACCACCACCTCGCAGCCCGGCGGCAAGGGCGTGAACATCTCCGGAGCCGCGTACGCCGCGGGCGTTCCCACCCGCGCCGTGCTCCCCTGCCCCGAGCTGGACCCGATGGTCACCGAGCTGCGGGCCTCGGGGCTCGACGTGGTCACCGTCGGACCTGCCGGCCGGCCGCGGATCAACACGACCGTGACCGAGCCCGACGGCACCACCACCAAGCTGAACGGACCGGGCGCCACCGCGACCCCCGCGTTGCTCGAGGCCCTGGCGGCGCGGCTGGTCAAGGAGGCCGAGCAGGCCCGCTGGGTCGTCCTCGCCGGATCGCTCCCGCCCGAGGCGCCGTCCGGTTGGTACGCCGAGGTCGTGAGCGCGCTCAGGTCCACCGGCACCCGCATCGCCGTCGACACCAGCGAGGCACCCCTCGAGGCGCTCGCCGCCGCGCTCCCCGCCGGCGCACCCGACCTGCTCAAGCCCAACGCAGAGGAGCTGGCCTCCATCACCGGATCCGACTCCCTCGACGACCCGGCCGCCGCAGCAGCGGCAGCCCGGACCCTGGTCGGCCGCGGGGTCACCGCCGTGCTCGCGACCCTCGGCGGAAACGGCGCCGTCCTCGTCTCCGCGGAAGGTACGTGGCACGCCACCCCGCCGCCCACCGAGGTCGTCAGCACGGTCGGCGCCGGGGACAGCGCGCTGTTCGGCTATCTCCTCGCCGACCTGCGCGGACTCTCCGCCCCCGAACGTCTCGGGCTCGCCGTCGCGTACGGCAGTGCAGCCGCCGGCCTCCCCGGCACCACCCTCCCCACCCCACCCCAGGTCCATGCCGACCTCGTGTCCGTACGCGACCTCGACCCCATCACCGGAGGACTCTGATGTCCGCAATCATCGCCCCCGAGCTCGTCGCCCTCGACGCCGACCTCGGCCCCGACAAGCACGACGTGATCCGTGCCCTGGCCCAGCGCGTGGCCGACTCCGGCCGGGCCACCGACCTCGACGCGCTCGTCGCCGACGCGCTGGCCCGCGAGGAGGTCTCCGCCACCGGCCTCCCCGGCGGCCTGGCGATCCCGCACTGCCGTACGTCCGGGGTCGATGAGCCCGTGGTGGCCTTCGCCCGGCTCTCTCCACCGGTCGACTTCGGCGGCAAGGACGGCCCCGCCGACCTCGCCTTCCTGATCGGGGCGCCCGCGGGCGGCGACGCCACCCATCTGACCATCCTGACCAAGCTGGCCCGTGCCCTGGCCCGCCCTGAGTTCGGCCAGACCCTGCGCGAGACCGACTCGGCCGAGCAGGCTGCCCAGACCATCCTCGAAGCGGTCGGCGACGTGCCGGCCTCAGCCCAGAGCAAGACGCCGGAGCCTGCCCCGGCCCCGGCTGCGGCGGAGAAGCGCTCCCTGGTCGCGGTGACCGCCTGCCCGACCGGCATCGCCCACACCTACATGGCGGCCGAGGCCCTCGAGTCCGCGGCCGCGCGCGCCGGCGTGGAGATCGCGGTCGAGACCCAGGGATCGGCCGGGGCGACACCGCTGCCCGCCGAGACGATCGCCAACGCCGATGCGGCGATCTTCGCCGTCGACGTCGGCGTACGCGACCGAGGTCGGTTCGCCGGGAAGCCGTTGGTCTCCTCCGGCGTGAAGCGTCCGATCGACGACGCCGACGCGATGATCAGTGAGGCGCTCGCCGCCGCTTCGGACCCGAACGCGGCCCGGGTCGAGTCCTCCGGACCGAGCGAACGGTCCGACTCCGCCGCCACAGCCTCCGAGAGCTGGGGCGCACGGACCCGCCGCATCCTGATGACCGGTGTGTCCTACATGATCCCGTTCGTCGCCGCCGGCGGCCTGCTGATCGCGCTGAGCTTCCTGCTCGGCGGCTACGACATCACCGACGTCTACGGCGCGGTCATGGTCGACAACACGCTCACCAACCTCCCCGACGTACAGGCTCTCGGTCTCGAGCATGCCCTCTTCGACAGCGGCCTCGCCGTCTACCTGGGCGCGCTGTTCTTCGTCATCGGCAAGACCGCGTTCATGCTGTTCATCCCGGCGTTGGCGGGCTATATCGCGTACGCCATCGCCGACCGCCCCGGCATCGCTCCCGGCTTCATCATGGGCGCCCTCGCCACCAACCTGTTCGGCGTCGTCAACGCCGACGATGTCGCCGCGCCCGCGACCGGCTTCCTCGGCGCGATCGCCGGCGGCGTGCTCGCCGGTGTGATCGCCCACTGGGTCAGCGGCTGGCGGGTGCCGAGCTGGGCGCGCGGCCTGATGCCGGTCCTGGTGATCCCGCTGGTGACCTCGATCCTGGCCGGTCTGGTGATGATCGTCGTCCTCGGCAAGCCGATCAACTGGCTGATGGAGCGGCTCACCGACGGTCTGGGTGCCCTCGACGGCTCCAGCGCGGTCGCACTCGGCGCGGTGCTCGGCCTGATGATGGCCTTCGACATGGGCGGGCCGCTCAACAAGGTCGCCTACAGCTTCGCCGCGACCGGCGTCGGCGCCGCCTCGCTCGCCGCCAACGCGCCCGAGCTGCGGATCATGGCCGCGGTCATGCTCGCCGGCATGGTCCCGCCGATCGCGCTGGCGCTGGCCACCGTCGTACGTCCCCAGCTCTTCACCCCCGCGGAGCACGAGAACGGCAAGGCCGGCTGGCTGCTCGGCGCCTCGTTCATCACCGAAGGAGCCATCCCCTTCGCCGCGGGCGACCCGATGCGCGTCATCCCGGCGATCATGGTCGGCAGCGCCGTGACCGGCGGGCTCTCCCAGCTCTTCGAGGTCGGCGTACGCGCACCCCACGGCGGCATCTTCGTCCTCTTCGCCGTCACCAACGTGCTCGGCTACCTGATCGCGCTGGCCGCCGGCGTGATCGTCGGCGCCGGCACCGTGATCGCCCTCAAGTCCATCGGCCGCGCTCCGGTCCCGGCCGGCGCGACCGGCTGACCCTCCGTACGTCCCGAACCGTACGTCCCGAACCATCCATCGAAGGAGCACCATGCCCACCAAGACCGTCACCGTCGGCTCCGCCGTCGGCCTGCACGCCCGCCCCGCCGCGATCATCTCCGAGAAGGTCGACGAGCTCGGCGCCGAGATCACCCTCACCGTCCCCGGTGGCGAGCCGGTCGACGCGGCCTCGTCCCTGCTGATCATGACCCTCGGCGCCGCCAACGGTGACAAGGTCGAGGTCACCGGCGCCGACCAGGCCGCGGTCGACACCATCGCCACGCTCGTCGCGCAGGATCTCGACGCCTGAGCGACCGAGGCCGTTTGATGTCTGGGGCGTTGGGCGGTCGTCGTACCGATCTTCGGCTAGTTGTCACCCCGCGTTCCGGCGCGGTTGCCCGCCTCGGCCGAGCGTGGATGCATGACATCACGAATAGGCACCTGGAACCTCGAGAACCTCTTCCGCCCCGGCCAGGATGGGCCGTCCTCCCGCGACGAGTACGACCAGAAGCTGACCACCCTCGCGGCCACCATCAACGACCTCTCCCCCGACGTACTCTGCGTCCAGGAGGTCGGCGACCCCGACGCCCTCGACGACCTCGTCAAGCAGCTCGACGGCACCTGGCACACAGCGCTGGCCGATCCCGACGGCCGAGGCATCCGGGCGGGAGTCATCGCCCAGTCCGAGCTCAGTGACGTCGACCAGATAGCCGCCTTCCCCGACACCCTCCAGCCGGTTCAGGTCCAGGACGACGGAACCACGATCGACGAGATGGGCCGCCCCGCGCTCCGCGCCCAGGTCGAGCTCGGCGGCACGACGGTCACCGTGATCTCCACCCACCTGAAGTCGAAGCTCCTCTCCTTCCCCGGCGGCAGGTTCAACCCCAAGGACGAGGGAGAGCGTGCCCGGTACGGGTTCTACGCCCTCACGCGACGTGCCGGCGAAGCCGCGGCGCTGCGTGCCGGAGCGGACATCTCCCTCGCCGGAGACGGCGCCGGTCACGCCGTCGTCGTAGCCGGCGATCTCAACGACGGCCCCCTCGCCGCCACCACCCAGATCCTCCTCGGGCCCGGTGGCTCCGAGATCGGCACCAGGGGCTACGAGAAGCCCGACAAGGGAGACGCGACCAGGCTCTGGAACATCGCGCCGCTCATCCCGGAGAAGGAGCGCTACTCCCGTATCTACCAGGGCCGCCCGGAGCTGATCGACCACATCCTGGTCTCCAAGGCTCTCGTCGACAAGGTCACCTCCGCCTCCGCCGGCTCCAAAGCACTCGGCAAGACCCCTTCGATCACCGACGACCCGAAACCGCGCAAGGACAAGCCCGGCTCGGACCACCGTCCGGTGATCGCCGACTTCGACCTCTGAGGCATCCGCCTCGCTCGCGAGACTCGGCCGGTGACGGGATCCTCCCTCAGGCGACTTTCCTGGTGTCACCGAAAACCGGTCAGGTCCTTCGCCCTCAGGGACCTACCTCCTCGGGAGTCGGGCTGCACGGTCGAGTACGTCCCGGGAGCTCGAGGCCAGGTGCGCGAGCCAGGCCTCGGTGCCCATGGCCATCCGCTCGGGCTCGTTCGGTAGCTCCACGCTGATCGGAGTGCCCGCTGGCAGGCTCGCCCAGATCTCTGCCAGGTCGATGCCGCCCTCGCCGGGGACGAGTCGGTGCTCGCGGGCGTCATGGATGAGCTCCCGGTCGCTCTCCGGCGCCGGCACGGTGCCATCGCACAACTGTGCGTAGTGGATCCACTCCGCGGGGATGGTTCGCAGGTCGTCCACGGTGGTGGTGGAGCGCGCGGCGTGGAGAGCGTCGACGAGCACCGAGCGGGCCGGCCCGTCTGCTCGGCCGACGATCTCCACGGCAGTCCTGGCGTCGGGGACCGCCGTCCAGGGCATGAACTCCAGGCTTGCCGCGAGGCCGTAGGGCTCGCAGGCCGCCGCGAGGGCGGCGTAGCTGTCCGTGAGGCGCACGAGGTCACGGTCGTCGGCACCGACAAGGAGTGCCCGGGCGCCGAGCTCGGCCGATGTCTCGAGGAGCCGGTGGTGCCGGTCGAGGTCGAAGTCGGCGTCGATCCGGATGATCTCCACGTCGAAGACCGTGACCGGCGAGTCGGCCAGGCGGGCCTTGACGTCACGCAGGTGAGCGGTTTCCTGGTGCAGCGGATAGGCAGCCGTGCCCGGGGCGGCAGGCAGGAGGCGGAACCCGACGGTGTCGTAGCCACATCGTTCGGCGAGGCCGATCTGCTCCAGCGGCGGGGTGTCAAGGACGGTGAGGGCGGCGAGCCCGAGCGGGATGCTCATCGGTGGGTCTCCTTGGTCGATGCAGTCCTTGGGTCAGGTGCGGCCAGGTGACGGCCGGTGAGGTAGCCGAAGGTCATGGCCGGGCCGATGTTGATCCCGCCGGAGGGGTAGTGGCCACCGAGCACGTTGCTCTGATCGACGCCGACGGCATACAACCCGCCGATCGGCCGATCGGCGTGGTCTAGCACCCGGGAGTCGGTGCCGGTGACCAGGCCGGCGAAGGTGCCGAAGCTGCCGGGAAACACCTTGACCGCATAGAACGGCCCGATCTCCAACGGCGCCAGGCTCGGGTTCGGCCACGGGTTGTCCGGATCGCCGGATCCCTGGTTGAACCGGGTCCGGCCCCGCCCGAACTCGGGGTCGGTCCCCTGGCGGGCGTTCTCGTTGAACGCCTCGACGGTGTCCTCGAGACCGGCAGGGTCGATCCCGCACTTCAGTGCCAGGTCGCGCAGACTGTCGCCCTTCTTCAGATATCCCGACCGCAGATAAGGGAAGGTCGGCACCGGGAACGGTTTCGCCATGCCGAGCGGGAAGAACCTCATATAGGTCGCGTCCGCGATGAGCCAGGAGCACACCTCCTCGCCCTCGGGCGTCGCGGCGAGCATCGCGACGGTGTAGTCGTGATAGCCGTTGGCCTCGTTGACGAAGCGTCGACCGCTCGCCAGCACCCCGATCACGCCGGGCTTGCCGCGGTCGAGGATGTGCGGGAACACGCCGGTCCGCCCGTTGGGGTAAGGCACCAGCGAGACCGGGCAGTACGCGGCCACCGAGGCTCCCGAACGGTCCAGCCGGCCACCGGCGGACTCGGCCAGGCGCAGCCCGTCGCCGGTCGACGTGCCTGAAGGCGGCAGCGTCCAGTGCTCACCACCGGTCGGGGTGCGCGGGAAGAGGCGCCGACGGAGGTCCTGGTCGTGGCTGAAGCCGCCTGTGGCCAGGACGACCCCTTGGGCCGCCATGACGGTGTAGGTGTCCTCCGGACCTTGGAGACGTACGCCGCTGACCCGTCCGGACTCATCGCAGACCAGCTCGCTCGCGGCCGTGCGCACCCTGATCTCCACCCCGGCGTCCAGGGCGGAGCGCAGCAGCCGCGCGATCAGCGCGGTGCCGTTCACCAGGGACTGGCCGCGCCGGTGGACCAGCAGGTCCCACAGGTGTCGGGTGACCCGGACCGCGCAGTGCAGGAACGCCCGCGGGGAGCGGGTGGCGTGCAAGAACGCCTGCAGGTCCGCGCCAGCCATGATGCCCATCCCCAGGAACGAGGTCTCGTACATCTGCCGGCGCAACAGTCGGCCCACCTCGGGGCCGAGCTTCGTCAGCCGCACCGGCTTCGGCGCCACCTGCCGGTTTCCCTCGGCGGCACCGGGCGTGTCCCCGTGGATGTCGGCGATGCCCGCGCCAGGCACGAACTGGAGCGCGGTGCTCTCCTCGAAGAAGTCGACCATCTCCGGGGCTGCGCGCAGGTAGGCGTCGATCCGAGCCTCGTCGTACTGCTCCCCGAGGCGGTGCTTGAGGTAGGTCTTGGGTGCGTCGATGCTCTCGTGGACACCGGCAGCACGGGCGAACCGGTGCCGCGGCGTCCACATCCAGCCTCCCGACCATGCGGTCGCGCCGCCGCAGGTCTCGGCCTTCTCCACCACCAGCACGCGGGCACCGTGGTGCGCCGCGGTGACGGCCGTGGCCAGCCCACCCGCGCCGGAGCCGACCACGACCAGGTCATATCTCTCGCTCATGCGGTTGCTCCTATCGGAGCGGTGGTCAGGTCGACGACGGTGCCCGTCCGGGCAGACTCATAGACGCCAGTGGTGATCGCGAGCGAGGCGCGGGCGTCGCGTCCGGTGACCGCCGGGTCGCGGTCCTCGATAATCGCGTCGGCGAAGTCCTGCACCTGGAGGGTGTGGAAGTCCGCGAGCGCGGTGTTCACCTCGCCGATCAGCGGGCGAGACGGCGCACTCGCCTCGTACGGCATGGTGAAGCCGGTCTCTCCCGGGACGGTCCAGATGTCGTTGGCTCCCTCGTGACCCTCGGGAAACTCCAGGATGCTGGCGACCGCGCCGGTCTCCCCGACGACGGTGACCCTGTTGCCGAGGTTGTGGTTGGTGCCGGTGGTCGCGGTGATGGTCGCGGTTGCACCGGACTCGAACGCCACGACGGCCGATGCGGTGTCCTCGGTCTCGATGTGGTCCCCGTGGATGTGGGTTCGGATGAAGCCGCTGACCTGGGTCGGCCGGCCGAGGAACCACTGCAGCATGTCGATCTGATGGATCGCCTGGGTCATCAAGACGCCACCGCCGTCGGTCTCCCAGCTGCCCCGCCAGGCGTCGGCGGCGTAGTAGTCGGTCGGCCGATGGAGCAGGACCGTGACCTCACCGAGGACTGGCCGGCCGAGACGACCGTCGTCGATCGCGGCGCGGATGCGCTGCGCGGCCGGCCAGAAGCGGCGTTGGAAGAGCACCCCGAACCGGACCCCTGCCCGCTCCGTGGCAGCGATCATCCGGTCGGCCGCGGCCAGGTCCACCGCGACCGGCTTCTCGCACAGCACGTGCAGTCCGGCTGCGGCGGCCTCGAGCACGACCTGCTCGTGGACGGGGTGCGGCGTACAGACGGTCAGGGCGTCCAGGCCCTGGGCGATGAGGGCTTCGGCGGTCTCGACCGCGACCGGCAGCCCATGCTCACGGGCGAAGTCGGCGGCGCGCCCGGGCTGGGGGTCGGCGCAGCCGACCACCTCGACCCCTGGCACGGCGCGGAATGCGTTGGCGTGATTGCCGGCGATCCGGCCGCAACCGACGATCCCCACCCGCAGGCGGGGGCTGGTGGTGCTTCGGGTCATGAGATTGCCTCCTCGGTCTCGACGTCACGGGCAGCCTCTTCGCCGCGGTCGAGCCGGTCGAGACGGCCGACATCCTCGGCGGTGAGGCGGAGCTCCAGGGCGGCCAGGTTCTCGGCCAGCCGCTCGGGACGCGACGAGCGCACGACCGGGGTGAGGCCGTGGGCCCGGTGCCAGGCCAGGACGACCTGCGCGGTGGTGGCGCCGTGCTGCTCGGCGATCTCGCCCACGGCCGGCGCGCTGAGTGCGTCGCCGCGGCCGAGCGGGCTCCAGGACTGGGTGTGGACGCCCAGCGCATCCGCGGCACGGCGCACGCCGGTGCGTGCCAGGGTCGGATCGAGCTGGATCTGGTTGACGTACGGAGCCTCGCCTGTGGCCTCGACCAGCCGGTCGAGATGGTGACCGAGGAAGTTCGAGACGCCGACCTGGCCGAGCAGTCCGGCCTCGCGGCACTCCAACAACCCCTGGTAAGCCACGACGTAGCGGTCGAAGCGCGGGAGCGGCCAGTGGATGAGGTAGAGATCGATCCGCTCCACCCCGAGCCGGCGCAGGCTCTCCTCCACCGCCTCCCGGATCTTCCCGGAGAGATGGTCGCGGCCACGCAGCTTGGAGGTGATCAGGAGCTGGTCCCGCAGACCGCTCTCCCGTACGCCGCGACCGACCGCCTCCTCGTTCTCGTAGACCGCAGCGGTGTCGATCAGGCGGTAGCCCGCCTCGATACCGTTCCGAACGATCGAGGTCGCGTCGTCTCCGGTGAGCGGCCAGGTGCCCAGGCCCATCGGTGCCTTATCCGTGCTCATACGGTCACCGCCTCTGCGTGGAGCTCTACGGCCTTGGTGATCTCAAGGACTGCGTCGGCCCCGGTGACCAGCCCGGCCTGGACCGACCCGCCGTTGCCGCTCGCGTCGCCGACGGCGTACACACCCAGGCGCGGAGCGAGGGCTCGCAACTCGGGCAGGAGCGCGTCGCGCGGCTCGATGCCGTGGGAGATCAAGAGCTCACCCGGCGCGTCCACCCACCGTTCCCCGTCCTCGGTGCGGATCAGGAGGCGGTCCGCCTCGACCCGAACGACGGTGGCGGAGAGGTGCGCGGTGAGGTTCTCCGCCTCGGCGAGACGAGGCAGCAGGACGATCTTGGCGCGACGTCCGACGTCCTGGGCGATCTCTTGCTGCGGCGCCACCATCACCACGTGAGCGCCCGCGAGCAGCAGGTCGTCGGCGACCGCGGCCGCCTCCCGGTCAGCACCGTAGATCGTCACCTGCTCGGGTGTGTCGCCCTTCTCGAGAAGGAAGTCACGTACGTCGCGCACCGTCCGGGTCTCTGCCCCGGCCATCGCTGGCGCGAATCCGGCACCGCCGGTGGCGAGCACGATCGCGTCCGGCACGTCGGTCGCGAAGAGCTCTGGCGTGACCCGCACCCCGGTCCGGATGGGCACCTCGAGGTCGGCCAGCTCGGCGAGCTGCCAGTCCAGCAGGCGGCCGTACTCGGGATACTCGTGTAGCCCGGAGGCCAGGGCGAAGTCCCCGCCCGGCGTCTCACGCTCGTCATAGATCTCCACGGAGTGACCGAGCAGCGCCAGCTCGCGGGCGGCACCCAACCCGGACGGGCCCGCACCGACGACGGCGACCCGGGCCGACCGCTGGGCCGATCTTTGGGCCGAGCCTTGGGCGGCTTTCCTGGGCTGCTCGGCCTCTCGTGCGACCCACGGGTTCACCGTGCACGGCACCGCACCGGGCGCGAGACTGTCGATGCAGTAGTTGCAGGCGATGCAGGGGCGATAGCGGCCGCCGTCGATCGCGAGGGTCGGAAGGTCGGGGTCGGCGTGCAGAGCGCGGGCAAGGCTGACGAAGTCGGCCCTGCCGGAGCCGATGATGTCGGCCGCGGTCTCGGGGGTGTTGATCCGCCCGGCGACCCCGATCGGGAAGTCGTACTCCTCGCGGTAGGGCGCAGCGTAGTCGGCGAGGATCCCACGCTCCCACTCCCCCGACTGGACGATCCACTGGCCCGCCTCGTAGTTGCCCGCGGACACGTCGAGGAAGTCCAGGCGGTCGGTGTCGACAGCACGCATCCGCTCGAGGGTCAGCTCCGGGGTCAGACCGCCGGGTATGCCCTCGAACGCAGAAATCCGCAGACCGAGCGCGATGCCCGGCGCGTGCCGGTGAACCGCGTCGATCACCCGGTTGACGAACAGCGTGGGATCCGCCCACTCGTCCTGGCGCAGGTTGTAGGCCGGGGACAGGAACTGGTGGATCAGGTAGCCGTGGCCGCTGTGCAGGCTGATCACATCGACCCCCGCCTGCTGACAGCGCGCCGCCGCCTCGCCGTAGCACTCGATCAGGTGCTCGATGTCGTCGCTGTCCAGCTCCTCGGGCATCTCGCCGCCGGCGAGGTCGCACCGGATCGGCGAGGGGGCCACCGGTGTGTAGCCGCTGACCGCACCCTGAGCGGTTCGCCCGCCGTGGTTGAGCTCGACGCCGAGCAGCGCGCCGTGAGCGTGCACCGCCTCGGCGAGGGCGGTGATCCCTGGGATCCGTTCGTCGACGTCGGCCCCCATCTGCCGGATGCGCCCCTTGCCGTCTGCCCGGACGTAGGTCGCCTCGCTGAACACGAGTGCGGTGCCGCCCTCTGCCCGCCGGGCGAGGTAGTCGATGTAGCGCTGCGTCATGGTGCCGTCAGGCTCGCAGTAGTTGCGTTCCATGGGCGCCGAGACGAACCGGTTGCGGAGTGTCAGCGCTCCCAGCGCGAGCGGCTCGGCGTACGGCGGGACAGTCACAGGTATCTCCTTGTTTCGATCAGGTGCTTGTGCGATGGGGTGAGGTGGTCAGGCCGGTCAGGGCCGGTCAGGAGACCATCTGCCGGTCGGCGAGAAGTGACTCCAGGTGGGCCCGCATCCGGTCTCGGTCAGGTGTGGTCCCGGTGAGGATCCTGAAGGTGTCTGCGGCCTGGTCCACGAGCATGTGCAGGCCCGAGAGGGTGCGGCAGCCCAGACGCTCCGCGGCGGCCAGGAGTGCGGTGGGGGCTGGTCGGTAGACGATGTCGGCCACCCAGAGCCCCGGGTGCAGGGCCGAGACCTCGATCGGCGTACCGGGATGGCCCTCCATCCCCACCGGCGAGGCGTTGACCAGGCCGTCGCAGTCGGCGAGCTGCTCGACCGCGCCCACCGGTTCCACCGTGCAGCCGGGGTGCGCACGTGAGATGCGCGCCGCGACCTCCTCGGCCCGGACAGGATCGGGATCGGCCAGAACCAGGCGACGTACGCCCGACTCTGCCAGCGCGTGGGCGACCGCGGTGCCCGCTCCGCCGGCGCCGGTCTGGGCCACCGTGCCCAGAGCGGCGCCGCGCAGCACCCTGCGGAACGCGCTCAGAAAGCCGCTGTGGTCGGTGTTGTGGCCGATCAGCCCGCCCTCCGTGACCTGCACGGTGTTCACCGCACCGAGAAGCCGCGCGGCCTGGCTCAGCTCATCGAGGGCAGGCAGGACAGCCTGTTTGCAGGGATAGGTGATGTTGAACCCCGTGTAGCCGAGACCGACGGCCTCCCTCAGGACGTCCGGCGTCTCCTCGGGCGAGCGCCCGGTCGGCTCCAGATCGACCAGCGCATAGCGGTAGTCGTCGAGCCCGAGCGCGACGGCCTCCTGGGTGTGGAGCGCCGGCGAGAGCGAGGTGGAGATGCCCGATCCGATCAGGCCTATGTGGTGGCGCATGAGCTGGATCCTTCGTGTCCGATGCGGGGAAGCGACGGTCGTCGGCTGTTCGTCATGGCGTCTTCTGGAGGCCGGCCAGAGGTGCCCGATCACGGTTGTGGCGCCGGTCTTTCAGACCGAGCTCGGCGGTCGGGATGCGGTATGTCTCCGGCCCGGTGGCGAAGGCGGCAGCCGAGAGAACAGCGAAGCCGAGGCACATCCAGGCGACCGGCAGCCAGTTCGCCGTGTCGCCGGCGGTCATCGCCTGGGCGATGGCCGGGGTGAACCCGGAAGCAAGGAGTCCGAGCATCAGACCGATAGCCATCCCGCTGTAGCGGACCTTGGCCGGGAACTGCTCGGGGAAGGAGGCCATGTAGCTGCCGTTGGGCGCGGCGTAGAAGACACCGAGGAGAATCACGCCGCTGATGAAGACCAGCGCTACGTTGCCGGTGCCGATCGCGTTGAAGTAGACGAACATCATCGCGCCCGCGCCGAGCACTCCACCGATGAAGACCGGCTTGCGGCCGATCTTGTCGGCCAGCCATCCGTAGAACGGCTGGGTGAACACCGCGACCAGGTTCGCCAGGGCGATCGCAAACAGCATCGTGGTCCGCTCGATGCCGTTGTGCTCGACCGCGTAAGCGAGTGCGAAGACGTTCACGATCGTGTTGATCATCGTGAAGGTGGAGCTGAACATGATGCGTACGACGGCACCGCCGTGGCCGCGGAAGAGCTCGACGAGCGGAACCTCGGCCACCTCGTCGTGAACCTTGGCCTCCTGGAAGACGGCCGGCTCCTCGAGCTGACGACGGATCCAGAAGGCAGTGAACGTGAGAGCGATGCTGACCCAGAACGGGATTCGCCAGCCCCAGCTGAAGAGGGCCTCATCGGGAAGCATCGAGACCGGGATGAAGACGAGGCTGGAGAGAACGATCCCGAACATGATCCCGCTCATCGTGAAGCTGGCGAAGAAGGACCGGCGGTGGTCCGGGGCGTGCTCCATCGACAACGACGCCGAGCCGGGCGACTCGCCTCCCGCGGACAGGCCCTGCAGCAGCCGCAGGGCGACGAGCAGCAGCGGCGCGGCGACGCCGACCTGGTCGTAGGTGGGCAGACAGCCGATGATGAAGGTGGAGACACCCATCAGCAGCAGGCAGGACATCAGGGTCTTGCGGCGCCCCAACCGGTCACCGAGGTGCCCCCACAGAACCGCGCCGAGCGGGCGGGCGACGTACGCGACGCCCAGCGTGCTGATCGAGAGGAGCGTCGCGGAGGCACCGCCGCCGGGGAAAAAGACGGAGCCGAAGACCAGAGCGGCGGCCGAGCCGTAGATGAAGAAGTCGTAGTACTCCAGGGTGCTTCCGAGGAAGCCGGAGATGGCGGCACGCCGGGCGTTCAGGGTGCTGCCGCGGGCCGAAGTTGCGGCCGAGTCGATTGTGCTCATAGTGGGTGTCCTTCCGCCCGGGCTGGCCATGCGGCCATGGGCTGGATACGGGATCGATGTCTCCGAACGCGTTCACCACGAGTGTGAGGGCCATCACTTGAGCCTGTCCAACACTGAATCGCACTTTGACTTTGTGCGTTTTCGGCTTAATTTTCCCATTCATTCACCTGTACGGTCGACCGCGTACATAATCCCCAATCGTTTATGTGGCACCGCCACATACTCTGAGATCGTGAGGCACCTGATGGCCCTTCCTCGTCACGCGCTCGTCACCGGCGGAGCAAGCGGCATCGGCGCCGCCACATCCGCCCGGCTCCGTGCGGCCGGCGTATCGGTTGTGACCGCCGACCTGACCGGCGCCGACGAACGCGTCGACGTCGCCGATCCCGAGTCCGTCGCAGCTCTGGCGACGCGGATCGGCGACGTCGACATCCTGGTCAACAGCGCAGGCGTGGTCGGTCCGTCCGCGCCGCTCCTCGACCTCGAACCCGCTGCCTGGCGACAGACGTTCGCGGTCAACACCGAAGGGACCTTCTTGATGTGTCGGGCCTTCGGGCCCGGGATGGTCAAGCGCGGATGGGGCCGCATCGTCAACTTGGCCAGCATCGCAGCCAAGGACGGGAATCCGACACAGAGCGCGTACTCGGCGTCGAAAGCCGCCGTAATCGCGCTCACGAAGTCCCTGGGCAAGGAGCTCGCCACCACCGGCGTCCTGGTCAACTCGGTAGCACCCGCTGCCGTCGAGACCCCGATGAACGCGGCGACAGACCCAGAGATTCTGGCCCGATCCCAGTCGTTGACGCCGATGGGTCGGTTCGGGCGGCCGGACGAGATCGCCGAGCTGGTGGCGTGGCTGTGCTCGGACGCGGTCAGCTTCTCCACCGGGGCCGTCTATGACGCCTCAGGCGGTCGGGCCTCCTACTGACGGGCGGTTATAGGCCACGTGGGCACGGCCCGACGGGACCCAGGCGGACAGACCCGGCGACCGCCGGGCTGCCCGCCTCGGAGGCTCAGAGCGTGTCCGCCAGGTGGCACCCAGCCGCATAGCCCCGGGTGATCGCCGGGCCGAGCGTGGAGCCACCACCGGGGTACGCGCCGCGGAAGACGGTGGCCGAGACGTTTCCGGCGGCGTAGAGCCCCTCGAACACGGATCCGTCGAAGCGGAGCACCCGAGCGTGCTTGTCGGTCACCAGCCCGCCCGAGGTGCCGAGCGTTCCGCAGTGCAGGGCGACGGCGTAGAACGGCGCCTCGATCAGCGGACGCAGACAGGGGTTCGGGGTGACCGCTTCATCGCCCAGGAACCGGTCCTCTGCCGAGGAGCCACGGCCGAAGGCGTTGTCCTCACCTGCCGCGGCGTCGGCGTTGAAGCGCGCGATCTCGTCGGTCAGTACGCCGGCGTCGAGGCCGATCTGGTCAGCAAGTGCCGCGATGCTGGGCGCCGCGACCATCCATTCGCGAGACACCCCCGGCCCAGACCCGGCCACCGGGTAGGAGTCGAGGTATCGGGTATCGAAGATCAGCCAGGCCGGCAGCCCCTTGGCTACGAGGCGATGCTCGTCGATGGCACCCATGACCTGGGAGACGTCATGGTAGTTCAGCGCCTCGTTGACGAATCGTCGCCCATCGGCGCCGACCGTCACGGATCCGGGCAACGTCATCTCGACGTTGCCCATCCGCCCAGACCTCCGGCTGTCGTAGGTCTGCTCCGTCGGGGTGATCACCGGAACCCCCCAGAATGAGGTCATCTCCCCCACGGCAGCGCCGAGCTTCAGCCCGAGGCGGAGGCCGTCACCTTCGTTGGAGGGTGCGGAGATCGGCGTGATCGGGTGCGGGAGGAAGGCGCGTTGCAGCTCGGGGCTCCACTCGAAGCCGCCGGATGCGAGGACGACTGAACGTGCCTCGATGCGCATTCGGTTCTGTCCGATGCCCAGCCGCCAGCCACCTGCTTCATCGACGTCGAGCCCTGTGACCGGCGCCTCGGTGGTTACCTGGACACCGCGCTCGAGCGCCGACACCAGGAGACTCCCGACCAGCGCGCCACCCATGGTTCGGACCACCGCCTTCTCCCGCTCCTCGAGCAGCGCGGCATCGGGCGCCGCGCCGTTCAGCTCGTCACGCTCGGCCATCGTCAGCAGCGGGAAGTAGCTGGAGGGTCGCAACACCTCACTCAGGCCGGGGACGGCTCCCACATCGAAGGCGTCGTTGTCCAGGCTTCGACCGCCCTGCGTCGCCCCCGGCCACCGGAGCCGGTAGTCGGGCCGGTTCAGCGGCGTGAGCGAGACTCGGGTCTGCTCGGTGAGATAGTCGACAGCTGCCGAAGCGGTGTCTACGTACCACTCGACCCAACCGCGATCGAGCCGGCCTTCGGTCGCGGCTGCGAGGTACGCGATCGCATCCTCACGCGAGTCGGCGAAGCCCGCGTCCGCGCCGAGCCGGTTCGCGGGCGCCCAGAGGACGCCGCCGCCGACCGCGGTGGTGCCGCCGAGCCGCTCGGCCTTCTCCAGCACGACCACGCTCGCGCCTGCGTCTGCCGCACGGACGGCTGCGGTCAGACCCGCAGCCCCGGAGCCGATCACGGCGACGTCGACCCGGGCGGGCAGCGCGCTCACGGGAGTGACGATCACACCTGCACCTTGGCGGGCATGTCGATGAGGACCTTCCCGACCCGCTGATCGGTCGCACGCATGGTGGCGAACGCCTGGTCCAGCTCGTTCACGGCGAACCTGTGGGTGAGGAGACTCCGCACTGTGTCCTGGTGCCGCGCGATCAGCTTCAGCGCCTCCGGGATGAGCCCCTGGCTGTTGCGGCTCCCCAGCAGCTCGACCTCCTTGAACGGGATCACCTTGAGCGGGAACCCGGTGGGACGGGTGGAGATCCCGACCTGCACCACGCGACCGCCCGGCGCGACCACGTCGAGGGCGTTGGCGAGCGACGCCGGTACGCCGGTGGCCTCGATGACGAGGTCGGGCCCGTCGGACGAGTCGTCGCGGAGCACTTCAGCAAGCTGAGCCGTGGGGAACCTGGAGGCCGCGTCGACGAGCAGCGTGTGCGAGGCGCCGAATTCCCGTACCAGGTCGAGGCGGTCGGGAACCGTGTCAGCCGCGATGACGGTCGCGCCGAGGTCGTGCAGCGCCAACGTGGCCAACGCGCCGATCGGTCCGCATCCCAGCACCAGCGCCGTCTCCCCCGGAGCGGCGCGCCCGCGGGTGACAGACTCGAGGGAGATCGCGGTCGGTTCTGCGACGGCGCCGAGCTCGGTCGGAAGTCCATCGGGGATGCGGTGCAGCCGGTCGGCGCTCACGCTGAGGTACTCCACGAAGCCCCCGTCGCAGTAGCACCCGAACACCATCAGGTTGGGGCAGACGTGACCCCGCCCCTTGCGACACGTCGCGCATTCACCGCAGGCGATGAGCGGGTCGACAGCCACCCGGTCACCGACCGCGACGCCGGCAACATCATCGGCTACCTCGACGACCGTCCCTGAGAGCTCGTGGCCCTGGATGAGCGGCAGCTCCGAGGTGTAGTCGTCCTCGAAGATGTGCAGGTCCGTCCCGCACAGGGTGACGTGCTCTATCTGCACCACCGCCTCGTCCGTAGCCACCTTCGGCCTCGGCACCTCGGCGTACTCCAGCGTGCACGCGGAGACGGTTCTCACTGCCAGCATGATGCCCCCGCTCAGCTCAGGTCCGCGGTCGCCGGCGCGAGCCGGTCGGCGCCGAACTTCGGGTCCCACGACCGCACGGTGCGCTCGACGTAGCCACGCCCTGCGAACGGATCCTGCGCCATGATCTTCTCGACCTCGGCCAGAGACTCACCTCGCACGATCAGCAGCGCGCCCGGCTCCGGTCCGCTCGCGTCGGTAGGTCCGGAGACGACCAGGCGGCCGGTCTCGTACAACCCCGTCAGGAACTCGAGGTGGCTCGGCCGGTGGTCGTCGCGACCTGTGGCGGAACCGGCGGCGTAGCGATAGGTGACGGCGAAGAGAGACATGGGCTGCTCCTTGAATCTAGGGTTCATGCGTCGCTGAGGGCGGTGCCTCGATCTGCGTGGGGTCTCACCGGAATCGTGGTGGCGAAGGCAACATCAAGACAAGATTTAACAGCAACATATTCAAGATAAGTCCGGGACTATAGAGCGATTCGTGCATAATGGGACCCTGGGACGACGGAGAAAATTGGAGGCACGACAGTGGAGGTGCGCTGGCTCGAGGCGTTCGTAGCCGTGGCGGAGGAGCTTCACTTCGGCCGCGCAGCAGCACGACTGCACATGGCGCAGTCACCGCTGAGCCAGGTGATCCAACGCCTCGAGCGCGAGGTCGGAGCGCCACTCTTCGTGCGCAGCACCCGCTCGGTCGCACTGACCGCCTCAGGCGAGGCGCTCCTCCCCTTCGCGTACCGGACTCTGCACACCCTGAGGAGCGCGCTCGACGCCGCCCGAAGCGCGCAGGGCGTGCCCACCGGCCGTTGCAGGCTCGGCTTCTCCGGCGTACACAACCACCAGACCTTGCCGCGACTCGCCCAGGCCCTTCGCCGCGACTTCCCCACCATCGACCTCCAGCTTGTCGGCGGGGTTCGCACCTTCGACGGGATCCGCCTCGTACGAAATGGGGAGCTGGACGCCGCCTTCATCGGTCTCGTCAGCGAGATTCCAGCGCCGCTGCGCACCCGGGAGATATCGCGGCAGCACGTCGGTGTCGTCGTGCCGGCCGATCATGCCCTTGCCGACAATGGCCCAGTGTCGGTGTCCGACCTGCGCGGCGAGCCGTTCGTCATGGGCCCGGTCGACGGAAACTCGTCCATGACCGTCATCGCTCGCCAGATCTGCCAGTCTGCGGGCTTCACTCCCGAAGTGGCTCAGACCGTCAGCGACCCGTTCCTCATTCTTTCGATGGTCGCCGCGGGCACCGGCATCACATTGATGACCTCCGAGGTCATCCCTGTCCTCCCCGAGGCGGCCGTCTGGGTCGAGCTCGACGGTGAGCCCGTGATCTTCCGGCACGGCGTGATCTGGTCCGACGAGAACGAGTCGGTGTCACTCCAGGCCTTCCTGAGCGTGCTCGACGACGTGTATCCGGCGAGCGATGACGACGCGACCGACGAGGATGCACGGCACGAGAGGATCTCTGACCCTGCCTAGAACTCCCGGGAACTTCGCGGTCCGCGGGCGAGGGGCCAGCCACCGGATACGACGAAGCCCAGGTGAGAAACTGGTTCTCACCTGGGCTTACACGTCGGGCTGACAGGATTTGAACCTGCGGCCCCTTGACCCCCAGTCAAGTGCGCTACCAAGCTGCGCCACAGCCCGAAACTCCGGCAAATCTCTCTGCCCGAAGCGCTGCGAACATTACCGTATGGCGCCGCGGGCTCCCCAATCGGGCTCGGTGTCTGCGTGGCGATTGCTCGATGGCGTGCCCGGGTTCCA
>NZ_JBOHDN010000263.1:0-3593 GCF_050699375.1 Nocardioides sp. | reverse complement strand
TCATCGGGTCGGGACGACCCAGACCGGGTTGGTGTAGAACCACAGGTCGACCCACGGGTCGGCGTCGCCGACGACGTCGATGGCGGGTCCCTCCGGGTCGACGCTCGCGCCGAGGTAACCGGCCTGGGACCGGTTGGCGTCGGTGCCACGCAGGCGTACGTAGAACGCCTCCTCCTCGACGCGCCCCAGGTCGTAGCGGAGCTGGAAGGTGCCGGTGCGGCCCGAGGTGTCGGTCTGCTCGATCACCTTGGTGTCGGGGGCCTTCCAGGTGTCGCGGTCGGAGACGTACGTCGGGTCGACCGCGCCCCGGATCACGTCGACCCGGTTGAGGCTCGGCAGGAACTGCGACCAGTTGGGGACGTCCTGCGCGGTGATGGTGACGACCAGCGAGATCCTGCTGCCACGCTTGGCCTTCAGGGTGCCGCCGAGGCTCTCCCAGCTGCCGTCGGAGGCGACGACGCGTACGTCGACCGACTTCACCAGCGCGCCGTGGTCGACCCAGACCCGACCGTCGCGCATGCCCTTCATCACCGCGCGGTAGCTGCGCTCGGAGGTGCCGACGTGGGTGCGGCTGTAGTAGCCCGGCCAGAAGTCGCCGGCGGTGTTGTTGACCGAGCCGGCGTAGACCGGGGCGGCGTAGCGGCCGTTGGTGTTGAAGTAGGCCGAGTCGGACCCATCCGGGCGGCGTGAGGTGGTGCCCCAGTTGACGTGGGAGTCGGAGTTGGCGCTGATCGACCACGGCTTGCCCTCGGCGAGCAGCGAGTCCCACAGGCCGCCGACGGTCGAGGTGAACCAGTCGAAGCCGCCCCAGGAGCGGTAGGACTCGGCGGGGTAGCCGGGGAACGAGTTCGGGCCGGGGCTGTTGCCGTAGTAGCCACGAGCGCTGCCGGCGCCATAGCCGGCGGGCAGACCGGCGGCCTGGTGCCCTGGCGCGCCCTCCCACCCGATCGCGACCCTCGGGTCGGCGTCGCGCCAGGCACGGACCTCGTGGGGGCTGTCGATGCCGTTGCGGGCGGGGTGGTTGGCCAGGAACAGCGCGTCCTCGATGCGGCGCCGGTCGACCTGCTTGCCGAGCCACTGGATGCCCGCCACCGCGAGCGCCTCGTTCTCGGGGGTGTTGCCGGAAGCGCCCTTGACGGAACCGTCGTAGTCGTTCTCGAACTGCTTGAGCACCGCGACCTCGTTGGCGCCGGGGGCGACGAAGACCGTGCCGTGCTCGGCGGCCGGGATGTTCCACTCCAGCCCCTGGAAGATCAGGGTGTCCTCGAGCACCTTGCGCGCGGCGACGATGTCGGGATTGACCAGGTCGACGCCGATCCGGGCGTGGGTCGCGCCGCCGTGGTCGGTGATGACCAGCCAGTCCAGGCCGTACGCGGCGCCGTGCTGTGCCTGGTCGATGACCCGGTACATCGCGTCCGAGCTGTGCTGGGTGTGGATGTGGTGGTCGCCGGCGAGCCAGTGCCGGATCTTCGTCCCGCCCTTGTTCTTCGCCGTGTGCGCGTCCTCGGCCATCGCCGGGGTGACTCCGGTCATGCCCGCCATCCCGGCGGTCACGGCTCCGGCGATGCCCGCGGCTCGGAGCAGGTTGCGCCGGGAGACCTCGGAGGGACGCAGGTCGTTGTCGGATGCGTCCGAGGAGGCGGCGAGGGTGACCTCGTCGACCTCGTGGGAGTGGGTGTGGCCGTGCGAGTGGGCGTGATGCTCGTGTGACACGTTGAAACCTCCGCTTGAGATGGGCGTCCCCGCGTGCCCGAGCAGCGGCGCTCCGAGCCAAGCGCCACCGGATGGCCGGCGTACGTCGCGGGGTGGCCCTGCCGGTGAACTCTGTCGAGAGGTCACCTGCCGGCCGAGAGGTCACCCCCACCGGCCGAGGCGTCACGTACGCCGGCCGAGAAGTCACTTCGACAGGCCGAGGCGTCACGCCCGCTTGCAAGTAAGGCTAGCCTTACCCGAGTGATACCCACCGACCGCCGCAGCGACGACGACGAGACCCTGGCAGACCTCCTCGGAGGAGCCCGCGGCGCGATCGACGCCACCGTCCCGCCGGTCGCCTTCGTGCTCGCCTGGCTGGTCAGCGGCGAGCTGTGGGTGGCGACCGTGGTGTCCCTGGTGCTGGCCGCGGCCATCGCGATCTGGCAGTGGCGTAAGGGTCGAAAGCCGCGCGCCGTCCTGCTGGGCGTGGCCGGGGTCGCCGTCGCGGCGATGATCGCGCTGCGTACGGGCCGGGCCGAGGACTTCTTCGTGGTCCAGCTCGCGGCCAACGCGGCCAGTGCCCTGGTGTGGGTGGTCAGCATCGCGTTCCGCTGGCCGCTGCTGGGCGTGGTCGTCGGTCTGGTGCTCCGCCAGCGGGGGACCTGGCGCCGCGACCGTGTCCTGGCGCGGGCGTATGCGCGGGCGAGCTGGGTCTGGGTCTGTCAGTACGTCGTGAGGGTGGCCGTCTTCGGTCCGCTGTGGTGGTCCGGTGACGTGGTCTCGCTGGCGATCGCCCGAATCGCGCTCAGCTGGCCGCTGGTCGCGCTTTGCCTGCTGGTGAGCTGGTTGGTCCTGCGTCGCTCGCTCCCACCCGAGCATCCCGGCCTGCGCCACCCTCAGGTGTCCTGACGTCTATGCCGGCTGCTGGGTCCGAGTGGTCTCGCGGATGACCTCGGCCACCAGGTCGGGGTCATCGCTCATCGGGACATGGCCGCAGCCCGGCAACCAGCGGTGCACGGCGTTGGGGACCCGCCGTCGCGCCTCCAGCGCCTGATAGGGCAGCAGCGTGAGGTCTCGAGCGGCCCAGGCGATGGTCGTGGGTACGTCGGTGCCGACCGTGCCGGGATAGCGGTAGGCGGCGCCGAAGAACGTCCGGATCGCGGCGCGCGAGGCGACCATGTTGGCCGTGTCCGCGGCCGCCGCCTTGGGGTCGAGACGCTCCGGGTGGGCGGCGAGCCAGCTGAACGCGAGGGTGCGCGCGGTGCTGTTGCGCAGCACGGTGCTCGCCACCGGAGCGAGCGGTCTGGCCACCGTCTGCACCCCGGCGAACAGCCCCCTGACATAGAGGTAGTCGGCCTTGCCGATCCAGAAGCCCGCAGGGGAGAGCGCTGTCACCGACCGGGCGTGCCCGGCGTCGGCCATCTCCAGCGCGAGCAGCCCGCCGAGGCTGTTGCCGGCCACATGCGGCCTCTCGACACGGAGCTCGACCCGGAGCGCGTTGAGCTCGTCCGTCACGGCCGCCCGCACCGTACGTCCCGCCGGCTCGAACGCCGGAGACTCACCATGACCCGGAAGATCGAGGGTGATCACCTCGAACTCCCCGGCCAGCCGCTCCACGACAGGTGCCCATGCCTGCCTGCGATGTCCGATGCCATGGATCAGGAGCAGCGGCTCACCGCTGCCGGTGCGTTCGTAGGCGAGCATCGTCGCTCCTTCGGTTGACCCAGTGCGTCCTGCCGGTAGCCGCGAGCCTACGTCTCGGCATGTCCCGAATGTGGGTGCGGCGAGCCGATGCGCTAATGTTTCATCCGCGGCACCGCCGCGACGCGTGATTGGCGCAGTGGTAGCGCACCTCGTTCACACCGAGGGGGTCACTGGTTCGAACCCAGTATCACGCACCA